>JAUZRG010000079.1 GCA_030950585.1 Mariprofundaceae bacterium | reverse complement strand
CTTCTAAGCTGCCTATTCGGCAGTGAACTGAACTCTATCTTCAAAAAAGATATATAAAACAAATAAATGACCCACTTTTTCACATTTCACCCTATGAAATAATGAGTCGTCGTAAGTTACTGAATTATAAAGAACTTTTATTTTGTTAAAAAACATTGGTTAAAATATAGGCACTGTTGCTTCTTTACTTAAGCCAAATTGATCAAACAAACCATCTTTCTGTTTATCTAAAATAGCACTGAATTGAATAAATCGACGGTGATGATGCCCATTTGAACTGCTTTCCAGTTCTAAATAAGGATTATCAAGGCCTTGGGAAAACATTTTCGACTTATATTGCCGCACTTCGCCTTGAGAAATTGACCCTCTTTTGATTAATCGACGCAACTTTGCTTCTGTCATATTGCTCTGCTTTCGTGACACCACCCGATAGGCCACTTGGTCTGGAACCTGCTGGATCTCACTGACATCACAACCGACTTCTAAATCACCAAGCCATTTCATTGTTTGTAGTGCTATTAAACGGGTTTCAGTGCTATGAAGGCGAACAATATTGCCCAATTTCAGCTTATAATGAGGAAAACTTACGCCAATATCTGTCGCCTGTATCGATGATAAAGCTTGGTGCAACTTTGTATAAACTTGATTTAACAAGATATTTTCTCGCATTGTTGCATCAGGCTTTAATTGAATATCAAAATAGTAGTTCATGTATAGCCCCCGATTACACACGTATTCTTGAAACATAAGCCAACCCTTTTTTACCCAAGTAAAAACTGGAAACACCTGCATTATCAATCATCGTTTTAATTTCTCTAGCCTTCCTTCTCTCTATATCAATATTGATTTCTAGTGTGCCACTGGCTTTGGTCATGAGGTGCTTTATTTTACCAACACCCTTCACAAACTCTTCATGAATATATGGGTTTCCCCATATTTTCTTCTTATCACCAGTCGTAAAACGATTCATAAAATCTTTTTTGGTAAAACCCCGTTTAGAAATACCACTAAGACCACCAGCCTTTGTTTTTGCGGAAGACATATCAAACTGCTTCCCTAGTCGCTCTAACTGTAAATATAAAGCTGAGCAATAAAGACTAATAGGCATCAGATCTCCTTTCTTCGTTTCATAACTAATATCAGGAAATGATTGCAGTAATACCTCCACAGCTTTACAAGCATCATCTTCATTGGAGATAGCTTTCATTTTGTTAAGCTCTTCAAGTCTTGTGATGATTGATAGTGGGTCAGCATCAATCGATGTAGTGATTTGGTTTTTATTGATAATAAATAAACATAGGTCATCAAGACCTAAACCAAGAACACCCCAAAATGACGCTGAATAATCAGATGAAAACATGGGGTCAAAGGTTTTCACCATGCCTGTGTATGAATTTTGATCTGTGCTACCCGTAATATTACGAATATAAGTCATTTCTCTATTGATGGCACTTGGTTTATCTTCATGCTTCACATGCGCTTCAATGCTTTTAAAAAAATAATTTGCATCATCTCTTGCTTGATATAATTTACGCTGATCGCCAATCAGTCTATTCATCACCCCCATCACGGTATCCAGCGTCACCTGACGTTGAATAAAGTTTTCAGCCTTCTTAAGGCTTGTTATTGAGCCAATAAATTTACGGCCATTTTTAGGCAGTGCTTCATTATTATTACCGTCTAAAAATGAGTTTCTCCAAGAGGATTCATATTCAATTGTGATTTTCATAACGACCTCTATTTCGCATAGAAATAAGAAGCATAATCTGACTCAGGCTGCTCTGATATATCACTTTCATCACGTTTGATACGCATCATTTTGTTGCTATCATTATAATCAACCGTTATTTCATCAACATACATATATGATTTTGCCTGACGGATAGAAAGTTCTGAAATCATTTCTAGGGTATGCTCAACCAAGGCTTTAATAGCATCATGATTCAATAAAAGGCCATGCTCACCTTCTTCAAAAATAGTACCCCTGCGCACATAGTTTGCATGAAAAGTTACTACAGGTTTTAAGTCTGTATTTAACGATTGAATAAAATCTTGCACACCTTGTGCAACCTTCTCCCCTTGTCCTTCTTTCAGCTCCATCGCTTCACGATCAAACTTTTTATCCAAAGAAATAAATTGCAATTGCTCAATGCTGATAGAGCCGTATGAAATATATTCAGTATCGCCAAATGTTGTTTTGGAGAAAAAAGAAGAACTATCTCGTGCGCCAGCCTGCCCAAACTGTTCAAAGTTCCCATTACCCAACTGATCCACAAAGTCTTCCATCAACAAAGGACTCGTGCGTTTATTTTGGCTTGCTGGTACAACATAACCACGAATCAAGCCTGTCACTGAGGCTAATACCTGTTGTAAGTTGTTCTTCTTTGCATAATGAATATCAAAAGCTTGGTTTTTGAAGAGGTGATGACGGATACAGTTTTGGCTTATATATAACGGAGTTTTCTTGAAATTGATGTCAGTCGCTTCTTTTAACTTATCTACCTTAAAAGGATTGCCTTTTTTGGTAACCCCCTCTTCAAATTCACCTGTGCTATTTGTATACCCCCTTAATTTCGGCATTGTGTGATTTTCATAAGGTTTAAGTGGGTGTTCCCCTTTTAAACTTGTTGGCCCATTCCAATTCACCACACCATGACCTAATGCCTTGATTTTAAAGTCAATACTTTTAACACCTGTTACTGTACTCATCCTTCTTCTCCTTGATTGTTTATTTGGTGGGCTGACATAGCCCCAATCGGTTGGTTTGTTCCTACTGCATAATACACAGCATAAAAGTGAGGCTCTGCTTCCACTTTCTTTAAATCTTCTCGTGTATAACTCAAATAAAGGGGCGTTTCTTCTTCTTTTGATTTTTTCAAATATACACTGTCTTTGTATTTTGTAGTTTTCTTCACTCCATAGCTCAAATCTTCTTTAATGTTATGATGTTTTTTCGCCATAAAAGCTAATAGGTTTCTTTCACTTTCGCCATAGCCTGTAATCAACTCTACAGACAGCGTGAAACTCTCTCTATCACAAGCATAGTCATTTGGAAACACCTCCAAACCATTGCCAATATTCATCACAGCCATTTGTACAAATCGGCTATTGCCACGCAAGGAGTTATTCTTGATTTTCACCTTAGTGTTTTTTGGCTTTTTCTTACTAGGAAAAGAAATAGGATCAATAATTTTTTCACCAATCAATTGAACACTAACTTTTAATGCCGCCAACAAATCTTGCTCAATCGCATCAAGACAATGCTTATCCTTGTAAAAATCTTGATAAAGTTGATAGATCGCATCGATGGTTAGCGTTTTGTTTTCTGGAAGGTTCTTTTCCAAAAATATCAACCATGCCTTGCTACTTTGCAAACAATGTAAGCCATTCAGAAACTTTGCATTTCCCAAGCATTTTCCATCTCTCACATGTTGAGAAACAGCTGAAAGATAGAGACTAGACACATCACTTTTACCAAAACGATCTAACCGACCCATGCGCTGTAGCCAGTTCTCCGCATTGGTCATCTCAGTAACCATCTTTTTACACGTAATATTTAAGGAAGCTTGAATAATCGGCCCCGCCCGCAAAACAACAAAGCCTTTATCACCATCTTCTTTAAACGTCTTAAAAACCTTATTAAACAACTCTTTTCTATCTTTTGGCTTAAACTTAGAGTGAATCAAAATAGCCTGTTCTTTACCTTGATTTTGAATAAAACTACGTTGCGCTGTAATCGCCGTATTGCTAATGACAAAGGTATTATCTAGTTGCTGTTGATATAGCGGGTTGCTTTCATCTTCTTGTTTTTCATCAAAAGCTTGAAATTCAATATGATACTTACGCTGATTAAAACTTTTGATACTTATAATATCATCTTTATGAATGTCCAGAAGACCTTGAACAAACGAATAGTTAGGTGTTGCAGAAACCAGCAGTGCATTCTTCGTATTGCTTTGCAATTGCTTACAAGCCACCAACTCTGCAAATAACAAGTTAAACCCAGCCATCGGAATATACTCATGGTACTCATCAAAAACGACATGAGCATTCATATATTGGATTAAACCTGTGATTTTAGTGTGCGTGGTGATGGTATTAATCACTTGATCAATGGTTGTCAGTACAATATCACCAGAAAACGCTTGCCCTTCTGGTGTGTCTATAGGCGGTTCTCCAGACTGATAAATGCTTTTAAATTCACCTGTGCAAATTTCAATTTTCGTATGGGGTAAGTATTCTTTACTGATAAGATCATTCACCAAACCTTGGCAAACTTGCACCCTTGGGCATACCCAAATGATTTTCTTTGCATAGTTACTCGCAGCCCACTCCAAAGCAATTTTGGTTTTACCACAGCCCGCTGGCCCTTGAAGCACCATGACACTTGTTTCGCCATCGTTTAGGTCTTGCACAGCTTGGCTTTGCTTTTTATTTCTATCGCTAGCGGGATACTGTTCTTCAAAACCTTGCAAGCAGACGTTAATCGCGGCGGTTAACCCACGCTCTTGCAATAAAGCTTCATCCAAAAGGGTGTGCAGTGAACCTTCTTCAATATAAGCATTTAATGCCTCGGCACTTAAAGATGAAACCAACCGATCAGCGGAGACAAGAACGGTTCGCGCAATGTTATTTCTAGCATTAATTTTCACATCACCCTGAAATTGCTTCAATTCCAGACTTGCACCATAGTTTTTATATTCAGCTAAAAATGTCTTCTTTACATCATAAACCCTGTCATCATCTAATGATTTAAAAAAATCTGTTAATTTCAAATCAACACCGTAATTAGCTGTTAAGTTTATGACTTTAGCCAACATACCAAGTGTCACAGGTATCATTTTTTCAACTTGCTTTGCTGTTAATTTATTATATACGCCATCAAGTTTTTTGATTTCTTCTTTTCGATTGGGCTTAGCATGATGCCAATAAATACTATGCTTGATTAAATCCCGACTTTTAACATTTACACACTTATCACGCTCATCATCCAATAAAGAAAAAAGTAACAAGGATATTTCATTATGCCTGGGGTGTTTTTCAAAAGAAAACTTTCCTGCTTTATCAATATGTTGCCCATCTTCGGGAATATCATCAATCAGCTTCTTTTTGGTTTTATCCATGACCCACTGCTGAAAGCCTGAGTCAATCTTCCCCATATCATGCCAACACCCAGCTATAAAGACTGCCTTCGCTAGCTTCTCATTGTCGGTGAGTTGTTTGCACAGCAAATAAGACACATAACCCACAGCAAACAAATGATTCACGAGTGATTGCTTTTTGGTATTCGCAACATAACTATTTATATCAATTTCAATGTCATCAATTTTCAATATATTCTCCTGATTGGTATAATTTACTGCGACAATCCCTTGTGAATTAAATTTATCTTTGTTACCAACAACCCACTTAAGATCGCTACGGCTACGACTTCTTATCCAGTGACAAGACACAGCTGTATTCCGTGAGGCACTTTGTTTTAAAGCATGCCTGACAGCATCTAGCCCCTCTTTGCTAATCACCGTTTGCCACGTATTTCTACCGATTCGATTCGCAAAGGCATCCAGCACACGTCTTGTTCTGTTTAAAGCTTTTTTCTCACACTCTGAAACAAAGGTGACCATCATCATTGATCCCCGCTTAAGCTAATTTCTTTCACGGTATCAAACATAAAATCGAGGGCTTTGTGTTTGCTGAAGTTTTGTAGGCATTGTTGGCGAAACTCTTGTTCTGTTGCCCGTTCTTTGGCGCAAATAAAAGCCCACGGCAAAATAAGCGTATCTTTAATCAAATCAGCCACATCAAAAACCAAGGCTCCGCGTCGCGTCTTGCCATGCATGACCGCAAAACCATGCGGAATGCCCAAGACCCATAATGTGCTTGCAGCCAAACCATAAGCGAGATAATTACCGTGATTTAAAAAAGCATTGGCATCATCATTCTGCGCATGATCACGCACAAAGCCATCCGCCTTGGTGCGATTGGCAGCAATTTTATAAAAACTTTTGGTCATCTGTGCTTCAAGCAACAACAATTTTGTAACATCAGCACATAAATCAATTTTTTCAGAGAATTTTAATAGAGCCTTTTGGATGTCTGCATCATCCATAGAAAAACCTTCTGACTTTAAATCTCGATCTTTTAACCAAACACGCTGCATATAGGCAATGCGCTTTTGTTGAAATAGTTTGGCAACTTGCAGTCGTTTGCGTTTATCAAACCAGAAAGACATCCAGCCTTGCACGTATTCAGTGGGGCGATATTCACTTTGCGGGGATAACCAAGCCACATCGCAACCAGCCAACAATGGCGTACCACCGCCACCAGAAAAGCCCACTAAGACACCCGCTGAAACCAGCATTCGCATGGCTGCTTGGGTGATAGATGTACCTGTCCCTAGTAAAATAACGGTGGTGTTGGCAATCGGGATATTCCAATACACCCTTTCCTTTTTGCCTTCGGTTAAATAAAGCACCCGGCCATCTTTTTGCATCACGCGGCACATCTCAAGGTAATAAATATTGGCACGCTTAGAATGAAGAATTGACTTCAAATCTTTAGACGAAAAATCATCCATAATACCCTCTCTTTATATTAATATATGCTTCACGAAATAAGCATATTCAATGATATGATTTCTCCCTCGCTACCCTAAAGATGGCAATACGCATTCACAAGCCACAATTTAGTTCAAGTCAGCATGGATTTTAGCGGTTTTTTCATAGCCCTTGCTGCTCTCAACAGTGTTGGGCATGATTCGCCCCCTTAAATGGTTTATTTCGGGGGTTTCATGTCCACCAAACAATTCACAGGTTTGACGCACGAAGGCCGTAGCTACGACCTTTCGACCTTGCAACATCTTCATGATCAAATGTTGTTTATTCGACGCTTTGAAGAAAAAGCAGGTCAACTCTATGGTCTTAAAAAAATTGGTGGTTTTTGCCATTTATGTAATGGTCAAGAAGCCGTTCCAGTGGGTGTGCATCATGCCAGCCAACCCACCGATTATATGATGACAAGTTACCGTGACCATGGTCATGTTTTAGCCCGTGGGAGTGACCCTGTTGCGACTATGGCAGAGCTGCTTGGTCGCAATGGCGGACTCGTCAAAGGCAAAGGTGGCTCCATGCATATGTTTGATAAAGAAAATAATTTTGCAGGTGGCAACGGTATTGTGGCTGAGCAAGTCCCCATTGGTTTGGGTTTTAGCTTTGCCAGTCAATACAATGATGATGGCCGTGTAAGCCTTTGTTTTATGGGTGATGGTGCGATTAACCAAGGCGCAGTTTACGAGTCCTTTAATATGGCAGCTTTATGGAAGCTACCCATCGTCTTTATTGTTGAGAACAATCAATATGCTATGGGCACATCACTCAGCCGTGCCTCTGCGGAAACACACTTATTTAAACGTGGTGTCTCTTTCAAAATACCCGGTATTCAAATTGATGGCATGGATGTCTTGGAAGTTGAACGTGAAATGTCAGCGGCCATCGAACATGCACGTTCAGGCAAAGGCCCAATGCTCGTTGAAGCCATGACGTATCGTTATCGTGGTCATTCCATGTCAGACCCCGCCACTTACCGCACACGCGATGAAGTGAATGAATGGCGCACAGGCCGTGACCCTATCGCTAAAATACAAAATTTAATGATTGATGCAGGCTTATCGACTGCTGAAGCATTCAAACAAAAAGATCGTGACCTTAAAAAGGAAGTGGCAGCCATCAGTAAAAAAGCTGAAGCCATGCCAGAACCCGATCCCAAAGAACTTTTTAATGATGTTTATGCCGATCCCATTACCCATGCCTACCCTTACCCAGATGGAGCCGACTCATGTCCCGCATAACTTTTCGTGAAGCACTGAACCAAGCCATGTGTGAAGAAATGACGCGCGATGATCGTGTCTTTCTCATGGGTGAAGAAGTCGCTGAATACAACGGTGCTTACAAAGTATCTCAAGGTATGCATGAAAAATTTGGCACACGCCGTGTGATTGACACCCCCATTACCGAACTTGGTTTTGCAGGTTTGGGTGTGGGTGCTGCGATGGCTGGCTTACGCCCTGTCGTCGAATTCATGACATGGAACTTTGCCTTGCTGGCACTCGATCAAATCGTCAATGCCGCAGCCAAAATGCGTTATATGTCGGGTGGTCAATACGATGTACCCATGGTCTTTCGTGGAGCTGGTGGATCGGCTGCGCGTGTGAGCTCGCAGCATTCGCAATGTTTTGAAAACTGGTTAGCCAATATTCCAGGTTTGAAAGTTGTGATGCCTGCAACGCCTTACGATGCTAAAGGTTTGCTTAAAGCCTCGATTCGTGATGGCGACACCGTGGTTTTTATCGAAAACGAAATTTGTTATGGTGATATTGGCGAAGTACCAGATGAAGAATACATCATTCCATTGGGCAAAGCCGATATCAAACGTCAAGGCAGTGATGTCACCATCGTGACCTTCTCACGCATGGTCGGTTATGCTCTCAAGGCAGCTAAGATCTTAGCCGAACAAGGCATTGACGCTGAAATCGTCGATCTTCGCACCATTCGCCCCTTGGATGAAACCACCATGTTGGCCAGTGTTGCTAAAACCAACTGTGCCATTGTGGTTGAAGAAGGCTGGCGTTTTGCGGGTATTGGCGCAGAAATTTCTGCTCGTATCATGGAAAAAGCCTTTGATGATTTGGATGCACCTGTCATTCGTGTCACAGGTAAAGATGTTCCGATGCCTTATGCCGCTAACTTAGAAACCCTTGCCTTACCTAGTGTGGAAGACATTGTTGCTGCTGCACGTCAAGCTTGCAACCGTAATTAAGGAGATACCCAAATGCCTATTGATATTTTAATGAGCCAATTATCTCCAACCATGACCGAAGGTAAAATTGCGCGCTGGCTAAAGAAAGAAGGCGATGAACTTCTTTCTGGTGACATCATGGCAGAAATCGAAACAGACAAAGCCACGATGGAAGTCGAAGTGATTGATGAAGGAATTTTGCATAAAATCATAAGCCCAGAAGGCTCACTTGTTCCCGTTGGATCAGTCATTGCGATTGTGGCTGAAGATGGCGAAGAAGTCCCCGCAGATTATCAACCCCAAGCTGCCGATACCGCCACCGTAGAAGTCGAAGTAGAAACACCCACAGCACCTGCTGCTGCCAGTGTTGAAACAACACCTATGCCCACAGAATCACAAAAAAAACGCATTAAAGCCAGCCCATTGGCGCGTCGTTTAGCCAAGGTTCGCAATCTTAATCTTGCTCAAATTCAAGGCTCTGGCCCTAATGGTCGTATTATAAAAGTCGATATTGAAAAAGCTTTGCGTAGTGGCATTCGTTTGGGTTCAAACCATGCTATTCCACCCGCACCTCGCCCCATGCCACAAGGCCCACTGCCTTATCATGCCGATGAATATGAAGCCGTAGAGAACACCATGATGCGCAAAACCATTGCGCGTCGCCTGACGGAATCGAAGCAGAACATTCCTCACTTTTATTTAAGCACAGAAGTGACGATGGATCGCTTGATGGATTTACGCGCCCAACTCAATGAAGCTGCTGATGGTGAGTTTAAACTTTCGGTGAATGACTTTATTTTGAAAGCTGTTTCAAAATCACTCATTGATGTGCCTGAAACCAATGCAAGTTGGACCGAAAAATCCACACTCATGCACAAACACGCCCATGTCTCTGTGGCAGTCGCCATTGACGGTGGTTTGATCACACCTGTGATTCGCCATGCCGAGCAAAAGTCGATTGTTGAAATCTCTCAAGAAGTTAAAGATCTGGCCAAACGCGCCCGTGCAGGTGAGTTAAAACCTGACGAATACACAGGTGGTACTTTTTCTGTGTCCAACTTAGGTATGTTTGGTATTCAAAGCTTTTCAGCGATTGTGAATCCACCTGAAGGTGCTATTTTGGCTGTGGGTGCAACCGCAGAAAAAGTGGTGGTTGAAGATGGCCAAGTGGTCATTCGTAAAATCATGAGCCTTACCTTATCTTGCGATCATCGTGTCGTGGATGGTGCGGTGGGTGCTTCGTTTTTAGCTGCACTAAAACAACATTTACAACGTCCTGCTGGACTACTAATCTCTTAACTGATGTTACTTTTGATACTGGAGCACCAAGATGCCAATTGATGTATACATGACACAATTATCACCCACCATGACCGAAGGTAAAATCGTGCGTTGGTTAAAAAAAGAAGGCGATGAATTGCTTTCTGGTGACATTATGGTGGAAATTGAAACCGACAAAGCCACGATGGAAGTGGAAGTGATTGATGAAGGCATCTTGCACCGCATTATTCACAACGAAGGCGCGCTTGTGCCTGTGGGTGCAGCCATTGCCGTCATTGCAGAAGATGATGAAACAGTGTCGCCAGATTACCAATCATCTGGGTTGGATGAAGCAGTAACAGAAAGTAGCCCAGAGACTGTGGTTGAAAGCACAACACCCGCACCCATCAGCACTGGCGAAGAAGAGACAACGCACGATAATGAGCTTAAACTCAAAGATGCGGGCGAATTTAGCCAAGGCGAAGTCGATTATGATCTTGTCGTCATCGGTGCTGGCCCTGGTGGTTATGTAGCTGCGATTCGTGGCGCGCAACTGGGTATGAAAGTGGCATGTGTGGAATCCACACACCTCGGTGGTATTTGCTTGAACTGGGGTTGTATTCCCACTAAAGCTTTATTGCGTACGGCTGAAATGATCAATATCGTGAAAGGTCACGGCATGGAACTGGGCTTGGGTATCAGTGAAACCAAACCTGATTTAGCCGCTGCCGTTAGCCGTTCGCGTGGCATTTCAGAAAAACTCAACAAAGGTATTGGCTTTTTATTCAAGAAAAATGGTGTTCAACACATTCAAGGCTATGCCAGCTTCAATGAAGCGGGTGGCTTAGAAGTCAAAGATGCCAACGGTGAAAGCACACAAGTTCGTGCGAAACATGTCATTGTCGCGACTGGTGCGCGTGCGCGTGCTTTTCCAGGCATGGAAGTTGATAACGATGTCGTGATTACCTACAAAAAAGCCTTGGTCATGGAAAAAGTTCCTGAGCAAATGACCATCATTGGTTCTGGCGCTATTGGTATGGAATTTGCCTATTTCTTCAATGCAATGGGTTCTAAAGTCACCATCATTGAGGGTGCGCCTCAAGTCATGCCACTTGAAGACGAAGAAATTTCCAAGATTGTGGCACGTTCATTCAAAAAACAAGGCATTAAAATCATTAATAATGCTATGGTGTCATCGGCTAAAAACATTGATGGCAAAGGCGTTGTTGAATACGAAGTCAAGGGCAAACTAAAAAGCATTGAATCTGAAACCGTCTTGGTCGCTGTGGGTGTCATTGGCAACACAGACAACTTAGGCTTAGAAAACACCCAAGCCAAAGTGGATCGCAATGCCATTGAAGTGGATGATTGGTATCGTACCGATCATGCGGGCTTATATGCGATTGGCGATGTGGTGGGCGCACCTGCACTCGCACATGTGGCCAGTCATGAAGGCATTGTTTGTGTCGAAGCTATCGCTGACATGCACCCCCATAAAGTGGATTATGGCAATGTACCAGGTTGTACGTATTGCCAACCTCAAGTGGGTTCTTGTGGTTTGACTGAAAAACAAGCTATCGAAGCAGGTCACGACATTAAAGTGGGTCGCAGTGCTTACGCGCCCAACGGCAAAGCGATGGGCTTAGCAGAAACAGAAGGCATAGTGAAAACCATTTTTGATGCTGAAACAGGCGAACTTCTTGGTGCGCATGTGGTTGGTGCTGAAGCCACCGAATTGATCACCACCTTTGGGGTGGCACGCACTCTTGAAAGCACTGAAGAAGAATTGATTCATCATATGTTTCCCCACCCAACTTTATCTGAAATTATGCATGAATCGGTGCTTGATTCTCAAGATAGAGCCATCCACAGCTAAACCACGTTGATCACATCACGTTATCGCAACTTTTGGTACCAGCTTGGTATCTTAAGTTGTTGTGCATTTTTACTGGGGGCTTGTGCTAAACCCAATATTGCTGTGCATGATCAAAAAATAGATAAACCCATGTTAACAATACAAGAAGTCGTCAAAGAAAAGCCTTCTACCCTCACAGGTATTGGCCCTTACACTGAGTTTTCAGGGCGATTATTGGTCATTCAAAAAGCCAAACGCTGGCAAGTCATGGTCAACTGGAAGGCTCAAAATAACGAGGCTGGTTGGTTAAGGCTTCACCATGCTGCATCTTCACGCATCATTGAAATAAAGTGGCACGACAACAGCTTACAAACCCGCGATAATCACGATCCATCTCCCGTTTGGAAAAACGCAGAACAAGCCTATCTAAAACAACAAGGCATCAATATCTCACCCAGTGATTTAGCTACTTTTTTATTAGGGCACGTTCCTGAAGGCTTTTCTGAAAAATCAAAAAATGAATGGCGCGGTCATCGTGGTAAAAGCCTATTGCGGGTCGTTTGGAATCCAAACAGCAAAAAATTGATCATTATGGACATGTATCAAGGTAGTAAGATCGTTTTACTCATTTCTTAAATGCGCCAAGCTTTTATGTTACGCCTTGGTTTCTTATCCTGCATGTTCATCATAAGTGCTTTTTTTTCTTATTTTCAGCTCAATCCAGCCGCACCTTTGCAGCCATTTCAAAGCGATGGCTGTAGCCTTTTTCCTGATGGATCATGGTCAAAACCCGAGGCATGGTCTCATTGCTGCCTGAATCATGACCTTGCTTACTGGCAAGGCGGTACGGCTCCACAACGTCAACAAGCGGATGAAGAACTGGCCACCTGTGTGCAACAAGCTGGGTTTCCAGTCACCGCCACCATGATGCATATGGGCGTTCGCATCGGTGGCTCTCCTTTTTTACCGACTTGGTACCGTTGGGGTTATGGTTGGTCGTATGGTCGTGCTTATCAAGCTTTATCAACATTAGAAAAAGAACGGCGTGATCACTTGTCTGAACCAACAAAAAACACCTCCGTAATACCAACACAATTGTGAATAAGTTAGGTTTCGCTACCTAATCATCATGAGCAGGAGAAAGACCAATGACACACCTCTTTGAGCAACGGCATACGCACTTATTTTCTGCGCTTTATCATAAAACTTTTTTCTTTCTATGCCTGTGTATGGTGCTTTTCTCTCAGTCACATCTTGCCCATGCCCACCAACCCATTCGGGTGTTTGAAATGGCTTCAAGTAGCCAACACGATGTCTTATTTAGTTACCATGAAGGCAAAGTTTTTTTTGGTGCGGAAAACAAAACAGAACGGATGATTTACCGCTTCAAAGGCAATAAACTCTATCGTACTTTATTCAATGGTGTTAAATTTAAAGAAACATGCCTGTATACCTTTACAAAACATCGGCTTTTTCGTGGCAACTCGACTAAACAAGAAGACTGCCTATTCACCTTCTACGATGGTAAAATATATAATGGTTATGCCCCAACTCCTCAAAATATTTTATACCGTTTTGATGGTCAAAAGATTTTTCGCGGTAACTCCAATCAAGAAAAAGACATTTTATACACCTTCAAGAAACAACAAATATTTCGTGGCTCACAAACAAAAAACAGACTGTATTCATTTCAAGCCAAAAAAGATGATTGGTATCGTGTTTATTACACCAGTTCCAAGCAAGCTGTCTTTACCATGACCCGTTTATCGAGTGAATCTTCTCGCTACCCTTGTTCACGCATGAAATACATTCGCATGCTGGGTCTGATTGACTTTCTGTCTTTAGGACTGATCGACTCACCGTGGTCGATGATTTATTTTGCCATGCAAATGAATGATGCTGTTTACCAATGCATTGATTGACCACGGCTTCAGTGTTTTTATTTCCAGTGTTTTGCCATTGAGAATAATTGATTCATATCATGACCTGTGGCTGTTTTTGTTGCTGCTAACCAAACATCCGCCTGTGTTTGTCCTGATTGAACAGCATCCAATAAGGGTTGTAGAAATACACTTTCATCAGCATGACCTTCTTCAAGATGTAAACGATGCAACCCTTCTTGTGCCAATTGCAGCATAAAAGCACACATCTGATGTAACTTTTGGCCACGAAACTCAGCATGAAAAGCTTCTTTTGCTGCATCATGACGCAAGGCATTAACTTCTGCATGCGTCCAATCTTCTACCCATTGAAACAAACGCTGAAGATTCTCTTCGTCATAAAGAAGACCTTTCCACAAAGCTGGCAAAGAGCAAATCCAAGCTTGAGAACCTGTATCTGCACCTCTCATTTCTAAGTATGATTTAAGACGAACATCTGGAAATAATGTCGATAAATGCAATTCCCAATCATCCATAGTGGGAAATTCACCCATCAATGCTGGCAACTTACCCTCTAAAAAATCACGAAAACTTTGCCCCATACAATCAATAAACTGTTCATCCCGCATCACAAAATACATGGGGGCATCCAAAGCCCATTGCGCATAAGATTCAAAACCAAAATTATCTTCAAAAATCATCGCAGGAATGCCTGTACGTGCTTGATCTGTGTCCAACCAACAACGTGAACGCCATGATTGCCATGCTGTTTTCTTTGCATCCACAAAGGGAGATGCGGCATATAAAGCCGTCACCAAGGGCTGCAAGCAACACGATATACGCATCTTCTTGACCATATCTTGTTCTGAAGAATAATCTAAATTGACTTGTGTGGTTGCCGTTCTGAGCATCATATCTAAACCATGTTTACCCACTTGTGGCATGTACTTCTGCATCAACGCATAACGTGATTTTGGCATCCAAGGAATGCTTTCTCGTGACCACTTAGGCTGAAAGGCCACGGTTAAAAAATTCACACCTAAAGGCTTAGCAGCATGCTCAACAAGGTTTAAGTGCTGTAGAAGCTCTGCTTCTATCTCAAAAACCGTGTGCAATGGCTCACCTGATAGCTCTAATTGGCCACCGGGTTCTAAGGTCACAGAGGCCATGCCTTTTTTCAGCGCAATGACATGAGCTTCTTCATACACTGGTTGCCAGCCATCGACGGCCATTCCCAATAATAAAGATTCAATGACATCATAAGCCAGTGGAGCTTGGTTTGTCATATGATAACCTATCTTTTCATGCTCTGTACCTAAAAGCCATCGTTCACGAGGCTTGCAGCCTTTAGAGAAATGACTGCACAATGTACCCATATTTAATATTGACATGCCAGCAATACTATAAAATAGCATGATGAAAATCTATGAATATTAGATATTTCCTGAAGACACTGATGCATTAATGATTTGACCCAAGCCAAGAGATTGACCATATTTTAGCCGACAAAGTCACACTCTTAATCCTAGGGGGATTACCGATGAAAAAAACTTTTTTATGCTTAATGTCGATTTGGTTACTATTTAATATCAATGCAGCATGGGCAAGCGATGGTACGCATGTCCATATTGCCGTACTTTTTATTGATAAAGGAGCTTTAAATGAATCTTTTCCTGCTGAACTTGTAGGGGATGATATTGAAGGTGCATTAAAGGGTAAGGCTGAGTTAATGACCTTCGCGCACTCAGCAAATATTCTCAATGGTGATGTTTTAAATATTCAAAATGACACACTACGCTTTAACGATGCGAAGGAAATGGAAGATTATGGTATCAACTGTAGCCTTTCGATGTCTGTGGCATCAGGTTCATGGACAACAGCAGGCCTATGTAAGGTCTTTTTATCAGGAAAAGATAAACAAGTCACTCATATCATACCATCAGTATCCTTTAAAAAATCGCTTGTTTGGTACAAATTATTTGAAGATAAAGCAAATCATATTATCGCCTATAGCATGAAAGAATCTGGCGAAAACCTGTAAAAAAATTCTATTCTCTTAACCGTCTTGATAGCTAGGTCGGTTAAGAGTCTTTTTGAATGAGTCTTCTCTCTGATAGAGACAGAGTTCAAGCAATGCCATCAACACAGCGCATCTTTCCTTGACCCTTGATGATATTTTGTAAGTCTATCGCGGTGACTTTTGAAAAAATTGAACCAAACCGTTGGGAAACCGCACATCACACGGCTATTCTCGCCTCCAGTGGATCTAAAAACATTGCAAGAATATTAAGTGTCAACAGCTCTTTAACCCGCTTTTTAGAAAAACAATATCACATGCCATTGCAGCTAGTCCTACAAGAACAATTTGTTCACTGTTTTAATAAAGATGAAGCGCAGTTATTGCAATGCAAAGAAGGCCAACCATGCCTTCGCCGACAAGTTTCCTTAGCCCATCAAGGCATCACCATGTTTGATGCTGAATCTGTTTTACCTTTAGAAGACTTATCTGTCACCCTCATGAGTGACTTGCAAAATGGTGAAATTCCACTTGGGCACTTACTATCAAACTGTGGCCTTTCTTTATCACGTTCAGATTTAAGCTTTAGCCAAGTCATGTGCCATCAACAACAACGCTGGGCTAGGCGTTCTATTTTACGATCATTTTCAGGTGCCAGCGCCTTGGTTTCAGAGTACTTTTGCCCTGAAATGTGGGCATGGATCCAAAAAAACACGCCTAAAACATAATTATTATTGTAAAGAGTGTGGCATAGATAACGTAAAAATAGGAATATCTGCATCAAAACAAACGCCATCGCGACTGCGCATGCCATACACACCACGCATACTGCCAACAGAAGTATGTAACACACAAAAACTATTATAATAAAAAATTTCACCAGCTTTAATAAAAGGCTCTTCGCCCATCACGCCTTTGGCTTGAATCTCTTCCACATTATTATCTGAATCTGTGATAATCCAATGCCTAGAGACCAATTGAATATCAACTTTTGTACGATTATGAATATGCACATAATAAGCAAAAACATAATAATCACTTGCTGGATCTGATTCTCCTTCCATGTATTTTGACTGTATTAAAATATCAATATCCGATAAATTCATTCTTTTCTTTAGCCCAAACATTTGATGATCCTTATTTATTATGATGGGTCAAATATTGTAAGATCTGCATGAACGGTGGATGAAAAAAATATTTATTCTTTATCATAATCAATTTGTGATTAGGATTAGGCATGGCTATTTTAAATCGAAAAGCACACCACGAATATTATATGTTAGAGACCTTTGAAGCTGGTATCATTCTCACAGGTCCAGAAGTGAAGTCTTTGCGCGCTGGGCATGCAAATCTGACCCAAGCACATTGCATCGTCAAAAATAATCGCGTGATATTGGTTGGCTGTCATATACAACCTTATAAACCTGCATGTCGGGAAAATCCCGTCGATCCAGCCAGAACCCGTCAATTATTATTGCATCAAAAAGAAATATCACGCCTCATGGGTAAGCTTAATGAACGCGGCTTAACCCTTGTCCCATTAAAAATTATTTTTAATCACCGCAACTATGCAAAATTACAGCTAGCCCTTGCCAGAGGAAAAAAATTGCATGATAAACGGGCGACGATTAAAGAAAGAGATGTGAAAAGAGACTTGGCTCGGGACTATAAATTAAGATGACAACTACGATTTTACTAGACCGCGATGGTGTCATCAACTTTGATTCCCCTTACTATATTTTATCACCCAAAGACTGGCAGCCAATACCGGGAAGCTTGGAAGCCATTGCCGCTCTTACAAAATCTGGAATCAAAATAGGTCTTTGCAGCAATCAATCCGCCCTAGGTCGCGGCATGTTTCAAGCAGAAGAGATGCAAGCTATCCATCAAAAAATGATGCAGGCCATTGACGATACAGGCGGTCATATTGCGCATAGTGCCTACTGTCCACATCACCCAGATGCACAGTGTTTATGCCGAAAACCAAAGGCGGGTTTGTTAATCGAAACATTAACAAAACTTCATAGCGAAGCTCATGACGCGTTTATGATTGGTGACTCCTTGCGTGATGTTCAAGCTGCATTAGCGGCCAATGTGGAGCCTATTCTCGTGCAAACTGGCTATGGTGATGCCAAGGATATTGCAGAGAAAGCGCAACATATTTATCCTCATATTGGCATCTACCCTGACCTTAAGTCAGCCATTATAGCTCTAAAGTTAACCTCGCTATCAGCATAAAAACACGCCTACCTATTGGCAACTTAGCCTTCAACATACATCATTGTCCGCAATGCGATTTATTGATGAAGTAAAAGTAGAAATTTGTGCTGGGTCCGGCGGACCTGGCTCCAGTGCGTTCCGACGCGAAAAATATGTTCCTAAAGGTGGGCCTGCGGGTGGTGATGGTGGTCGCGGTGGCCATGTTTATCTCATTGCCAGCAAAGACCAAAACACACTTTTAGAATTATATACTCAAAAACATATTCGAGCAAAGCATGGCCAATCAGGTCTGGGCAAAAACATGAATGGTGCTAATGGTGCTGATGTTGAAGTCATCGTTCCTGTAGGTACCATTATTAAAGACGAAAATGGGCATGTTATTATTGACTTAGACCATGATAAGTGCCGCTACATGGTAGCTGAAGGTGGTTTAGGTGGTCTTGGTAATCAACATTTTGCCACGAGTATTAACCGTACACCTCGTTATGCCCAACCAGGGATTACTGCTGAGCCTGCGATCTTCTTTCTTGAATTAAAATGCATGGCGGACGTTGGCCTTTTAGGCCTACCGAATGCAGGGAAGTCAACGCTACTCTCACGTATTTCTAATGCACAACCGCGTGTTGCGGACTATCCTTTCACCACCATTAAACCCAAATTAGGCCAAGTGTTAATGGGTCATAGCGATGGTTTTGTCGTGGCGGATATACCGGGTCTTATTGAAGGCGCGCATGAAGGCAAAGGACTTGGCGATCGCTTTTTACGTCATATTGAACGCACCAGTGTGTTATTACACCTTGTCGAATCTGTGAGCATGTTGGAGCAAAGCTTACAACAACAAATTGATGAAATAGAACACGAATTATCTAGCTATGGTAAAAAATTAACGGAAAAACCTAGAATTCTTATCATCAATAAGATTGATGCACTTGACCAAGAAGGCCGTGATCATTTAGAAGAAGAAGTGAAGCTTTTATCCTTACCTTACTTGCTGATTTCAGCAGTAACGGGTGAGGGAATCGATGAATTACTGTATCAAACATGGGATATGGTAAAACAAAAGAAGATGAATGCGTAGTCAGTTCAAACATATTCGTCGCCTTGTCTTAAAGGTAGGAAGCTCTTTATTGGCTGATCCTGATAGTGGTATTCGTACCCAGCAAATTCAGCAAATAGCAAAAACAGTTCATGAGCTTAAAAAACGAAACATTGAAGTTGCCATTGTTTCTTCAGGTGCTGTCGCGCTTGGGCGTGTACGCCTTGCTTGGCTTGATCAAGATTTAAGCCTGCACAAAAAACAAGCCGCAGCAGCTGTTGGTCAACCTATGCTGATGCATGCGTATGCAGATATATTTCAAAACATGGACATGACTGTTGCACAAATGTTATTAACAAGAGACGACCTTAGTAATAGACGACGTTATTTAAATGCAAGCCATACCTCTCAAACCTTATTTCGTGCTGGTGCAGTGCCCATCGTTAATGAAAACGATACCGTCATGACAGAAGAAATTCGATTTGGCGATAATGATACTCTGGGTGCTATGGTCAGTTTATTGGTTCATGCCGACTTATTTGTCATGATGACTGATGTTGATGGCTTGTATACGGCCAACCCGCATCACGATCCTCATGCACAACGACTCGGTATTGTTCAAGAGATTACTGATGATATTAGCAGTATGGCACAAGGTGCAGGTAGTTCTTTTGGCACTGGCGGCATGCAAAGCAAGGTCAAAGCAGCTCGTATTTCAACCAAAGGTGGCATCCCTGCTGTCATTATGACGGGTCAAGATCCTTTGCAACTTTTCAGCTTATTAGATGGTCAAAATATTGGTACTGTTTTTGCATGTGGCAAAGACCGTCAGTCGCGCCGTCAACATTGGATTGCTGATATTTTAGAGCCTAAAGGCAAAGTTTGGATCACAAAAGAAACAGCGAAAATGATTCAAACAAACAACAAAGGTGTCTTACATCAACACATGATTCGTGTTGAAGGTCAATTTGATAAAGGTGATTGCATCGACATTTATGATGATGAGCATCGCATCATTGCTTGTGGCTTAGCCAACTATCGCTCAGATGAAATCAAGAATTTATTGCACTTACAAGGTCAGGATATTCAAGGTATTTTGGGTTATAGGGATTTTGAATCAGTCATTCATCAAGATAATTTAGTCATGCGGCCAGTATCCAATTAATCCATCGCAAACAAAGTAATATGTACTTTTAAACCACCGAGCTCATCCGATAAATTGAGCTCAATGCTACCATCATATGCATGCACCACTTCTTGAACAATCGACATCCCAAGCCCATGCCCAGCCACACTTTCATCAAAACGAACGCCACGCTTTAAAATATTACGCATATTTTCAGAAGACATGCCTTTGCCATCATCTTCAATGCACAGATGCAAACCTTGCTGACACCAGATTTTACAGCGAACCTCAGCCTTTGCCCATTTACAAGCATTATCCAACAAATTACCTAGAATTTCCATCATGTCTTCACGGTCAGCAGGGATACGGATAAGGCCATCAATATCAAGCGTGATGTTTGCCTGATCGCGATAAATCATATTCAGCGTTGCCACCAAATCTTCAATGTCTTTCACCGGCTCAGGCCAAATACCGCCGTGAACCTGACCTGCCATCCTTGCTCGTGCCAAGTCACGATCTATTCTTTCTTGAATCACACCTAACTGTTGCTTTAAGCGTTCTTTATTGCTTTCAACATCCTGATCTAAAAGCTGAGTCATCAATGTTAAAGGTGTTTTAAGTGCATGCGCCATATTTCCCAAAGCATGCCGTGAACGTTGTAGTCGCTGCATTTGTAATTGTAAAAGTTGATTCACCTCATCAATCATCGGCTGAATTTCTGTAGGGCCTTCATTCACTAACTTTTGAATTTCACCACGCTCTAAACGTAAAATTTCAGAACGAAGATTCACTAGAGGTTTTAAACTTGAACGAATAATCCACATTTGGAAACCAAGCAATAACAACACCATAGCCACAAAAATAGGCAATAAATGATTCTGAAAAGCTAAAACTGTTTGGCTAACCAAGGACGTTTCTTCGGCAATATGAATTTGCATCTCATGCCCATAAAAATTAAACTTTTGTGTATATACAGAAAGAGAAAAAGACTGAGGACCTTCAATTCCATGATGAAAACCAAGCGGTAATTGAGGTAGAGAATTCCCCTTTAAGGATCGTGAGTAAATCCACCCCCTAGGGGTTTGAATTACAAAATAGTGCCCAGACATTAGGCGGCGATAAATACTTGGTACCCGCTGCCAATTGACTTGAAACTGACCATTTGAACGAATATATAAAGAGGAAACCACCTCTTCCATATCATGTTCAAGCCGTGACTCCACCACTCGCTCACTCAATAATTGAACTTCTAAGCCTGCCAATATACTTTGAATCACAAAAAATAAGATTAAGCTAAACGCCAGACTCATCGCCAGGCGACCACTTAGGGAGCGGGAATGCATATTGCCGTAGGATCAAACACATAACCTTGACCACGTCGTGTGCGAATACTTTTTTTACCCATCTTTTTGCGTAAACGACTGATGTAAACTTCGATGATATTGCTTTCTTTTTCAGCAGCATGATCATACACATGCTCTAGCAAATGGGGTTCTGAAAGAATTTTATCGGGATGAAGCATGAAATAGCGCAACAAACGAAACTCCATCGCGGTTAAATCTAATTTTTTCTCACCTAGCGTGGCAAATTGCCCTTCTTCGTCCAGAGATAAAATGCCTGCTTGTAATGTTTTGTGTGCAGCACCATTGCTACGTCGAATCAACGCCTGCATGCGCAACAACAATTCTTCGGTATGGAAGGGCTTACTTAAGTAGTCATCTGCACCCGCACGAAAACCTTCTACTTTTTCATACCATGCACCACGCGCAGTTAAAATCAGAACAGGGACAGACATCCCTGAAGCTCGCCATTCAATCAAAACTTCAAGCCCATTTTTATTCGGCAAGCCAAGGTCTAAGATCACAGCATCATAAGGTTCTGTGACCCCCATAAAAGATGCCTCTGCGCCATCATGAACCATATCAACAGCATAACCTTTTTTTTGTAGGTTGTGCCGTAGCTCAGTTGCCAATTCAATATCATCTTCAACAAGTAATATACGCATTCTAGCTATATCCTTTTTCAAAAAGAAATGGGGTATGTGTTATAAATTTGATTAAGTTAGCATGACCCGGGTCAGGCCGATTGGCACGGAAAGGAGGAGGAACCGTACTTCTGACCCGGTAGCCTTCTGTATGTGTATCTTGTCTGCACAAACAGAATAAATACCAGCAGTTTTGAAGGAGGAGGAGGCAACAAAACTACTGATAAGCCTTGGAAACTAAATGGTCACTTCAGTTTCATCACTCTCATGATCTGGTGCGAATGATGCCATATTAAACTTAATTCAAACTGAATAGATCTCTGTTGTCATTGGGGATTCGATATCTAAAGGTAAAATCTTCTCAAAGTGAGCAACCTCTGCTTTTTTAGCATGCGTCTCTGGATGCTTTGCGATCAACCATGAACAGATATCACAATACTCTTCAATGGAAATATCATAAGTACCAATACGACGGCCAATATCAATGATTTCTAATTTATCCAGTGCAATTAAAGGCGATAAAATAGGTAGTGGTGAGACATCGTAAATAGCTTGAATATTTGTTAAGGTTTGACTGGCAACTTGACCTAAAGAATCACCCGTTACCAAAGCTTGTGCATTAACTTTTTCTGCCACAGTCACCGCTGTGCGCAACATATGCCGTTTATAAATAACCATGCGTAATTTATCAGGAACATTGGCAATAGCATGACGCTGAAAACCTTCTAAATCAAGCATATATAAACGCAAGTTAGGTTGAAAACGGGATAACTGTTGAGCTAATTTTTTAATTTTACTAAAATCTCGGTTAATACTACTATTAAAACAATGCAATAAACTCACACGCATGCCGCGCTTCATCATCATATAAGCAGCCACAGGACTATCGATGCCACCTGATAAGAGCACCATACCGTGCCCACTACTTCCCACGGGTAAACCACCAACGCCCAATAATTTTTTGCTAAAAACATAAGCTTCATCATCTGATATTTCGAGATGTAGGCTCAGTGTCGGGTTACTAAGATCAACTTGTAGGTCAAAGTCAGCCTTGAGACGGCCACCTATTTCATAGCCTAAGGCTGGAGATGTATGCGGAAACTGTTTGTTTCCTCGTTTAACACGCAGAGCAAAACGAGTCCCTGCCTCTGGTGCTTGTTCTGCTAACACCTCTTTTGCCACCTGATACATATGCTCAATATCCAATTCAGCAATATGAATTTGTGCAATATGACAAATGCCAGGAATTTGGCACAAGTGATCCAACATCGCTTGCTCTAACTCTTCAAACGAAACCAAGATACGTCCGTGTTTGCGCACCACAGCATGAGGCTGAAACTGTTTACGAATATTACGAATTAACTGTTGCTCAAATGCTCTTCGGTTTTTGCCTTTAAGAGCAATTTCACTATAATGGATAAGAATTTTTTTCATAAGTGTCGCTATTTTTATAAGATAAGTGAATGCAAATCATTCACAGTGTATTCAATAATGATCTTTATCATTTTCGATAAAAAGAAGTTTTTCACAATCTAAAATAAGGTGCGAAGCCCATCCCATCATACATGCCAACCACCACCAAAACTGATCCACAAACAAATCAATGATTTGCTGTACTTGCCAGCTGGTAGAAAAATCACTGGTAATGGGGCTTGTTTTATAAACAATTAAAATAAAGGCAGGGTACAATATCACAGAGACCCAACTATGAGATGAGCTTTGTTCATAACCTAAGATAGGAATAATCGCGATAATGGCAACCAAACCCACCAATTCATACTCATGCTGAAAAACCAATGTTAATAAGCCAACAAATAACAGCCGATAAAACCAGCTACGCATATCAGTGGGCCTATCAAAGTCAGGATAAATACTGAAAAAAACACCTGTTAAAAAAATAAAACCTGCGGCTATCTGCCTTTCTTTGTCAGCACCTAGCAAAGGAAGACCTGCTTTTTCGCCAACAAAGTAGGCGGCGGAAGCGACCGCTGCACCAGCTATGATACCACCTAGCATATGTCCTTTAAACTCCAAGTGAGACTCCTTAAATTAACAACCCTTATGAAGAACTATCATCACCTTGCACATCATTACTCTCATCATCACTATCATCATCAGAAGCAACATCCACCACAGCTTTTCCAACCTTAAATGGAACCTTTGCGGTTTCAATGACTAAATCTGCTGCTGTCCCCACAACGGTTCCAACACAACCTGTCACTAACAATATGACTAATACCCATGATAAGACTCTCATTGATCTTTCCCCTTGCTTCATGTTGACTCAGCAGGCAAAACTTAATCTTCGGCCATATTGATAGCAAGTGATCACCACATTTTATGACCTAGAACACACAAAGGGTCTACCCATGTTGTAAAAGACATGTAATAATTTGGCACATGAAAACAGAAGAAGCTATTACTGTCGGTGATCAAATTAAAGTCGGTGATATTGTGCAAGCAGGAACAATCATTTTAACCACTAAGGACAAGGTATGAAACAAAAACGGGGTATCTACATTCTGCCTAGCACCCTCACCACGCTTGGTCTTTTCGCAGGGTTCTATGCCATTATTTCTGCTGTTCAAAACAATTATGAGCATGCTGCTTGGGCTATTATTATGGCTGTCGTATTTGATATTTTAGATGGTCGTGTTGCACGCCTTCTCAATGCTGAAAGTCAATTTGGCGCAGAATATGACTCTCTGTGCGACATGGTTTCTTTCGGTGTTGCACCTGCATTACTGGTGTATTTATGGGCTTTGCCTTCAATGGGAAATCTTGGTGGTGTCGCCGCATTCTTTATCACAGCATGTTCGGCCTTACGTTTGGCGCGCTTTAATACGCAAGCAGCGCATGATGATAAGCGTTATTTTCAGGGCTTGCCTACACCAGCCACTGCTATTTTCATTAGTTCAGCGGTGCTCATGTATGAACAATACGATATACAACCCATCGCCATTGTTTGGACTTGCCTATCAACGGCCTTGGCCTATCTCATGGTTAGTCGCATTCGATTTTTTGCAGGCAAAGACATGGACATCAAAAAGCCCCGTCGTTTTACTGTCTTATTATTGATCTTAGCTATCTTAGGCCTGATTGCCAGCTACCCTGCTGCTGTTTTATTTATAGGCACACTTTTATATTGCTTGCATGGTCCATTGCTAAGTATGTATCAACGCCAAAAAATATTAAGAACGCGCCTAGCTAGAAATCGTCGTACACAGCCCAATACAGATTCAGAGACCCATCATGACTGATAAACTTTATATTTTTGATACAACCTTAAGAGACGGCGAACAATCTCCAGGTTGTTCTATGAACATCGATGAAAAAGTAAGGGTAGCGCATCAACTGGCAATCTTAGGTGTCGATATTATTGAAGCAGGTTTTCCCATTGCCTCACCGGGAGATTTTGAAGCGGTTCAACGCATAGCCTCTGAAGTTCACGGCCCTATCATCGCTGGTCTTGCTCGTGCATCAAAAGGTGATATTGAACGTGCTGCACAGGCTGTCAAGCCCGCAGAACGTGCTCGTATTCACACCTTTATTGCTACCAGCCCTATTCATATGCAAGCCAAGTTGCGCATGCAGCCTGATCAAGTCTTAGAGATGGCCGTAAATGCTGTTAAATTAGCAAGAAACTTTGTCGATGATGTTGAGTTTTCTGCTGAAGATGCGGGTCGATCTGATATGGATTTTCTTTGCCGTGTCACAGAGGCGACCATTGCCGCAGGTGCACGCGTCATTAATATTCCTGATACCGTTGGTTACATGACCCCCCAAGAATTTGGTGAGCGTATTCGCACACTCATTGAACGTGTTCCAAACTCAGATCAAGCGATTTTCTCTGTTCACTGCCACAATGATCTAGGTCTTGCAGTAGCCAATTCATTGGCGGCTGTTGAAAATGGCGCACGCCAAGTTGAATGTACCATCAATGGTTTGGGCGAACGTGCTGGCAACGCCTCTTTAGAAGAAATTGCGATGGTGATCCAAACACGTCCTGACCGATATAATATTCAAACCAATATTGATAGCACAAAAATTGTATCTAGCTCTCGCCTTGTCAGTCAAATCACAGGCATGTCTGTACAAGCCAACAAAGCGATTGTTGGTGCGAATGCTTTTGCCCATGAGTCAGGCATTCATCAAGATGGCATGCTAAAACATAAAAAGACCTATGAAATTATGACCCCTGAATCAGTCGGTTGGAGCACCAATCGCATGGTGCTGGGTAAACATTCAGGTAGAGCTGCACTTAAAGCGCGTTACGAGGAATTAGATACAAAGTTAGATGATGAAACCCTGAAGCAAGTATTTAAACGCTTTAAAATTCTAGCTGACAAGAAAAAAGAAATTTTTGATGAAGACCTTCTCTCTCTGATCGTTGATGATAACAATCAAAGCAGTGATAATATTCGTTTGCTCTCCTTACATGTTGCATCGGGAACAAAAGATGTGCCGATTGCTGCTGTTGATTTAGAGATTAATGGTAAGACACACCATGCCACTGCCCGTGGTGATGGGCCTGTTGATGCTGCATTCAAAGCCATTCGCTCCCTTATCGAACCAGCAGGAAAACTGTTGTTATACTCAGTCAATGCCATCACTTCTGGTACGGATGCTCAAGGTGAGGTCACGGTTCGACTGCAAGAAGGCAACCGCGTGGTCAATGGTCAAGGCTCAGATACCGATATTGTTCTTGCTTCAGCCTATGCCTATATCGCAGCATTAAATAAATTACCTGATATGCATGCCAAAGAAATACATGCGCAATATTCAGGCATCTAACAACTATGGAAATACGTATGAATAGACGTATTTCCAGTCAAAAGTAGCACATTAAAAAACCCAAGGTATCACCCCACACCTACTCTTTTTACGAGCCTATTCTTTCAATAAAGTAGAGGCTACGCTTTCTCCTTAATCAGATAGAAAGGAGAATATCATGAAAGCATGCCTATATATTTCAGTCATCATACTGAGCTGCTTGAGCCAACAAGCTTGTGCCCAAGGTTCAGCACAACATTCGGTGCAAGCGATCAAGTATTCAGCTAAAGCAAGTGGTCATGTTATTCTTGGTAGTGTTAAAGCTGTCGCAATTGTGGTTTCTCCCCCGCTTGCTGTAGTTGGTGCTGTGGGGAAACTTAGTCAAAAAGGAAGCCAAAACCTAGTCAAGGTAGCCAATGCGCCTTTGCATATATCAGATGAAACAATCACAGCAGATCAAGCACCAAACACGACGATGAACAACGATTAGAACAGTTCATCACTTCGTTTTTTTCACTCTCCGCCACTTGTCAAAAATAGAGTAACGCCAAGGACGAAAAGCCAACATCATACCCACATGAGAACGTTCGCTAATGGGCAAAGAAGCATCTTTCTGCTTGCGTTCTCCAAATTCCCTCGCCAATGCGTATAACTTTTTTTCTAACTTTTCACATGAATCTTCACTTAAGTCACCACTAATATATAGCTTCAATTCGTGTTTACCTTGAAACTTATGACTCATGAATTCTGGTTGAACTTTACGACTAAAAAAGTTTTCAATCGGCCCATTATTTAACCACCGAAAGTCTTGAGAAATCAATAGTTTAATTCTATTATTAGGATGAAGTTCGATAATCCCAATACGATCTAGAATGGCTAATAAGGAAAAACACTGTTTATTCGATAGATTAAATTCAGTCACAATATCATCAAAATTGAGATAGTTTTGTACACACAAAGCCACCAACAATAATTCTTTATTGCTTACGAGTTCTTGCTCTTGTTCATAACTTAAGAAAGATAAAGTTTTACGCTGCTTCTCAACCAAAATCAGTAAATCTGCAATACCAATTTGTAACATCTGACAAATCGCACCCACACGCTCCAACGTGAAGTGATGTGTGCTAAACATTCGTTTTACACTGGCCTCACTCAACATTAAATGTTTGGCGACATCCACATAGGTTTTACGCTTCTGCTTCAGAACTATTTTTAAAGCAGCAACAATTTCATGAACTTCATTCATAGTATCCCCTGTGGGTATTATAACACTGCACTTCTAGGCTGTGTTGACATTTCATCTCAAGCATATGATTGAAGCTGCAAAACGGACAAAATACATATAGTTTTTAGCGTACTTATCAAAGCGTGAAAAGACCCTTCGGAACTGTTTTATTTTGCCGATAAGGCACTCAATCAAATGTCGTTCTTTGTACATGTTTTTGTCATATTCACGTTGCTCTTTTCTGTTTGCTTTAGGCGGAATAACAGGAATTATTCCTTGTGCCTTTAACTATTTAAACACAGTCACTTCTCGCCACACATCGAGCAAAGGAAAATACAAGCCACAACGAATGGGTTGATCGCTCATGGCAGCCACGGCTTGGGCATAGTTGGTGAGCTGAGGGCGATAGCGTTCAACTTCGGCGTGGATGAAGGCTTTGGGGTCGTGGCCGCTGTATTGGCCTGTTTTGTAGTCGATGACCCAGCGGGTGCCTTTTTCTACAAAACTTCGATCCAAGATAAAGTGGGTGCTTTGTTGTTTTTTGAGCATGGTGAGTGGCCATTCCACTTGTGCATCTTGGTGTTGGTTGGAGAGCATCCACTGGGCATGCTGGCTGCTTAAGATGTTGTTTAAGGCGAGTTGGCATTGCTCAAGGGCGCGTTGTTGCCATAACGTGCTCAAGCCTTCATCCATGAGAATGTGTTGCATTTGGGTGGTGGCGATTTGGCTATCTTTTTCTTGCCAATTTTCGATGCCTTTTTGCCCGATGTTGCGCAGGAGCATGTGCAAGGCGATGCCAATGGTGCGTGCCAATTTACTCGCCCAGCTAAAAGAAATGTGTTCTTGCTCGTCGTAGCTTTGGGCTTGTTGTTGGGCGGCAATGCCTGCACAGGGTTCGGGTGCTTGATATGGCAATGATATGTGCATTAAGGGTGCGCGTTTGAGCATCACATCAGGCGAGATGCTTTCGTTTTGCAAGGCAAGGTTAGCACCAAAGAATTGTGTGTCTTTTTTCTCAATCATGGCCATGAAAGAGCCTGACTTCATTTTTTCTTTGTCTTGATGGCAAGACAAATACAAACGTTGTTTGGCACGGGTACAGGCCACATAAAACAAACGTGCCAATTCGTATTGATCTTTTTCTTTTTCAAGCTTTCCGATCCATTCAAACAACGGCACTTTATCACGACCAATGGCAGCGCGAGGCGACATCAACAAACCTTCTTCACCCCCCACAGGCACATTGACCCAACGCATCAACTCAGAGCTAAGCCGCCCTGATGTTTTGCCCAGACCGGCCAAAATCACCACATCCCATTGCAAGCCTTTGGCGGCATGCATGGTTAAAATATCCACATATTGGGCTTGGGTCTGGGTATCGGGTAAGGCATAAAGTTGTTGTAGATGCCTTGCCAAAGCATCGAGGTTTAAATACGAACCATCATCCATGCTTTCCAATAATTTGAAAAAGCGTTCGGCATTGTCCAGCTCACTTTTATGAGCAAGACAAGCGGGTGCTTCCAAGGCCAACCAAGCGGCTTGCACCAACGCACGCGCACCGACTCGCCCTGCCAAATTCAAATAAGGTTGAATCGTGTTGCGGAACCGCTGCATGCGCGCTTGACCGTCAGGGCTGAGCTTTTCCCATGTCTGCTGAAAAAAGGAGGTGCGGTCTTGATGCAAACTTAAATTATCGGCTAGCTCCAACCCGACCCACGGTGTGCGCAGCAAGGCAGCCCAACTGAGCTGATCTGCGGGGTGGTAAAGCACACAACACAAAGCATGCAAATCACGCACCACATCCATATCGGCAAGGGGTAATAAATCAATGGCACGATGCGCAATGCCACCATGCCGCAAAGCTTGAATCACGGGAAATAAATGCGCCCGTGAACGACCCAAAATGCCCACTTTCAACTGTTGGGCGCGCGCTTCTTGTACCCATTGGCAAATCTGCTGTGCTTCATGGGCATCGTCTTGCTCTGGCATGGTGTAAAGCATGACCTGCCCTTCTTGCGCATGGGTTGCTTCGCTGGGGCTATAAGAGACTGCACCTGCTTGAATGTTTTCAAGGGCGGGAAATACTTTTGAAAAACTACGGTTGACCCACGACACAATGGCGGCATGGGAACGAAAATTACGCTGTAGTTGCAAGAAGGTCAGTGCTGGCAAACAAAGGTCGCCATGTTTGGCTTCCAAAAATAAACCCACTTCGGCTTTGCGAAAGGCATAAATGGATTGCATGGGATCACCCACCAAAAACAGCGTGCGCCCATCATCTTCTTGCCAACCACTGCAAAGCTGTTGCAACAAATGAATTTGCATGCGTGAGGTATCTTGAAACTCATCCACCAAAATGTGCTCAATGGCATAATCCAAATACAAAAGCGCATCTGAAGGATTGTTTTCATGACCAATGGCTTGCAAGGCGCGCAAGTTCACTTCGCTAAAATCCAACTGGCCTGTGGACTTAAACACCAAAATCAGTTCCACAGCCAAGCGTTTGAGCACCCCACGCATGCTATCGAGCAATTGATACTGCTGGTCATCCAAAGGTTGTAAATATTTGAGTTGTTGCATGTGTTTAAGTTGCTGCAACAGGGTGTCATCGGCTGCACATTGTGCCAAAACATCGCGCATGGCTTCTTTTTGACTGGCAAACACTTTACCCGCAGGGAATCCATTGGTTGTGTTGACGGTTTTACGCCATGTTCCCTTTTGGGTTAACAACAAATCGACCAAGGCCAACCATTGTGGCAAGGCCGACACATCAGGCTCAGGCCAGCATTCTAAATCTTGAAGCAACGTATCACCTGTGTTGTCCGCACTAAAACGTGCCAAGGCCACCAAGTCATGCGTCAAAAAGCGTGGCACATGAATGCCGCTGAGTTCATCGGCCACAAGATGCTGCATATGGCCTTGCATTTGCGCCATGAATTGCTGGGTATCATCCAAGATATGGGGCAACCACTGCTCACGTCTGGCCAACATATCGCCCAACATGCCTTGCAGGCGCATCATGTTGTTATCCATGTAAAACAACAGAATATCCATTTGCTTGCGCAACACATTTTCAGAAGGGCTAAGCATGGCTTGCAATAAGTTTTCAATGGCTTGGGTATACAAAAGCAGTGAATCATCACTCACTTGAGCTTGCGCCCCCAAACCAGACAGCACAGGAAGTTGCTGAGATAAGGTATGGGCAAAGGCATCAAGGGTCATCAGGCGCAAACATTGCGGATGCTCGATCAAATGCCATTGCAAGGCTTCATCACGCTGCAAGACCTGTCGCGCCAATTGCCATGTGTGCTGACGATGCGCTTCACTGGGTTTCTCTTTTTTGCCTGCACGCAAGGCTTCGATGATGCGATCTCGCATCTCTGCCGCTGCTTTGCGTGTGAAGGTCAAAGCCAAGATTTTTTCAGGTCGATCCACTTGGTTGAGCAAAGCCAAAACCCGTTGAATCAATAGCTCTGTTTTGCCCGAACCTGCGGGTGCTTGCACCAAAAAAGAGTGCTGGGGGTTCAACGCCTGTTGGCGTGCCTGTTGATCATCAAGCATGGCTTTAAATCCTACACAAGCGTTGCATTTGGCAATAACTACAATCTTGTTTTTGATGGGGTTCTGCTTTGGTATCACCTAAAAAGAAGTCGGCGGCTAAGTGGCTGATACCTTGTTGCCATTGTTGCAATTGATCTTCCCACGCGAGGTCTTGAGCATCGACATTGGGCAAAAGCGCATCCACACGACTCAAGCCTGCAAAGTGTGGCCCTTTGTCATCGGCGCGAATGCTGGCAAAAGCCACGGCATCGGCTTTTTGTAAGGATTCCACTTGTAAATACAAAGGCAACTGCGGTTCAAGAAAAGGGTCTTTCAACATACCTTTCAAGTCCACACGGCCTGTTTTGTAATCCAATAACAGCATATTACCCTGCTCATCTTGATCAATGCGATCAATTTTGACCCGCAAGGCCAAATGACTTTGCGCACTGCCACTGGGTAACGCGACATTCACATCATAGGCTTGTTCGCAAGCCACGACGCTAAAATCAGGACGCTCTAACTCTAAGGCAAACCATTTTTCTAAAACATGAATCAAACGCTGCTGCTCAAATTGCTGATGTAAGGGGTGCGCTCTGAGCTGTTGGTTTTCTAATACATGCGTGATGCAATGCTGGAGCTGGGTTGTGAGTCGATTGGCTTGCACCAGCTCTTTGAGTTGCTGCAATGTTTTGATTTCAAACCAGAAGAGGTTCAACACTTCATGCAAGAGGTTGCCACGTTGCAAGGGGTTAAAGCCTGCATGGGGTTTGCTTGCCAAGGCTTGAATCTTCATGCGAAACTGGGCAAAGGCTTTAAACGAACAACGCGCTTGGGCATGCAGCAACGATGCACCACCGCTAATTTTTTCATGCGCACTGGGTGGTAAATACGCGGTTTGAACGTCGTCCATCTGTGCAGGGTGTGCAAACAACTGCTGCTGCCATTGTGCCGTCTCATTGCCGGTGTGCACTTGTTTGGGCATGGCTTGCAACAAACAGCTGGGACGGGTGTCTTGGCCATCAGCCACCAGTGGGAAACTGATTTCAAGGCAATGGCTGCTCATTAAAATATTTTGCCACACTTGATTGGCGTAATCGAATTCACGCTGGGCATCGGCATGGGGCATTTGGTGCTCACGCTGGAGGTTAAGCGGTAACAACGGATGCGGTTTGGCCTGGGTCGGCCAAGCGTTTTCATGCATCCCCACCACAAACACATGATCAAAGACCATGCCTGAGGCTTCGAGCATGCCCATCACTTGAATGGAAGATTGACTGGGATCAGGTCGAAAGGCTTGTTCGGCACAACTTTGCTGAAGCACCGTTAAAAAGGATAAAAAAGGCAAGCTGCCCAATAAGTCATCCAGCACACTGATCTTATCGTTGACATCCAACCAGCTGCGCCACTGCGCTTTTTCACTACCCAAATGCAAGCGCTGCTCCACCTCAAACACAAGCAAGACTTGATGAATATAACTCAACCACTCCGAAGGCAGTTGCTGACGTGGTAAATCCAGTTGCTGAAAGGACACAAAAGCGGCATGCGTGCTGCTGGCATAACGCACAAAAGCAGGCCATGCCAATAAGTCTTTAAGGCGAAAGCGTTCCATATTTTCACAGCGTAAGAGTTGCTCAAGTTGAGCACGTCCACGCCGTTCCATCGGAAACAAATAAGGACTGAGCAACAAGGCCGACATGTGTTCAAATTGGATTTGGCTGTGGTTGCAACAACGCAACAATAAAAACACAAAACGAATCAACGGCTGACCGATCAAGGGAGAGCCCAACGATAAGTTAAACGCCGCTTTATGCTCCTCGGCCAACAACACCGACTGAGGTGATAACTCGGCATGAAAGACACGCGAAATCGCTTCTTTGCGCCGCTGCATATCAGGCACTAACACCCCAATATGTTGTTTTTCTGGGTAAATCTGACGAATGCGCTCACAAATGCGGCGCAACTCACTTTCTTCATCGTGGCACTGCCAAGATTCCGCTTGGCCAAGCTTGGCTTTGGGTTGATAAAAAGAAACCTCATGGTGGACTTGCATGCCATCCAACAGAGCTTGATTCATCGGGTTGATGTCGTCAAAACCTGCCCAAATAATCTTAGATGCCAAAGGAAACTGCTGTTGGGCAACCGCTTGCGCCAGCTGCGCACTCACTTGTGAGGCCACCAACTGATGATCTTTGCCCAAACGGGCTTCAAAGGCACAGGCCCAACGCTTAAAGCATTGCACTTCTTGGTTTTCTTCTTGCACATTGCTCAAATCAAGCTGGTAGCGTTGCAACAACTCATAGGCTTCTTGGGCGCGTGTCGCCATCGCACGACTATCTAGCAAGGTGGTGCCAATATCGTGATCAATGATGTGTTGCCACAAGGCTTTTTCTTGGCTTCCACTCAAAATAGATTGGGCAAAACCGTGCACACGGTACTGCTGTTGCACCCAGTGCTGTAACGCAAAAGTGGCGGGTGTTGCCCATGCGCCACGACCAAGGCTTTGTTGCCATTGCTCATAATGATACAGCCAATAGCGCGCCAAACGCTGGTTCACACAAAGCAGCAACGCACCCGATTGCAATTGTTTTAAAAGTTCTTCTTTGCTCATGTCTGACATGATGCAATCACCTCTCTTGGCCATTGTTGTGTGCAAATCTCAATACCATCCCAGCCAAAAGCATTGGCCATATCGCGGGCTGTTTGTTTCTCAAGCGGATGCTGCCAATCGGGGGCAATATCGCATAGCGGAAAAAGCACAAAGTTACGTTGATGCATGCGCGGATGAGGTAAACTTAAAAAAGGACTGTTTTGTACGTGTTGACCATAAGCCAATAAATCAAGATCCAGCGTGCGCGGCCCCCAATGCTCAAGGCGTATGCGTCCTGAATGTTGTTCTATATCCAATAAAAGTTGTAATAATGACTCTGGGGATCGCTTTGTTTGCAACGCAAGCACAGCATTGACGTAATTATCTTGAGGTGGCCCACCTTGAGGATGACTACGGTAAAGACGTGAAAGAGCTGTGATCGCTTGATCAGCCGCTTGTAATGCCAAGATAGCCGCACAAAAGTGTTCAAGCACTTGACCCATATTTCCACCTAAGGCGACAAAATAAGTCGTATCAGTATTTGACAATGAAACCTTTGGTAAAACGATTTTTTAAGAGTTTAGTTTGCGCTTTTTTGGCGCGATCTCGTGATGAAAGCGGACCAACCCACAGCAAGCGTAAGCCTTTGCGGTTTACAATTTTTACACGCCAATTGGCCTTAGTGAGTTCAGCTGCTTTCTTTTTGGCACCAGATAACTTCTTAAAAGCACCAATTTGCACATAATAACCTTTATTATGTGTCTTTTTAGGCTTGTGAACCTTTACTTTGGGCTTCTCTGGTTTTTTTACTGTTTCTTTTTTGGGTAACGGTGAGCTCACCGTGTTGTGATCATCCACTTCTTTTTCGGCCGACTTCAGAGGAGGAATCGTCGCGACACCTTTGTTAAGGGCAAGTTCAGACACGGATGTTGTCGGGTCTTTTTTGTTTACAGGCGGTAATTGATACAAGTTTGAGGGAAACTCAAGCTCGGACACAGCCTCACTCTCAAGAATCGCCTGTGTATTTTGTTCTGTTTTTTTCTCATCGAAAAGAAGTACACCAACCACAACAATCACACAGGAAAGCATGGTCATAAGAGCCACTTTTTGTTCATTCATAACAGTTATTAAGCCTTATGTACGACGTAAGCATGAATCATTTCAATCCAAGCACATGTTTAACCTTTGCGGTAAACTGTGGGTATCTAAATGGTTTTTCTAAAATAGTAATATCTTGGCCACTAAAACGATCTAATAAATCGCTTGAATAACCTGTCACAAACATCACTTTCTTTACTAACTCTGGATCAATTAACTCTAAACTACTGTACAACTCATCACCAGTCAGTTTTGGCAAGCGTACATCAAGCATAATCACATTATAAACATGACCATTATTACTCAGTTCTAACAAACCCTGCATGGGATCGGTGAAAGCTTTGACCGAACACTTTGCCCCTAGCGAGGCAAAAAACTTTTTCACAAAGGCACTTAGGATTAACTGAATGGTTTCTTCATCTTCCACAATAATGATATTGTAATTCTTTTTCATCACACCCTCATTTTCGCAACAGGCTTAAAGGATCAACCCTTTTTTTATGAAAACGCAAGCTCCAATGTAAATGAGGCCCCGTTGCTCGTCCCGTCTGGCCAACCTTAGCAAAGACCTCTCCAGTAGCAAGCCATTGCCCTTCTTTCACTAAAATCTCACTGAGGTGGACAAAGACAGAATATAGACCATTACCATGCCCAATGACCACCGAATTACCTGTCAAAAACATAGATTCTGTCAACAAGACTTTACCTGCAAGGGGGGTTTTAGCTGGCGTACCTTCTGGTGCAGCAATATCCACACCTGTATGCGGTGAACGCGGTTGCCCGTTAATATAACGTTGTGCACCCAAGGGTGTAGTAATTGGCCCTTCCACAGGCATAAAATCAATTTGGACATCAGGATTGGCATCCACAGGCATATTATAAGTACGACCCAAAGCACGTTGATCACTGCGAATGCGTGCCAACGATTTAGGGTTAAAATTCGCATGTTTCTTTTTCACGGTGATGCGTGAAATGCGAAAATTCCCTTTTGCCACCACTAGTTGATCAGTGCGCAAAAAATGGCGGCCATCGGCCAAGTCTAAGCTCATCACAATGGGATATGTTGCAGGCTTGGTTTTAATACCAACCCCCACCCATGCGACAATGCGTGAGTCACTCAAGCGCTTCACAGGCCAATCAATATCAAAAGCCCTGATATTGACCACACCTTGGGGAGCATCTGTCTCAAGGCGTACAATATCCCCTTGGGCAGCTTGCCAATCTTGGGCATGCGTCATTGGCACAATGCCGATCAGACACCATAAAACAAAGAAAAGTTTGAGCATGGTCATACGACTCCTCGAAAATCTTGGCTAAGGTAACAAGTTTATGTCTTTTTGTCATAGAAAAGGATAACTTACCCTCTATTTAGATCTAAAAAACAAGGAGTACAGCCATGATGGATTGGAAAGTTGTCGATCAAGAAGGTCAAAAGCACACACAGAAAGGTTGGTTTTTTCCCAACTTGAGCATACAAGAATACCTCCTACCCTTCATCAATGTCGGTCACGACTACATTGATGAAAACAACACTACTTTATTTCAAAAAGAAGATTGTCGTCGTCTAAAGCACAACATCACGTATCTCTTAGGCTCCAAGTATTTTGATCAAAAAACACAAATTCAATACGATAGCATCAGCCAAGGCCTCATCACACTGGAGAGCAAAGACATTATCGAAAGTCTATTGCACCTGCACACCGCTGCTGAGCAAGCGATGCAAATCAAGGGTTATCTACAATGTGATGGGGATTAAATAGTTAAATCAATTACTTACCAATCTTCAAATAGCGCAATGCTTCCAAATGATTGGGTTGACGTTCCAGCACTTGTTGATAGGCAGCATATGCTTTGTCTGTTTGACCCAACCATAGGTCAGCGCGTGCCAAATATACATAAGGTGCAACCACAGAAGGGTAATAACTCGACACATCACGGGCATGCTTGGCCAATGTTTCCCATTGCTTCAAACCTTCTTCACAACGCATCAAGCTTTCATGAGCTGAATAATTCCAAGGCGAAACGGCTATCACTTGTTGAGCATACTTCGCAGCTTCACGCCAACGCTGCTGTACCAACAAAGGAAGCGCGATACCCAAACGCGCATCAATAGAGCGCGTATTGCGTGTTAATGAGCGCGTATAAGCACGAATAGAATCGTTATAATTCCCTTGTAGGTAATTCAACCAACCGTAACGGAGTAAAGCAAACTCACTAGATCCACCATACCCCAATAAGGGGACTAGCACGGCGGCAGCTTGTTCATATTGACCCGATGCTTCCAAAGCATAAGACGTTTGCCACGGCGTGCTACTTTCTTTGGCCTGTGCCAAACTCATACCGAGCAAACACAAAGCAAGCACAGCACATGATTTTAATAAAATAGACAAAACTTCACCTCTCTTTTTTCATACATCGAATTACTTACCACTGATAACCAAGATTCATATACGCAAATCGACTTTCGTATTTATCTTGAATGGTTTTATTTTCATATTTTTCAAGACCACCCATCATCATAAAGGTGGTATGATCGCCCAGCTTCCATTCCAAGCCCAAAGAATAAGCGCCCGTTTGCAAATCAGTCAGGTTGTAAACCGATGCCGAATCACTATCAACGGCATATATGCGTTCACCCAGCATGGCACTTGCACGCAAGTTATCGGCTGCTAAAAAATTATCCACTGCAAACCAATGTGTCCATTTGACTTCTAGGGCATTGGTACTGCTTTTACCTTGAGCGCGTTTTTTATCAGATAACTTAATGATATAAGCACGCAGTTGCACCCATTCTGAGGCATCATTAAAACCCATACCCAATGTCGGGGTGATTTGATTTACATTAAAATTAAACTGATATTTAGAATAATTATAACCCACATCGACATACAGGCTTTTGGCATAATTCAAAAAAGAAACTTGTGAGCCATACGCTTTCACAGCATCCGTCAAACCACTCGCATCATCATTGTTGATAGTATGCAAATCTAAACGCATCGTTAACACACCCGGCAAGGCATCAGGATGAAAATTAAGCCGTATATTGCCTGTGAAATCGTTTTGCGTGATACTTTGCAAAGGGGCTTTTAAGTTCACTTGGGTATAGTTATAGCCCAAGGTAAATCCACCATGATCAAGGTAATCTGCACTCACAAACAAACCCGCTCCCACCATATCATTACGTTGAGCAGACTTACTATATTTTCCATAGATCGTTTGAGCATCGGTTTTTACATACCAATTTTGAGCATAGGCTGTTCCTTGAAACAACCAGAAAACACTAAATAACCATACTATTTTACGCATATACCTCTCCTTATAATGTGCTTGAATGATACGATGCAGGCACACCTTCATCAGCAATAAAACCACTTAATTCCAACACAGCACGCACCTGTTTTTGACCATAGACAGCAGAAACTTCTGCAATACCATTCACATCCGACATCATCACATTTGTATGTAAAACCAATGGTTTTAGTAGAGGCAAAATGAGCTGGTGCTCACCACTTTGCAACCATTGACCCAAAGCACCCTGCCGACGTTGATAAGTGCTTTTAAGCCCACCACCCAAAGGATAGCGTATTAACAAAAGGATTTTTTGCCAGAGAGTCACAGGCATCCATGCCATCGCAGGTGCGTCTCGCCAAGATAAGAGATGCATGCCTTGCCCCTCAGATAAAGGTGTTAGACCCACAGATAAGACCCAGACATCAAAAAAGAAATCAGGGCTTCCCTGACGATCATAAAAAGCTAAAATACCAGAGTCTTCACAAAAGGCTGCCGAAGCCCCTTGATCGCTATGCAAGCGAAACTCACCTGTCAAAGTTAACTTCACAGTCAGGCTTCTCAGCAATGTTTGTCCATCAATCATCACTTGATACTGCAACGACCGCCCCACAGGAAGATGTAAGGCATGGGCTAATGTTCCCACGGCATCCATCGCAGCCACCACATCACCAAGCTTAGGCCGAGCAAATAATTTAAACTGCATCTGACCATTCTCGGCACGCAACATGCTTGCACTGAGGTGAAACGGAATGGTGGGGCTTCCTAACGCTAAATCACGCTGCACATGTAAATGAATATGGGGCTGGGGTGAACGCCCAGAGTTTCCACAACGTGCCACGGGCATACCTGCATTCACCATATCCCCTTGATGCACCAATAAACTATGCTGTTGTAAATGTGCCAACAACACATACAAACCATTTTGCAGTTGAATCAAAATATGATTACCCCAATTCGCTTGGGTATCCACCTCACCGGGATGGTTATCGGGTAAATGCGCCACACAAGCCACCACATGCCCATATGCAGGTGCCACCACAGGCAAAGAAAAACAAAAATAATCCGTTAAATAATAACCTTCATTGGCATAACTTTTAGCGTTTTCCACGATATAAAAATCCAAGGCATGTTGCCATGGCGGGCAATGCGTGTGCTGCCCATCAAAACCTTGATAGATCGACCACAAACCCATATGCGGCGCATGCAGAGGCACACTATGTACATCGCCATGCCGTACCCGTGCCAAGCGCGCATCTTCATAAGATTTTTCTGGTAAATTTGGGCAATTCATCAGCATATGTGGCGGACTCAGTGACACCCTTTTTTGCAAGGCAATCAACATGCATAAAGAAGTAATCAAAAAGGGTAAGGCCATCACGGGTAAACCATAAACCAGCATAAAACTTTGTGCAGCCGTGGTGAGAAGAGCAGCCATCATTGACCCAACCATCGCTAACACAAAACTTTGCCAACTGGGAACGCTAAAAATACCGCCAATCACCATAGCTGTCAGGACAAAATTAAAACCTGTCCATGCCACTAAATCAGGGTGTTGACTGCCTGACAAAAAAGCAAACACCCCATAACCCGCAATAAAACCACCCAAAGCCAATAAGGCCAAATAACGTGATGTGATCAAAATACCCAAAAAGAACAAAGCACCCGCCACAGGATTTGGCATAAAAAAGGCAGAACCCATTGCAGTAAAGAAGTGATCGAAAGCTTCAGTAAAATAAATGGCGTGTGGTGCCATCGGCAATAAATAATGACTTAAAGTACCATAACCTTGAGCTGCAAAGGCCGTGGTTAATGCCACCACCACAAAAGGCAAACTTAAAGCAGGCAAACGATCAATGCGCCACAACCAATCAGCCAGAGCCACGCTCATAAAAACGGCCATCACCGCGCCCATGATGATCAGAATGGCCAAATAAATATCAAGCTGATACACAGCCCCCAACGACAAACCAACCAATAAACTATTATAAATATGCAAGCCACTACCAATATTGGAAAAACGCATCATATTAGCGGTTAAAATACCCGTCAGGGCTGCCAATAAACCTGACACACCCGTATTGGGAAACCAAAATGTCGCCAACAAAAACAACAGTCCCACATGCGCATGCTGTGAAAAAAGAATAGATGCATAAGCATGCAGCAACCCTTTTACCGCCTCTTGTAGATACACACGCCATATGGAACTGAGAAACACCTTAAAATTCCGCTAGATGTGCTGGGAGTTTTTCTTGAGCGACCACACAAGCCAAGTCCTCGGCCTCTCGAATCACAGAGACACTGCCATCAGGATGGGTCATGACCACAGCAGGACGGTATTCAATAAACTGCATCCATTGCGTATTGTTGTACGCGCCCACAGGAGAAATATGCAATACATCTCCCACACTCATCGGCGGCAACATCATGCTGGCACGCACCACATCAATATTCATGCACAAAGGCCCATAAACCACCGTCTCTTCAGGAATGCCTTCCACCGCTGACGTTAGATGTACAGCATGGTTATACCAAAAAGCTGTAAACAGAATATTAACCCCCGCATCAATCACAATGGATCGTTTACCATCAGGTAAACGTTTGGTTCCGACCACTGAGCTTAAAAGCGTACCTGCATCATCCACCATCGCACGACCACTTTCTAAAATAAGCGTTGGAAATGGCAGACCACGCGCTTCACGGTTGTTTTTACATTCCATCATCACATCACAAATGGCTTCAGCATATTGATCAATGCTTGGAACCACTTGTTCTGGGGGTAAATACGTACCGTGCAAGGTGTTCTTAGAGGCAAAACCGCCGCCCAAATCAACACTTTCAATCTTACAACCTGTTTGTTCTTCCACCGCTTCCATGAAGCCACACATGATGCGTGCTTGCGCCGCATACGCACGCGGATCAAGAATGAAGGTGCCAATATGACTATGGATGCCTCTCAATTCTAAAAACGCACTTTGACCAATGCGTCTTGCCGCATCCATCGCCTGACCCGATTCAAGGTTAAAACCAAAACGGCTCCATGCTTGGGTATAGCCTGTGTCAAAATTGATGCGAATGGTCACCGATATTTTTTTCTCAGCTTTGGCAGCCACATCTTCAAGCAAGTACAACTCATCCAAATGATCAATATGGATGCGTCCACCCTCTTCAACCACCCGTTCTAAAATAGAACGCTTCTTGTGCGGCCCATTGAATAAAATACGATCTGCTGGCACACCCAAGGCGCGCGCTTTTTCATATTCAAAAGCTGACACCACTTCTGCCCATGCACCTTCTTGATGCATGGTGCTACATACCGCATTCAAATAATTGGTTTTATACGACCATGCATAAATCACACGCGGAAAACGGGTTTCAAAGGCACGCCGCAACTGACGCACATTGTCACGGATGCCTTGCTCTGAAAGCACAAAGAGAGGTGAACCATAGGCTTTCATGAGATCTTCAACAGGATGACCATCAACTTCAGAGATAAAATGATGCTGAGCAACCGCACCCACTTTGTTCATCAGCCCTGTTTTATGGGCTAATAGGCTTGGTTTTTGCCATGTTTTTGTTTGATTAGTCATGGTCTTTCTCTCCTTTATAATGGCCATACATGGTCATTTGTTCAAAGTCTGATAGTGAAATCACCACTTCTTGGGCATAACGAATAAACATCGAGCCTGCTTTCGGAGTCTGGGTGGCTTCTGGCGTATTGCCTGTAATCAACTCAAGTAAGATATAAGGTAAGTTACAGCCAACAGCTTTGCTCAGGTAAATCCACGCAGGAAAACGTGGGTTAATTTCAATCAAATAATAATGACCATCACGCCCAATCATCATTTCAACTTCAAGCGGACCGGGCCACTTGATATGGCGAATAATCTTTTCAGCAGCTTCGACCACCTTGGGATCATCCACGGTCATGCCTGCCCATGCTTTGTTTTTATCTGTCAATGCACGCTTGCGCATACTCACAGGTGCCAACATATTACCTTGGCCATCGCCCACCGTGGAAAGATTAACTTCTTCACCTTCGATAAAGCGTTGTACCAACACAGGTAAACCCCAGCTCGCTGCAATCTTATGAAAAGCTGCGGCAGCCTCATCGGCACTGTGAACCACAGCGGCATCATAAAACAAACCTTTCACCACAAGTGGGTAGTGCCAACCCTCTTGGGTGCATTGATAGAAAAATCCAGCATGTGTGATGTTTTTTAATTCAGGAATCTTAATATCAATATCTTGGCCTAATTGCGGCAGCTTATCTTTATTGCGATATTCCAACTGCTCGCTATCAGGCAATAACATCTTGATACCCATTGCCGCAAACGCATCCTTTAAATGCACCATGCTGAGCAATTCAGCATCAAGGCAAGGAATCAACACATCAAAAGGAGTATCGGCATGAATCTCTTGCATCCGCTGAAGCAACGCAGTTTCGCCCGCTGAAGGATAAGGCAATAAAAAAGAGGCCTCGCACATTTCTTCCAAATACAAACCGGGATCAAGGGCATCGTAGCTCAAACCAATGATATTACCTTGAAAGCGTTCTTCTTCGCGCAAACAACGCGCCACAGCCAAACCAGGGCCTGGATTATCGGCACGCGCATTCATGCCAGTAATGGCAACCGTCAGCGACTTCACTTGATCAACCGACGCAACTGCGCCACAAATTCCATCACATCACGTTCAACTTCTTTGCTGCTGGCATCAAACTCAGTGGCCAAAGATAACACCAAACTTTCCATATCTTGCTGTTGCTGCAAACACTGCAAAATCTTCAAACCTGATTCATTGGCGGTAAAGCTACAACCGCTGACAGGATCAAAGACAAACCCGCTTTGGTTTAATGCCAAACGCTGAATCACAGCTGGATCAGGCATCGACGTTTCTTTAGATTCCCACGGTAATTGACTCATTAACTTCTCCTTCATGCTAGTTTCACCACGCCAAACATCACAAAGAGAAATCCATAAGTGATCGCTTAACATTTCAACAGGGATATGCTGAGGACGCATCGACATCGGTGTAATGTGTTGTTGTATGGATGCTCTAACCTTATAACGGTAAATCAATAACTGCTCACGCAGATCAGGATTACCCATTGGATGACAACATAAAAAGCTCAACAAAGCATTGTTGCCAATCAATTCACGCACCATATACAATAAGCCATTGCGACCCATTGGCACATCACGCACAGCATGCAATAGCTGTTCACCGCGCCAATGAATCCACCGATACAAGACATCATCCATATTTTTAAAGTGACGAAACATCACCCCTTCACTCACACCCGAATACTGCACCACAAGCCGACTCGTTAACTGTGATAATAAATCCAGCTGAGCCAGTTGATCCAATGCATGCATCACATGATCGATCCGTTGTTGTGTTGTGTGTGTGATTCCCCGCATAAGCCGTATCAAAAATGAAAGTGTTCACTTTCACAAGATTTTTTTCGACGATATCAACAACTTCGCCAAAAAGTAGCGGATTTTAGGCTGTGTTGAGATTTCATCTCAAGCATACGATTGAAGCTGCAAAACGGACAAAATACATATAGTTTTTAGCGTACTTATCAAAGCGTAAAAAGACCCTTCGGAACTGTTTTATTTTGCCGATAAGGCACTCAATCAAATGTCGTTCTTTGTACATGTTTTTGTCATATTCACGTTGCTCTTTTCTGTTTGCTTTAGGCGGAATAACAGGAAT
>JAUZRG010000078.1 GCA_030950585.1 Mariprofundaceae bacterium | reverse complement strand
TTAAATGCAGAAGAAGCGAGTCAAGTCATCGTTGCATCTAAAAAAGACACACAACAAAAAGAAATTCGTTTTATGACAAAAGAAATTGTTAACCTCAAAAAGGCTTTAAAAGAACTGGAGAAAGAAAGATGAAAAACCTCGATAAGATAGATGATTTTTACCGCTCCCTACAAGGCATATCCATTGTTAATGATGATCTCGATAAGAAAAGAGAACAGTTGAAACAGATGGTTCATCATTGTAATGATAACATACAGAAAATAGATGTTGAAAAATCATTGCTCCATAATAACCAAGAGATTGGATTATTACTCAAGGATACGCTTTCCACTTTAAAAGAGTCCTCAAACAAATGGGTTAGCAATTTCAGAAGCTTGCTGGAAGGCGAGAAGTTTAGAAGTGATTTAGAGAATTATTTTATTGTGATCGTCTTTGGCAAAGTTAAAGCAGGTAAAAGCTCGTTAGGAAATTTTATCGCAGAGCATCGACCAAGCAGTGAAAAGGTCTCTTTTTTTAAATATGATGAAGCAGGAAACGAGCAATCGATTCAAAAGCTTGAAGAAATAGATGACGAGTCTTTTGATACAGATAACTTGGAATGTACGGTAGCCATACAAGGCTTTAAGCTCAACGCGATGGCGTGGGTGGATACACCCGGCCTTGGCTCTATGGTTGAAGAAAATGGACAGTTAGCAAAAGCATACATTAACCATGCTGATTATGTGATTTATCCGACATCTTCGGATAGCCCCCTACAGGCAGATGAGGTTTCTCAGCTTCAAGAACTTTTTGCACAAAACAAAAAGCTGACTGTCTGCATTACAAAATCAGATATTACTGAAAAAAGAAAAGATAAAAACAACGAATATGTAAGAAAAGACGGACGAATAGCAAGGTTTAGCATCAATAAATCAATAGAAGATCGACTCATGCAAGAAAAACATGTCAGAGAAGAAGTATCAAAGGTGAATCACAATCAATCGCTGCTTGGAGATGTTAATTCTCTTTCTGTGCATGCTGCGATGCTGGGTTTAGAGGAGAAAGATGATGATCTTTTTGACAATAGTCACCTACCTATTTTTTATGAAAACCTCACAGAAGTGGTCAAAAACAAAGCTTCTCAACTTAAGAAAGAAGCACCTTATCATGGGTTGAGCTCATTTATTACGCATGATGTTTTAGGGACTCAGGATAAAGAGCTGACAGTTCACATGATTAAAAAAGGCATCGGTTCTTTAGATCAAAAGATTTGTGAAATTCAGGATAAGATCCACGCATTGATAGAGAATATAGACAGTGATATTCATCGGGAAGTAAACGATATTGTTGAGAAGCATTATCGGGACATCAATCAATCGAATGCAGTGCAATTGTTTCAAGAAATTCATCAAGAAATAGCAAAAATCATATCGGAAATCATAGAACAAAATATCAAAGAACTTTTCCAAGATTTTCAACGTACACTGAATCACTTTACAAGCACAATAGATGGCGGTGCATTCACGATTGAAGATCGCTATGAAGAATATACCTACAGTACAAAAACGCGCAACAAAGGTATTGGGGCGGCTGTTTTTGGTGTGGTCGCAGGGATTGGTGCAGCTGTGCTTACAGGCGGTGCTTCTGTGGTTGTGAGCTTAGCTGCTGGAGGCATCGCTGCTGGAGCGGGTGGGTATGCTGGTGGAAAACTAGGCGAGATGACAGGCGATACGCATAGAGGGCGTGTGAATGTGGGCGACAACAAAGAGGAAATGATTCAAAAGTTTAAAGCGCAGCAGGTAGTCATTCACGGGGATAGTTGTAAAAAAGTATATACGCATATTCAACATGACTTTTTTCAGCCTTTGCAAACTAAAATAGATGAAATAAATATGGAGATTGAATGTTTTGAGAAAAATATTAGCGATTTTCAAAAGGGCTTATTATGATTTTTGATCAAGGTGAGTATCAAAAGCTTGTTGATCAGGCTGTTCAGTGTTCAAAAGAATTTGTCTCCGAGGAGGCGTTGACAACTTTTCAAGGCCATATCACAGATAAACTCAATTATTTTGAACCGACGATCATGGTGTACGGCACGTATAACTCGGGAAAAAGTACGCTGATTAATGCCTTGTTTGGAAAAGATGAGATGGCAAAAACAGGCGATTATCCTGAAACATCTGAAGTTCACGGCTATCAATATAAGGGTTATACCATTTATGACACGCCAGGGGTGAATGCCCCCATCGCGCATGAAGAAGTCACTATGGAGCATTTGAAAAAATGTGAAGTCATCCTCTTTGTGCTAAGCAACAATGGTTCTTTTGAAGATGAAAATGTTTACCTTAGAATCAGTGATATTGTCAAAACAGGAAAACCGTTGCTTATCGTTTTAAATAATAAAAAAAATAGCGACCCTGATTCAAAAGAGACGATTCATGAGATTGATAAAATCAACCTTAATCTATCAAAAATTGGTGATAGAGCGGGGATAAAGAATATCGAAGAAAAAGTTTCGTTGGTGATGGTTGATGCACGCACCGCATTAGAAGGAAAGGTGGAGGATGAACAAGAACTCATTGATGAAAGTCGTATCCTTCAACTTGAGGAAAGTATTGCTCAACTTTTGAATGAAGCAGGAAATACAGTGGTGCTCAATACGTTAAATGCGTATATGAGAGACTTTATAGAAAAAGTCATCTCCCAGATTGATATGAAAATAGCGAACCCTGAACTTCAAAGAGTAGAAATGTTGTTGACCTCTCTTGAGAAGTTGAAGGTCAAGTCTGAAATAAAAGTAAAAAACATGATTCATACCGACATCAACAGGTTGGAAAGTGGTTTAAGAGAAAAGCTGTTGGCAGGTAGTCAGGAAGGCGAAGTTCATCAATACCTTGAAGATTCGTTGAATGGCATAACTTCTCGCATTGAGTCAACGTTTGAGCAAGTCTCCAGTAAGTTAAGAGAAAAGATCGAAGGTTTTTCTGAGAGTATGCAAGCGATTCATATCGAATATGGAAGCACGGATATAGAAAATAACCAAAATATACAGAATGACGCATCAAATTTATTAGAAGATACGATCAAAAATAGCTTGAAAAATAAAAAGTTAGTCACACAAGTGACAAAAGAAGCTTTGCTTCAACTAAGAGAGTTAAAAGTCTTATTTAAAGGCAAGTGGGAAAAAACCTTAGGTGCTTATGCGGGTAAGGTTGCCACTGTTGTCAATATTTTGGTCGGGGCTTATGAAATTTATCAAGCCTATCAATCACACGAGGATCAAATAACAGCACAAAGACAACATGTACTCAGTGCAAAAAATAAATCTGAAGAAATTGCAAATCATTTAAAGCACGATCTATGTCATAGCGTTGATGAGATTTCAACGAGTCTTTTTCATGGTTTAATTGACAATTTCAGAAAAATGTCTTTGTCCTTAGATGAAAACAATCAAAACCTACTCAATAACAAAAATAGCTTGCAAAGAATACTGGCTCAATTGTCGTAAAAATAACGGTGATATTTTTTGTGAAAAAACTTTTTGTCAAGCTTGCCAAAACAGTGTTTTAGCGCATGTCTTTTAAGCTTCGTTTATCTCAAGTTAATGGAGCAAACAATGCAAACAATGCAAAAAATAGTCTACTTACTTTTGGGTATCAGCTGATTACAGTATCAGGGTGTGCAACACCCAAGCAATTTAGTGCAACAGGTGGCAGTAAAGCGGATGGCATTGTGAAGTTATCGTATGAATATAGTTTGTTTGAAGATCCTCAAGTGGATATGGCACAGGGTGTTACAGTTGCCAAAAAGAGGTGTGAAGCATGGGGTTATGCGCAAGCTGAAGCTTTTGGTGGTTCTACCAAAAAGTGTATACATACTACAGTAGTTCGGGTTGCAATTCTTGGCTGGTGACCACTGAATTTCAATGTATGGGTAAAAAGAAAGCAGGTTGATGATGGGGGTGCAAAAAGCTAAGCTTAAAAAGATTCTCTTTAACACCTTGATATAATAGTGAAAAAAACCTATTTTAAGCCACGTTTTAAAAAGGATCATGCCTATGCCTATTGCCTTAAAAACATTGCACCTACGTCTTAGCTTTCAATGCCATGAAGCCGTGCGCTTCAACCCTTTTTCTGCTTCGGCATGGCGGGGTTGTTTGGGTCATCATTTAAAGAAAACAGTGTGCATGGTGCGTGGTCAATCTTCTTGCCAAACATGCATGCTGGCTCAAAACTGTGTGTATACTCAAGTGTTTGAATCCATGCCTGATCCACACGCACAAAAAATGCGTTTGTATCAGGATATTCCTGTGCCTTATGTGCTCAAACCTCAGCATGAGCAACGTTTAAAGCAAGGGGATGACTGCTCACTTCATATGCTGTTGTTTGGCTCTGCTTGTAGCTATTTACCGTTCATTTTAGATGCTTTAGGTCGTGAACCCTTGGAAATCGGCCATGGCAAACTTCAGTTGCAGCATGTGGATGTGGAATCACCCACAGGTAGCGGGCAATGGCAAACGTGTTATCAACAAGGGAAGTTGCTCGCCCATCAAGCCACTTGTGCAAGGCTTCCTGCTGCGCCCAAGCAGCTACGCATTGAATTAACCTCAACGTTGCGTTTGCGTCAAAACAACCGTTTTGTGCGCCCTGAGGCGTTGACCTTTCGGGATTTTCTGTCCTTTTTGCTGCGCCGTACTTCTCTTTTGCATCACTTTTATGGTGATAGCGGGCTGGAGGTTGATCATCGCAGTCTTTTGTTCAAAGCTGATCAAGTGCTGATGACGCAAAAAGAGCTGCGCTGGAAAGACGATGAACGCTATTCCTCACGCCAAAAAACCACGATGAAAACAGGTGGTTTATTAGGCTCTTTTCACATTGAGTTGGATCCTGAATTTTGGCCATACCTCTGGCATGGCCAATGGCTGCATGTGGGTAAGAATACCAGCATGGGACAAGGCGGCTATGCCTTGAAGGAAGTCTCTGAAATACAATGAAAAAAATATTATTGATTGCTTCAAGTTTACTTCCTCAAGTCATTACTGAAACCTTTTATGCCTTGGTGCGTCGGCAAGAGTCTTTTATCCCTGATGAAATACATGTGATTACCACCGAAGAGGGCTTGCAGCACTTGCGCAGTAGCCTATGGTCTGAAGGTCGAAATATATTTGCCGAATTGTGTGATGATCTAGGGCTGGACGTAGATAAAGTTCGTTTTGATATGAGTACAATACACCTCATGGAACGCTCTAAGCTTGCTTCGCCGCAGGCACATACCTTTGGCCTGAATGATACCTGTGAAGATTTTATTGTCTCCGTTGTGCGTCAACTTACTTTAGATGAGCAGAGTGTGATCCATGCCAGTATTGCTGGGGGCAGAAAAAACACAGGTTTTTATTTGGGTTATGCCATGAGCTTGTTTGGGCGAGATCGTGATGAACTGTCGCATGTGCTTATTCCCGTTGCTTTTGAGTGCAATGCCAATTTCTTTTATCCACCCAAAGAGCCAAAGCGTGTTTTGGATGGCGACAACAAAACTCTTTCAACCCAAGATGCTTCTGTTTGTTTGGTTGATATTCCTTTTGTGCGTTTGAGTCGAGGCATGCCACAACGTTTATTCAAAGATGATAGTAGTTTTAGTGATGTGGTGGCGCAGGCACAACATGCGCTTGCTCCTGCGCATGTGCGAATCGAGCTAAAGAAACGTCGGTTGATTTGCGGGGGTGTGGTCGTGCAGTTAAGCCCTTCTCTTGTAGCATGGTATGCGTGGTTTGCCTCAATATGTCGGCAAGGTGCTAAGCAAGGTTTGCATTGGCATTATCACACAGAAGAGGATTATTTGTATTGGCTAGCTAAGGTGACATCCAAGGCCAATGGCAACTATATACGCACCGAAGAATCACTCAAAAATGGCCTTAAAAAAAGCCTTTTTTTAGAACGAAATTCAAAAATAAGAAAAAAACTAGAACAACACCTCAATGATGCTGCTGAGCATTATATGATTCACCGCATTGGCGGCCGACCTAAAACACGGTACTGCCTCAACTTGCCAGCCCATGCCATTGAGATTGTGGAGGGATAATGGAAAAAAGAGAATACAATATTTCGTTTACCACACCTGCTTTTTTAGGCGATGCGAATCAACAAGGAAAATGGCGAACCCCACCTTTTAAAGCCTTGATTCGGCAATGGTGGCGGATTGTGGTGGCAAAAGAATATCATTATCATACTGATGATATTAGAAAAGCTGAAGCTGAGTTGTTTGGCTGTGCTGCTGATGAAAATGGCGGTGGAAAAAGTAAGCTTAGGTTGAGGTTGGGGGCGTGGAAGAAGGGAAGTTTGGCTCAATGGAATAAGAAAGGATTTAGTCGTTTGGATAGGCAAGTAAGTAGCGATGTTTATTTGGGCTATGGGCCAGTTTCACCTGCTAGTAAGAAAGACAACAAACCTTCCATTCATTTAAGTCACCCACCTGCAATTGAAGCAAATGAAGAAACAAATACACTTAAAATTGGATTTGATCCAGCGTGTAGCGATAAACAGATTCAAGAAGTAGATCAAGCGATACAGTTGATTGCTTGGTTTGGAACATTAGGTGGACGTTCACGTAATGGTTGGGGTTCATTGCATCTATTGAAAAAAGACAATAGTGATTTTGGTATACCTAATGTCAAAGAAATAGCATGTTTTTCTTCATCTTTAAAAGATTGCTTATTGTACGAATATATAGATTCTGAATGGGCATGTGCGTTTGCAACAGATGAAAAGGGCTTACTCATTTGGCAGCAAGATGTGTCGTCTTGGCAAAAAGCTGTGGATATTCTTGCTGCATTACGCAAGGAAAGTCGAAAATCAGTTGAAGATTTTAAGACGCGTGGTTTACAAGCAACACATCTACTGGGTTATCCTGTGATGAAGCCAACTGCCAGTGTATGGGAGGATGGTGCACGTTTTCCGAATCAGTTACGTTTTAAGGTCGCTCAACTTGAGCATAGTTTGCGTATTTATGTGATTCATTTGCCTTGCACTGTGCCTAATTCTGTTTGGAAGAATGGTGAAGATGATATGCGTGATTGGGTGAATGATAATCAGCTGCGTATTTGGCAAACAGTTCATCAATATTTAGATAACAGTCAATTAACACGCCTTGGGAGCACATCATGACTGATCAAGTTTGGAAAGCCAAAGTTGCCGCACGTATCCATGATCCTGCTGAAAAGGCTTTTGTGTTGCTCACAGACCCCAAAGGGCATGAGGGTGGCACAGTGCAAGTGTTGCGTCATGCTTTGTTTCCAAAAGGCATACCCAAAGAGATTAAAAACATTACTAAAACAGCG
>JAUZRG010000077.1 GCA_030950585.1 Mariprofundaceae bacterium | reverse complement strand
TGATCAAGTTGATGAGTTATTTGAATTACGTGCCATGCTTGAAGCAGATTTACTGTCGACTTCACTTGAAAATATTGATGATGAAGCATTAACGAGTGCAAGCGAAATTTTAGCTAAGCTTGATCAAGCACTTGGTAAAGAAAATGCGGCGAATACTTGGAGCGAGTTGAACTCTGCCTATCATAATTGTTTATATTCAGCGGCCAACCGACCGCAAACTTATGAATTAGTACAAACCTTAAATAAAAATGCTGATCGTTATATTCGTATGCATTTATTATGGGCGGGTGGTATTTCTAAAGCGGGATCTGAACATAATCAAATTTTAGAATTATGCAAAAAAAGAGATGTTAATGCTGCGGTTACTTAATTAAAGCAACATATATTAGGATCTCGCGATGAAATTAAAGCCTTCTTAATTGAACGAGAAAATGCAGTAACTTAATCCCTATTTAATTGGGTGTAGTTCCTTTGAAACGAGGCACCTAATTTAAACTGTTTTCTAATTTGTTTTGGCAATAGTTTCTTAGCATCTCTTGTTTTTTATGAAATGTCCAATAGCTATCCAAATCACCACTCGAACGTATTGAACGTAGCTTTAATATTGCTTCAGCGCCATCTAAACTCCATCTGGCACCTGTGATATCTAGTCGATCATTGATCAGGTGTCGACATGCGCCTTCAATGATCCCACTGGCTATTGGGAAACCTTGTTCGAGTGCTTTATCATACGCTAACCGACTTTTATTCTTCAACAGGTACTTCGCGCATTTATCAACTGACAAGCGTTTTTTTAGCTTGTTTTTAGTCGCTTTGATCCGCATTCCTTTAACTACTTGAGCTGCTTTCCCTCTCAGTATTTTAAGTGATTGCTTTGCCACCCATTTTTCAGCCTCTTGCGCGCCTTTTTTAAAAAAGCACCAGGCAGCTGACCACAAATATTCAAGCACATGAATAAAATCTATAATTATCGTCGCTTTTACATTAAATTCTTGCATGGCTTTATTGATGGCTATCAATTGGCTAGTTTGACCATCAACAACCACAACCCATTGCCGTTTTTGGTTAGGATCACGCTGTAGAGCCTCTAAAAAACTCTCTCTAATCACCTCTTTTGCTTCTTTCTCAACGCTCGCCCAAACCCGTTTGTTTCGTGCAACAGGCTTGAATTGTTTAATGTTTTCATCTTTTTCTGTGGGGGATTGCATGATAGAGTCTGCGGTTCTTACATGCGGCAATACTGTGTAAACAGAAGCAACTTGAGCCATCCGTTTTCTATCTTTTTTCTCTCCTTGACTGAGCCTACTTCCTATTTTCCGGCCCTTTAGAATTTTTCTTTTGGTACATTCTCGTAATGAGTCTGGCCGCATAACAATCCCTTTTCCGTCACCACTAATGACAAGTAAATCGGTTGTATCCTCCTCTTTGCTGTAGCGATTTTGTTCATAATAAGCGTCAAAATCTTTCGCGGTATCTTGAATGATTTGCAAGCTTTGCCGCTTAGCTATCGACGCGGCTGTTGTCTCGTTGATTGTTTCAATAGCCTCATCAAATGAACCTTTACTCGCCTCAACAGTTACACGGTGCTGTACTCCATCAGAAAACTTTCGTTGGGCTAAATTAAGCTGATTATCCAATGGAAAAAAACTTTTCTTAGCTGGGGATGAATAACCAATTCGGCTCACGGTAACCTCACCGAAGAGTGTTGTTAACTTCCTTGAACTCCCTTTTCTTCGGTTTGATAATTTCTCATTATTTATATTTAAAACAGATGGTTGGATAACTTCTTCGTTGGAGATTTTATCTAAATAACCTTGAAATAAACAACGTAATATCTCAAAACCTTGGTGGTGAATGTGTTGTTCAACTTCTCCGTGCTCAGCGTTAGCTAATTCTTCATTACCTAGCGTTTTAATTAAGCTATTAAATTTTAAAGATGCATCAGAAAATAATGAAAATTCCAGTGTATTCGCGTAAGCTGTGTTCACAGAAGACCTTTTGTTTTTACATGTGTTGATTGGTAACTTTATATGTAACACAAAAGGCTCTTCTACTCACCTTATTTTATCACTAACTATTTGATCTAAAAGGTAACTCGTGTTGTATGAAAAGATCTACACCCAATTTATTTCAGGATCTATTCTTTAAATATATACCCAAGCCACTTGAGGATGCTCGTTTCAGGAAGTCTGAGCAATTCATAATCAAGGCGCATTTTTTTATTAATGGTCATTCAAGACAATATGCTCCTGCATTGTCCAATAAACTGCATCCATGCAGCGACCTTAAAAATAAATGCTACGCAGAGTATGATTTGCTCAGGCTTCCCCGAAGGGCTGGTTTAGAAACGTTTTATGCTACGTTAGATGAATTTGAAATAGAATAACTATTCCTACATTCATCTGCCTTGCCTAAAGACATTTCTAATTCCAGCTGAATCCTGCATCTTCAGGTGGTTTGGGTATATACGACGGTTCAAAGAAAACAATGTTCGACTTTCTTTACCTACATATAATGCTATCAACTATATTTATTTTTGGTATAGCCATACCGTTTTTTCTTATAGATTATACATCGTTACCACTTACAGTTGGTATTTTAACAGGCATAGCATGGCTACCTGCTTCTTACCTAATGAAGCATTGGATCGGTTATTTCCATAGTATTTCACGTACTTTGTTAATTGTTGCTGCATGGTACCTTTTTCCTGAGCAACGTTTTATATCAATACCTGTTGTTATTGTTATTTTGTATGGTATTTCTATATTGGTTTTGGAAAGGCGTTGGCGCTCTATGCAAAATGCCTAACAAGCCACTCAAACAGGACTTTTAACAGTTGGTTAGGTTCCGCTTCGCTTCACATTATAACCAACAATTAAAAGCCTCTTAATGGGGCGTTAGACGGTAAGAGCCTGATAGCGCTTATTGAGGCAGATGAGGAAAGGCGGCAAAAGTCCGGCTTTCTACAGCATAAGGAAGCGGCTGGTAAAAACGACAAAGTCTAACCAAAAACTTGACGTGGTCTATGCTTGTTTTACCCCTTAAAATCCTAAGTGCTCAACGTAAGTGCTGTTTACTTGCCGTTGAGCACTTAGGATTGTAAGGTGCCTTAGTTAGCAGCGTGTTTGTGTTTTTTGCTTTTATCGTGCTTTTCTGCGCATAATCAGCGTGTTGAAAGCCGAGTGCTTGGTAAGGTTTAGTAACCCTTACCCTCTAACAAGCTGTTCAACTAGGACAAAAAACAGTTGGCTTTTTGCTCCTGCGTCGCTTATTTTAGCCAACCATTTTTAGCCTGTTAACAAGGGCGTTATAACGTACGGAGAGTATTGTGATAAACAAAGGAAGTTGCTTGTGTAATCAAGTTCAATATGAAATCGATGGTGAATTCGAAGATGTTCTGAATTGTCATTGTAGTATGTGTCGTAA
>JAUZRG010000076.1 GCA_030950585.1 Mariprofundaceae bacterium | reverse complement strand
CCCGTACAGGCAACGGTGCGGCTAACTTGGCAATCATTAGGCATATTTCACTTAATTTATTGAAGGCAGAGAAAACAGAAAAAATGGGTGTTAAAAACAAACGACTCAGAGCAGGGTGGGATGAAAGATACCTGCTCAAGCTCTTGAGATAAATCTGTGTTTTAATGCGATTGCCCTGAGCTATCGTGTCTATCTGCTAGATTTTAAAGGTGTGGTGAAGTAGGTTCTTTAGTGATTAAAGTGTTCGTTTTGCCTTTCGGGAGGGTAACAATGGGTGCTCTGGCAATGTTCGCATTTGTCTTAGGTCTTGTTGGGCCAAAAGATGGAACGATAGGGCGTTGATGCAGCAGGAGGTACTGGGGGGGGGCTTCAGCGATTCCCAGTATTCTCGACAGGGTCATTTTTGTTAGAGTGTTGCCATGTCATCTTCCCAACAAGTAAGTTGCCTATACTGCTTAGGATCCAAGCTTAAAAAACATAAAGTTTATACGTAACTTCTATTAATAAACTTGAATATCATAATCCAATAACAAACGAGGCATGATGTCATCAATATTTTCAACATCTTTGTCTTCAAGCTGAATCAGTGAGAAACCATATTTTTTATACAAGGCGATTTTGATCTTCTTGCGTTCTAAATATTTGCTTTCTTGCTCATACCCCCAATATTCAATATACACATTTCCTTTTGGTATATAAAAATCACTATAAAGATTTTCGGCAATCGGTAGCTTTTTTTCATAAGCATGTACAACACCTGCCGCATAGAGCCAGTTATCAATGATCATCTCTGCTTTTGAACGCACAAAATGCCCATCTTGTGTGCGATACTTTGCAGGGAACTTTTCTCTGAAATTTTCTTTTTTCTTAATTTCTTGGCTCACAGTGACTTTCGTTTTTGATTCTTCTTTCTTCTCTGGTTGTTTCGTGCTTCCAAACCAGCCTATCATTTTTTTAGACCAGTTTTGTTTTTTTTGTTCCACATTTGTGACTTTGACGGGTTGTTCAATTTCTTTGTTGTTTGTTTGATGCATATCAATATCAAGTGTTTTAGGCCAAGTAATATACCTTCCGTATTTGTCTGAGCATTGATAAGTACCACCATACTCGATGCCTTTATCGGTTAAAACCCACGTTTGTTCATCACGATAAATAAATGCTTGTGTTTGCAGTTGAGCAAACAGATCTTTTCTTGTAATGCCTAAAGATTTTGCTAAAAGACTTGTTGATAAATTTTGTTGCATGAATAAATGATTTCCCCGTGTGAATTGATGTATATATAATATATATTAACAAATGATAATATATGTTGACTCTAGGTATGTAAGATTTATAATATTGACCATTAGCTAACTAGTTAAAACATTAGTATTATTTGGGGAAAAGAATATTGAATCGTGATAAATCAAGCAAGTTATCAGAAAACATTAAAAACATTGATATGGTGGAAGAACTTGAAAGAAGAGCTATTTCAAACAAAATAAAACATCAGAATTTAAGCAAAGAACTAAACGTTTTTTTAGATTTGCAGGGAAAACTTGATGATATTATTCAAGGATCAAGAGTAGGGTGGGTCATCGAATGATCAATATTCATAAAATAGAGGAGGGGACTGATGTCTGATGTCTTAAGTGCAGCAGAATTAGCACGATTCAATCGCCATATTATTTTGCCTCAAGTCGGCTTAAAGGGGCAAAATAAGCTTAAACGCTCCAGAGTGCTTGTAATTGGTACGGGTGGACTAGGAAGTCCCATTTCATTGTATTTATCAGCCGCTGGCGTGGGTACCATTGGTTTAGTCGATTTTGATGTTGTAGAAGATACCAATTTACAAAGACAAATTGCACATTCAACAGCTGACATTGGTCGGCCAAAAATTGAATCTGCCAAAGATAAATTGCTAGGTATTAACCCTTATCTACACGTCAACCTACATGGTGATGGCATCAAACGAGATAATGTCCGCAGCATCATTGCCGACTATGACCTCGTTGTGGATGGGACCGATAACTTCCCCACTCGGTACTTAGTCAATGATGCCTGTGTGTTAGAAGATAAGCCCTTGATTTATGCTTCTATTTTTCAATTTGAAGGTCAAGCGACCGTCTTTAATCACAAAGAAGGCCCTTGTTACCGTTGCTTGTATCCTGAGCCACCACCACCAGGTTTGGTACCGTCTTGCGCTGAAGGTGGCGTACTTGGTGTGCTCCCTGGTGTCATTGGGGTTATTCAAGCCACAGAAGCGGTTAAAATTATTTTAGAACAAGGTAAAAGCTTGAGTGGTCGCTTATTGTTATACGATGCGATGGACATGAAATTTCGTGAAGTTAAATTACGCAAAGACCCAACATGCCCAGCTTGCGGTGATAACCCAACGATTGGTGATGTGGTTGAATACGAACAATTCTGTGGTTTACCCCCAACAGAAGTAGAAGAGGAGGAAGAAACCTTGGCTGAATATGATATAACCCCACGTGAATGCAAAACAAACATGGATACAAATCCTGATGTATTTGTATTGGATGTGAGAGAGCCGCATGAAATTTCCATTTGCGAGATTAAAGGAACCTATAAAATTCCTTTAGGCCAAATAGCAACGCGCTATGCCGAAGTTCCAACAGACAGAAGCGTCATCGTGCATTGTAAAATGGGCGGTCGTTCTGCCCAAGCTGTGGAATTTCTACAATCCAAAGGCTACACAGACATTAAAAATATGGCGGGTGGTATTATTCGCTGGATTGATGATGTTGATGCTTCTTTGCAGAAGTATTAAAGCTTCGCAATGACTGTAGAGCCAAGGTATGCCTTGGCTCTACGCGATTTCTCACTTCTTGGTTTTCAATAAGTAGCATATGCATGAATAAATACTGGAAAAGTGATAGTCACGGTCAATGTAATGTTCGATCACATAAAACATGAAATAATAGATTCTTGATGCTGACCACATGATCATCGCAATGGATAACAACCTTAAATAAACATTGGACTCCATCAGGTTCAAGGTAATAGAACGAGCCAAAATCATTAAAAATAAAACCACTTTGAAACACATAGCTGTTTTTGTTTTTAGGTCTCGGTTTAAGTTTAGCATTTTAAACCACTCTCTTGGGGTAAGCATTCATCCTAGAGAACATTCTGAATAATAAAATCTACTAACACAGCTTTAACTACAGGGACAGAAACACCATTTCCCATTTGTTTATATACTGCATTATCATTATCTAATAACTTATAACTTTCAGGATAACCTTGTAGTCTTGCACACTCTCTTGGGGTAATTCGCCTAACCATATTATTTTGAACAACACCTAAACGATTAGAGTCAGATGCCGTTAAAGTAATTGAGATACCCTCTGGATCCAGAAATTTAAAAACTTCAAAAGACATATTTCCGCAAACAGGGTTATATGTTTCATCGTAACAACTTAAATATCCTTTTTTAATAAGAGAAGACGTCACCTTATTAAAATTTTTATCATGATAAAAAGTCTCTATTTGATCTCTTGTTAAACGCTTGCCATCTTGATGTGTACCAAAAACTTTCTTACGGCGATTTGCTATAAGCAAATTCATAAATTTAACTTCACTTTCAGTACAGTGACCTTTCACGCCTAATTCCCATGAGTGTAATGATTTACCACCTCGATAATCAATTAACCTATAACCATCCAGCTTTGAAAAATCACAACCAACGACTTCCTTTAGTTTTTTCACAAAGTCTAAAGAACACATGTATTTAAGACTTGGACTTTTCTCTAATATATTCTTAACACTCATGGACTGAGTTTTATTATTTAAATCTTCAAATAATGACACCTGATTATCTTTATTCTTTAATTTAAATTTATGTGTATCTGACGCACCAAGGTGACTCTGAATGCTAAGGTTTAAATCCTTTTCCATAACACCTAGAATATATATTCTTACTCTATTTTGAGGAACATTATAGTTACTAGAATTTAATAAAAGGTAGTCAACTGAATATCCTATATTTTCTAGCGCGCTCTTAATTGTTTCGTATGTTCTTCCTTGATCATGTGTAATTAAACCACGAACATTCTCAAGTAGAAAATACTTAGGCTTCTTTTGCTTAAGAATTCTTTCAATATCAAAAAAAAGTGTTCCTCGAGTATCTCCAAAACCTTTTCTTTTTCCAGCATAAGAAAAGGACTGACATGGAAAGCCAGCTAGCAAAAAATCAAAATCAGGAAAATCTGTAACTTCTCTAATATCTGAATAAGGATTTTCTCCAAAATTTAGCTCATAAGATAAACAAGCATTTTTATCGACCTCTGAACTAAAAACGCATTTCGTTTCTATCTCCAAGTCTAAGCAAGCCTGTTCCATAGCTAGTCGGATACCACCTGTACCAGAAAATAAATCAACAAATTTAATCAAGTGTTACACCTAGCCACTGAACAAGAATAGAAAACTCAGCTTTAGAATAAGCTACTGTACAATCACTATTCTCACAAATAGTTGATATTGCCGATTTTCTTTGAAAATTACCTGCACCATCTAAAACATAGGCAACTTTAAAACCATTTGTATGCATAATTTTCATACGATTAACAGCTTGACCAGACTTTCTTTCAATAGTGCTATTTGTCGTAACTTGGAAGCTAATTTCTATCCCAACTTGCTTGTCTCCTTTTGCGACGACGATATCAAAAGGCATTCCATTTTTTTTCTCATAACCATCTAAAACAATAGATCCATTACTGATCACTTGATATTCACTACCAAGTGATTTATTTAAATATTGAGCAACTTCTTTTTGTGCAAGTTGTCCTAATGAGTTTGCAGTTGCACCACCCGTAATACGACTTACGTTAATATAGCGTTCTTTTACATATTTTTCTAAAAGCTCTGTGTTTCCAAGTAAAGTTCCTATTTCGCATGAGGTTAAGCCAGCCTCATCACTTACTGTTGATGTCGAACCAAACATAAGAAGAACTATCATATCTTCATATAAACTTGTTAAACTCTTTTTTTGAATCAGGCCTTGACCATCTATAAATAATTTCTTATTACCAAGACCTTTCATTGGTAAACATTTAAAATCATACGTGTAATTATTTGAATTCCATGTGAAGTCTATAGAATGTTTATTTTTTCTTGCTTGAAAAATAGATGAAAATGACCTACCAATTCTTTGAATTGGCTCTCCACCATAGTCAGCTAAAACACACAAGTGTTTTACGAATAAATTAACAGGAAATTTAGTTGCAATAAGAAGATCAAAAACTTGATATGGTGTTTCTTTTGAAAGCGATATTATTTTGAAAAAATCATCTTGAGTTTGTAGTAGTTTTGGTATAATGCTAACGGCTGCATTAGCCTGATTAAGGTGTTCAGGCCACCAGAGAGTAGCGTTACTTTCTAAATCTTCTATGTTTCTATTGTAATTCATTCATTATCCTCTTTCGTAGAAAAAGCTAAGTATTCTTTAAAAACACTTAGCCGTCCAAAATCAATGCGTGGTAAAGTTATTCGCACCATCAGCAATAGCAGACACATCTTCTTCAATCTCACCAAAAACAGCTTCAAAACGTGACATGTTTTCTTGCAAAGTGCGTAAAAGACGTTTGGTGTGCATAGGTGATAAAACCACACGCGCATTCACCATACCAACAGGGGGTGTTGCCAAGATAAAGTCCACTAAGAACTCTTCTTTTGTATGCGTAATCACTGTTTGATTGGCATACACACCACGTTGAACTTCAGGTGTCATGCTAACTTTTAGTTCCATGCGTTCTTGTTCTACATCATCATCATGATTCATCTTTTTCGCTCTCCTTAACTTGTTGGTACCATACTTCTAATTGTTCTGTGTCTTGTTGATCCAATGCTTTATTCTCAGCTATTGCACAATCTTCAACACCTCTAAAGCGTCTTTCAAACTTACGGTTACTGCGCATCAAACATAGTTCACTATCTAAACCTAGTTTTCGGCCTAAATTCGTGAGCGTAAATAGCAAATCACCAAACTCATCTTCGATATGATCTTGGTTTTTCTCTGCAAAAGCTTCTTCAAACTCTTGAAGCTCTTCTCTGATCTTGGGTAGAACTTCTTGAGCATCTTGCCAATCAAAGCCAATGCGGGCGGCACGCTGTTGAATTTTCTGTGCTTTGGCTAGACTGGGTAAAGGTGGCACACCATCCATCAGGCTTTTGCGTTGTTGCTCTTGATCTTTGATTTGATTCCATTGCTTGAGCACATCATCTGTTTGCACGTTGGCAAAGACATGTGGATGCCGACGAATCATTTTATCAATCAGACCTTGGGCCACATCTTCTAAATCGAAATGATTTTGCTCGCTGGCCAAACAAGTATAAAATAAGATCTGAAGCAACAAGTCGCCAAGTTCATCTTGTAAGGCTGGCCAGTCTTTGGCATCGATGGCTTCCAAGACTTCATGAACTTCTTCTAAGGTGCAGGTACGCAAAGAGGCCATGGTTTGTTTCTTATCCCATGGACACTCATCGCGTAAAATTTTCATCAAGGTTTGTAGTTTTAAAAAAGTATCGGGTATATTATGAATACGTTGCGGCAAACAAGTGCTCCTCAAGTAGGTTGGTGGAATTCTTGTCTAAATATGACGCAACGCAAGTTCATTAAAACAAAACTTAACATAATAACAATTATGCGACGTTTTATTCAGATGCGATCATATGTACCCGTGAATAATTATCGCCAGATGATAGAACTTCTTTCACGCTAACTTTTTGCGTGCCATCACGTCGCCGTAAAAGAAACTTCTCACCGACCACCACATTCGCATGTGGTAACCAAACCACATGCGAATCATTTCTCTCTTGTAAAACAATGGTCTTTTTCTTGTTTGCACGTAAAGCTGTTTTCATATAATAAGCCAATTTAAAAAACTCAATGCCAATCATATCTTCACTCTCAGAATGCTTATACCAACGCACAAATCCCAATTGATAACCCATATCTTTAAGGCCACCAATCCAACGTAAACCAACCAAATGGCCAATCGTTAGTTTTTCCAAACGCTTGGTATGTGTGGTGCTTTTTAAACTCGCACCGCTACGCGAATAATCAAGCACAGACCATGTGTCAGGCAATTCTCCTGTGTGCACATGTTTTACTTCGGAAAACAGTTTATTCATAAATGCTTTACCAATATTAACATCAAGAATCACATCACTATCGGATGATGCTCGACGTGTATCTTTACGCATTCTGGATAATAATGTTCGTCTGATAAGCTCACAACCACGTTGAATTTCAACATTCGTTTCTTTATGCGTCGCAGCCATGCAAATACAATCAAAAAAGCTCGTTAATTCTAAAACAATCACATCAACTTGTGTTTCTTGCTTTTCAAACTTCATGGCCAATTGGGGTAATAACTCAGGATAAGCTGGAAAAACCTGCAAGTATAAACGATGCACATCATGATCTAATTGCTGTGGCAACACATCCCCAGCTTCATAAAACGTGACTTTCACATCCTCAATATACTGGTCTAGTACTTTAATGACTTGATCTTGCTCGGTATCATCTTTACTAAAGAAATCCATTCGCAGTAAAAATTCATACCAACATAAGCATGTTTTGAACTCATTCACACGCGCTTTATCTTCATCTTCCAAATACGTTAAAATTTGGAATACTTGACCCACTAAATCATAGGCAATGCTTAAATGCTCAGCACCCACAGCCTGATGATGTTTCAAGCGATAAAGCAAATGACGTGTTGATAACATTAGTGTTGAAATTGAAACTTCCAATAACGCCATACGAAAATCAGGTTCATGCAACCTACTAAGGATTAATTTCGATGCAATCTCATAGGATTTCAACGCCAAATCCACATATTCAGAATCAAAAAAAGAAGCATAGTGTTGTTGGAATTGATCCATCACACGCAGACGAAAAGACAAAGGCAAGGCTTTTATTTCATTCATCTTTTTCACATAAGACTTCATTTCTTCTTGCAGGGCAATACTTCGCTCATCATTTTCCAAGAAATCATGTCCTATCTCTAAATAATGACGTTCAATAACTTTGAATAGAACCTCAAGCTTATGGCTTAGTTGACGTGCGTCACCAGCATCCAAAAGCGTATAGTTTGCCAAAGAGTTATATGACGAATTAAACATTAATTTATCCTTTGCTTGTTTAAGACAAGCTCTGTTTTCTCCAGCATTTCTTGTAATACCACTAATGGCATATTCAATGCAGGAACAAAATATAAAACATTCCCCAAAGGCCTTAAATAAACACCCAAGCTTAAAAGCTCATGTGCCACTTTCCAGCCCACTTGATCCAAATAACCCGATTGTTTTTCTGGCTCAAGCTCAATAGCTGCCACCATGCCACAGCGACGTACTTTTTTCACGTTGGATAACATCAGCATACGCTGCATGGCTTGCTCTAATAATAGCATACGTGGCTCTAATTGCGCCAGAACTTTTTCATCACGAAAAACATCAATGACCTCTAAGGCCACCGCTGCACCGAGGGGGTTGGCACAAAAAGTATGACCATAACGCAGGGTGCGATCATACCCATCATCACGATCCACAAAGGCCTGAAAAACAACTTCGCTACTGAGGGTTGCAGCCATTGGAAGTAAACCACCCGTAAAGCCCTTGGACACACACATGATGTCAGGTGAGACTTCAGCATGATCCATCGCCCACATTTTACCAGTACGACCATAACCCACAAAAATCTCATCTGAAATCAATAAGACATCGTGTGATTTTAATAAATTGACCAACTGTTTCAAATAGTCGGCCGAATACATTTGCATGCCACCTGCCCCTTGAATCAAAGGCTCAATAATCATGGCAGCAATGCTCTGACCTCGTTCCTCTAAGCTTTGACGCACAGCATGCAACGATGCTTCTTCGCCATCGGCTGGGCTGGGAATACGAATACTCTCAAAACAAATGCTCTGCATATGCTGATGAAATTCGGGCATGTCGGAGAAGGATGCAGAGGCAACCGTATCACCATGAAAGGCATGTGATAAAGTCATGAACTGTTTTTTATTGGCTTGACCTGTCTGCACAAAATATTGCAATGCAATGCGTGCCGCAACCTCAATCGCTGTTGAGCCATTGTCTGAAAAAAAGACACGATCCAAGTTTGCGGGGGTAATTTCCACCAAAGCATCTGCAAGCTGTTCTGCGGGTTCATGGGTGATGCCTGCCAAAGCAACATGGCACATTTGATCCGCTTGTGATTTCAAAGCCTGAATCAAACGCGGGTGTTGATGACCCAATGAGGACACCCACCACGAGCCGATACCGTCAATATAACGACGACCATCCTTCGCTATTAAATGAGAACCTTCCGCTGAAACAATTTCTAAAGGCGGAGATTTTAAGCCATGTGTTGTCATAGCTGAATAAGGATACCACAAAGTTTTAGACATGCATGAACGATCAAGAAGCGATGCTAAAAAATCAAGTGGAAGCATGATGATAAAAATTTAACCCTATGATAAATAATTGATTAATACTCAAATCATCACACAAAACTCATCTTAATATTTAGAATTAATAAAAAATTACAAGTCATTGATTTATAAGAAAAAATTACGAACATCATCTATATGAGAAGTTACTTTAGCTGGCGGTAAGTTGGCAATGATTTCAGCACCATAAAAGCGATGATGAATGCGAGAATCCAATAAAGCAATCACCCCACGGTCATCCATACTGCGAATTAGACGGCCAACCCCTTGCTTTAAAACTGCAATAGATTCAGGTAGTTGGATGTCTTTGAATCCATTTCCACCTTGGTTTTCACAAGCAATCACACGCGCTTTCAGCAATGGATCATCGGGTGGCGAAAAGGGAAGTTTATCCACAATAACCATCGACAAAGTCTCACCCGGCATATCAACACCCTCCCAAAAACCTCTAGTACCACATAAGATAGACTCTCTACTTACTTGAAATTCCTCAAGAATATCCCACTTAGACTTTCCGCCACCTTGTATCAAAACAGGCCACGGCAAGCTACTTTTCAAAACAGGTGCAATGCGCTGTAAAGCAGAATATGAGGTAAATAAGACAAAAGCTCGACCCTCAGAAGCATGCAATAAACGCAACATTTCCGACGTGAGATCAGCCACTTCAGTGGGAATATAAATCAAAGCCTGTTGTTCATAATTAAAAGGCGAAGGATAATGACAAGTCGTAGCATCTGGCATACCCAAGTTCTTCTGCATATAATCAAAACGTTCCGAGATTCTCAAGGTGGCGGAAAGCAATACAAAGTGACTCTCTTGAGACCAGACATGTTTCTTTAAAGTTTCACCACTATCAATGGGCGCAGCCAAAAAGCGAAGATGCTCCCCTTGCCCTTCATACCAAGCCACATAACCATCGTCAGGCTTGATGATAAACTGCATATCATCTTGAATGGATAAAGCCTGATCATGGCACTTACGCATCATCTCACTGCGCTTTTTACGCGATTCAATCAAAGCTGGAAATTCTAACCAACGCTGATGTAGATCAACCAAGGAAATCAAACCCCAATCTGCCAATAACTGATCAAACAGGTCTTCGGCTTCATTTTTAAAAACAAGCTCATCGGCGAGTTCATTCAAACTCTCTTGAAGTTGCTGATGCCATTGCAACAGACGAAAGTAAGTGATTTGAAAACCAAAAAACTGACTTGCCAGTTTTGGCATGTGATGCGCTTCATCTAGAATATACACATCAAAATCAGGCAGTAGCTCACCGTGATTGGATGCTTTCAAAGCCAGATCCGTCAACATCAAACTATGGTTACTAATCACAACATCTGCTTTATGTGCTTTCTCGCGTGCCTGCATCAATGGGCAACGACTCCACAACGCGCACTGACTGCCCAAGCACTGCTCTGCATTGGCCGTGACCAAAGGGCGAATACCTTTTTGACCCACATCAAAAGGCAAAGCATTCAAGTCCCCATCCGCACTCTCTTCAGCCCACTCGCGCACACGCAATAAATACATCTTTTGTTTTGCTGATAAACGATGTGATTGTAACTTTTCCTCCATCCTTTTTGGGCAAAGATAATTTAGGCGACCTTTCAATAAAGCCACAGAACGAGAGACCCCCAAGGCCTTTTGCAAAAGAGGCAAATCACGAAACATCAATTGATCTTGCAGCGTGCGGGTGTAGGTTGAAATCAACACCCTTTTCTTGGTGCGTAACACAGGAATCAGATAAGCAAGCGTCTTGCCTGTGCCCGTTTCAGATTCAGCAATCAATAAACCTTGCTCATCATCTGAACCCACAATGCAGGTGGCAATATTCATAGCCAGATCAACTTGCTGTTGACGATAAGCGTAAGGAATCACTTTGGATAACTTTTCAGTATTTGAAAAGTCTTTTTGAATTTTCTTTAAATATTTTTTTTGAGTCATGATTGTGTTTTATAACCTATATTCTAGTTGCCTAAATTTTCATCAAAACCCATTGATTTTAGAACCCTCATCCTAGGCTGTGTTGAGATTTCATCTCAAGCATATGATTGAAGCTGCAAAACGGACAAAATACATATAGTTTTTAGCGTACTTATCAAAGCGTAAAAAGACCCTTCGGAACTGTTTTATTTTGCCGATAAGGCACTCAATCAAATGTCGTTCTTTGTACATGTTTT
>JAUZRG010000075.1 GCA_030950585.1 Mariprofundaceae bacterium | reverse complement strand
AACGGATCATGAGTTATACCCGTCTCACCTCAAGATGCAGGTTTCAGAGCTTAGGAGGGAATTCAGAGTAAGGCACAGCATGTAGAGAATGGCTAGGAGGCTGTCCGATAATGAAGATCGTAGCGAGGGAAAGTGAGATTGAGTTGAATTTTAGCCCCATTTGAGGCGAATAGCAGGGACTATTTAACGATAATGGGGTGGGAATCCGACCAATATCCGCTTTTACGCAGTAGGTTTGTCATTATCGGACAGCCTCCTAGTCCTTTTCAAATGCTGTAACACAGCTCTGTTTTTCCTCCTAAGCTCCCGTAGGGCAAGCCGAGAAGCGTCCACCTTCTTCGTTACAAAAGCATGCGGGTGTTCCCCATCATACTGGGTCACTGAGCGGGTTATTTAAAAAACTATCGTTGATACAAAAATTAGAGCGTCAAAAGGAAGCCGACGACCCCCATTATCAACGCATCATTCGCTCTTCTATGATCACGGCTAGGGCAGCCCCCGCACATGAACGTGTGGTGACCACCCTTCAAGAACTTGGTGTCAGTGCAGATGATACCTTTTTCTTAGGAGGGATGGAGAAGCACAAGATTTTATCTATTTTAAAACCGCATATCTTCTTTGATGATCAACAAAGCCATTTGAAATCAGCAGCAGGCAAAGTCCCGATGGTTCATATTCCTTTTGGCATTGCCAATGAGCAGATTTAGATCTTAAAATTCTGCTTCATCGTTGAAAAGAAGGTCGGTGTGAAGTATCATGTTAACGGTTATTGCCATGAATGATATGCTTTCCTCATGTCGAGACTTATCCCTATCGAAAGCATTAATATGATATTTGATCCATTTTTTGCATATCGACATGGTCGGCGATTTGATTGAGAAAGTTGTAAGGTGTCATCACTGAAAGGCATTACACCAAAAGGGTAGTTAGATATTTTAGAGTTGTTTTGTGTCGTGAAGCTTGGGCGGTCCAATGCCTGTTGGTTATTGGCACCCTACATAACGGGTTACTTGTTGAGAATAGCTATATTCTATGAACTCGTAAGGAGGATACCCACAAGGAGCACCCCTACGGTGTTGTTTATGCATTAAAAAAATGGATTTCCGACTGCTTTGGTATGCAATTCCCTAAATTTAAACCAACAGGGAATTCAGCTTTAATCGTCTTTACGATGCATAACGCAATTGAAAAGCAGTGATAAAATCATTCAACATGCTTTTAGGTAAGGCATTGATGCCCGCAGCAGCCCGACGACCGCCGCCTGTTGGAAACTGCATACACAATTCATCTGCACCTGTTTTGTTGTTGAGCGGTGCGCGCACACTGACCCGATACACATCGCCTTCTACGGCTGTGATTAACGCATGCGCTCGTGCGGGATAATCACGAGCCAATTCATTGCCATACACACCCGAAGAACGTCTTGCCCAAGCTTCATTGGCCAACATCAACACCCTTGTGCTTGGTGTACTGGCATAACTTTTGGCTGCACGGACTTGTTGCATATCGGTATCATAACCTTGATCAAGCACAGCATAAGCATCACACGAGGCGATAAAATCAAAAGGGTCTGCATAGACTGACATCAAACGATACAAGTCCGCAGGTGGAATATATAAATCATCCAAACTACTACCATAACCATTGTAATTAAGCAGGGTTCCCAAGTATGCCAACGCAGACAATGCAGCATCATCTAAATCAAGCGGCACTGCGGCTTGGCGTGCTGCATCAAATAAATTATCACCAAAGGCAGCCACCACCGCCCACGGTAAATACGCTCCATCTAAAAAGTCATTGACCAACAACGACGTGCAAACATTGGCATCCATATCAATATGGGCATCCAAAGCTGTTGATGTTGGGATGTCGCCAGCAAAGTGATGATCAAAATAACGAACTTGAATACCTTTTTCTAGCAACGCATTCAAAGCCACACGGTTCTTATCCAAAGAAATATCCAGTACCGTCACCTGATCACCAGCATCAGCATGAACTTGCTTTAACAAAGCAATATCACGCTTAACCCCTGTGATCAGTTGACTCTCGCATGGCTTGGCTAAACGCAACTGATGCAAGGCACAAAGACCATCTGCATCACCATTAAAAACATCGATATAAGCCATGAACAATTCACCTCTTTTTATTGAACCTCGATACTATTAAAATCAATATCATTGGCAATGATGGTGCTTCATTTTCATGCACCGCAAGCCATTGCTTTTAACCCCTGTTAACAGAATTAAAACTTGACCTTTTAACGCTATTGACCTGCAATATTGACTGATGTTTTCTGACCTAAAAAACAAGATAAATCATCAAAAATATCATTCTAAGTATTCACCATAAATATCATCCTCGCGAAGACGGGGATCCATGTTGGCATATAAATATGGTCTTTCTGAAATATGGTCTTTCTGTAATAAATAGTTGTAAATGTCCACATTGCCAGAGTCACATTATTAATATTGAATGATATGACGCGAGTTGGAAAGGTTATATGAATAAATCTAAAACTAAATTAGCAGAAAAATTATATGATAATGGAGAAACAGAAAAATTGACCAAGCTCCTGCTACCTTGTATTGAATTAAAAGATCCATTTGCCATCAATTTATTTTCTGTCTTTAGTCAATAAGGTGAATCCCGCTCTGACTTTGCTAAAAGGTATATTAGACAAAAAATTGAAGCTTCTGAATTAGGAAGCGCCGATGCTTCGTATCGTATGGGGGTTAATTATTTATATGGTGATGATGTTGAGCGTGACCTAAACAAAGCCTCTCAATACTTTGAAAGGGCGATACAACAAGGAGATTCGTACACTAAATTCACTTATGGTTTTAATCTTTATTACGGCACGGATGGTAACAACAAAGATATTGCTCGTGGGTTAAAGCTTATGCATGAAGCTGCAAATGAAGGTATCGAGCTAGCAATAAAAGAATTAGGACTAATTGCAGGTGACGGCACATAACAAAAAATCGAGTGAAACTTCTGCTTCACTCCAACCCCCATTTAAGCCGTTAATCGTACAAACAAATCTTAATCTTATGAAATAAGTTCGGAAGTAACATCTATACCCATTCCACTTCAAGATGCAGGATTTCAGCAAGTCGAGAAGCGTTCAGATTCGAGGCTTAAAAGCGCAGTGTTAGTCGCTCTAAACCAAGCTTTTGTAACGAAGAAGGTGAAGCTTATTGAGTTGGATTTTCGCCCCATTTGAGGCAAATAGCAGGGACTATTTAACGATCATGGGGTGGAAATACGGCCAATATCCGCTTTTACGCAGTAGGTTTGTCATTATCCGGACAGCCTCCTAGGAGGCTGTCCAATAATGAAGATCGTAGCGAGGGAAAGTGAGATTGAGTTGGATTTTCGCCCCATTTGAAGCGAATAGCAGGGACTATTTAACGATAATGGGGTGGAAATACGGCCAATATCCGCTTTTACGCAGTA
>JAUZRG010000074.1 GCA_030950585.1 Mariprofundaceae bacterium | reverse complement strand
CCAACAATTTTAAATGTACCCCCTGTTTTTAACATTAAGCCATGCAACAAGGTCTTACGGTTTAGAACTGCACACCATCCCACTATATGCCGTTATATCCCATTTTATCCCGCATAAAAAAGGCCACCCAGTGGGCAGCCTCTCTTTTCAATCATTCACCTTGTTTAGAGCGTTGACCAATAGAGCAATGCACCACATACAATAATGACGGCAACACATGACCAAATGACTGGCCAAAATAAACGGCTGCCAAGGTCTTCAAGCTTAGTGTGTATTTTTTCAATATTCATTTTCAAAACTCCTTGTGATTTGGTGGAAATATTCTTGCAATAAATCAGCCATAAAACAAAGGATGCAAACACATGGCCATTCATGCGCACCACAGCGGCAAACACATGGCTTTAAGTGCTGTTTTTCACCTAAACCGCACACCATTGAAGGGCGGTTATTTGGCTTGATGTGCGCACCACAGGAAAAGGTGAAAGTTTAGGGGTTTTTTAAGCTGAAAAGGGGGCTGTTTTGTGAATCCGCCCCTCATTGCGCCTGCGCATTGAATAGCGCAATGAATGGCGGCCATCTGTAGTGAGGTGCGCACCGCAGAAAAACACAGTACCAACCAAGAGCAAGAAAGGGGTGTTTTTTGTAGGTTCGCCCCTCATTGAAGGGCGGCTGCGGTGCGCTGTTTCTCATGGTATCAAATCACAAGCCTATGAAGCGTCGTTTCATGGCCATTTTTTAAGGCTTGAAATTCATTGAATGGTTGAGGTGCGCAATGCAGGAAAAAGGCCACAATCATTTATTGTTTTTTCTGTTTCTAATTCTCATAATTCGGTTTCTATGCAGCCCATACCTAACTGCTATATTTTGAACCGAGTCGGTGCTATTAATAATGTCTTGATCACGTGCCTTGAGCATTACCGAATAACAACCTGCAAATGAAATTTGACATCCACTAAAGTGATTTATCACTTTTCTTGCATCGTAAAGCCCTAAAACTTCAACAATCATGTGCATGGGGTCAGACCACTGGCTTTTGTCATCAGTCCAGCGGCGAAGGTAAAAGTCACCAAAACCCATGCTCATGCCCAACTGAATAGCTTTTTCTAGGCTAAGAAGTTCAGCAACTTCGGGAAGGTCGCCTTTTAGCTCTTCGGCTTTCGTGTACTTCGCAAGGATGTGGGCTTTAAAGTAAGGATAAGGGTCATGAATAAAAAGAGGTGCTGATATTGATTGAGTCTTCATAGTGCATAGCTCCTGTATGCCGTAATAATAACAATTTATTTTTTTACTCTCTCTGTTTTTTTTAAAAGTTCAGAAAACGACGGTGAACACGGTGAACACGGTGAACAGACCTACGGAAATATGGCTTTTTGCTGTTCACCATCCGTTCACCGTGTTCACCATTTGGTGAACACTATAGCAAACAATGCAATAAATGAGTGCCACATGTTCACCGTTGTTCACCGTATGTTCACCATTTTGAAAGCTTAAAAATCCTTTATGCGCCTAGGGCTGTTCACCGTTGTTCACCGTGTTCACCGTAGTTTTTCAAACTTTTTATTTTTTTTCGGTTACTGAATCACAAACAATGCAACTTTTTTCATGCTTATTTGCTCAAAATATCATCTGATACACTCACAACAGAAGTTAGCTTTCCATTCACTCTAATCCTGTTTCCTAACCTGTCAGCTCGTGCCTTTACCAATAAGCCCAGCTCATCAAGTTCATTCATCACGCCCTTATCATTTGACCCATTGCACGCTTCTTTAAATGCAGCGGGGGTGAAGTGGTAGCGGTTTTCACGCACCCATCCAGCACGGTTATGAGGGGTTTCAGCGGCGCATTCTTCAAAGCGGCTTGCACTTTGTAGGATAAACGCCTTAACACCTTGAACCCCACGGCTTGATTCACTGCTTGCACTGGCACTATCCAACCATAAAGCATAAGCATGCTTGCAAGCCTCAAGAGCTGCGCCTTTTTTCCATGGCAGAATATTGGATTGAATGGCCAGCTCACCAGTACAAGCCACCAGTGCAAACCGATCACGAACACGCCCTGCAATGTTGCTTTCTGCTTCGCCGATACTGTCCGCACCAAAGGTTTTCCATGCTGCTTTGAAGTCTTCAATGACCTCAGGCAATGAAAGAAAGTGAACCCCCGCCGTGCCGAAATAATCAGCACAAGCAACCTTCATCCTGTCGGCTTCTTCACGTTCTTTAAAAAGCTTGGTTGCTGGAATGTCCACCAACCTTGCCAGTTGGCCACCTTTGGCCGTTTGGCCACCTTCGGCAATGTAATCAGGAATAGAGTGTTCACCAGACGATAGAAGCAGGATCCGCCATGATTTACGTTCACGAATACCGCAACCCTTATTCATACGCACCTTACC
>JAUZRG010000073.1 GCA_030950585.1 Mariprofundaceae bacterium | reverse complement strand
GACGAGCCTTTCAATATTATCTTCTTCTCTTTGGTACTTATCGCTTAGGTCATCAATCGTAATTTTATCAACAGGCAATGAAATTTTTTCTTGGTTCCTATCATATAACCACGAATATTTACCCAAACATTGCATAGCCTTTGATATTTTTTCTTCGCCCTTGTTATATGGATGGTTCTGATTTGTCCTTGTTTCTATATATCCTTTTAGCTTATTGGCGTTTTTTAATAGTAGTGACCACAACAATACAGAGCGATCAAAAGTCATATCAGATAAAGAAAATTCTAATCCATGAATATTAAAAGCTGGATTAAACCCATTGACGCTTCTTTCATGCTTTCCAAAATCATTAACCCGAACGTCTTTTGTGCCAGGCATTTTCAAGTCATATCTTACGCCTAAGCTTTCAAAAAATTTTCTGCCATCTTCTGATAGATCAACAGTCGATTCTAAGAAATATATACCATTCTGCGTATTGTTGTTAAACCATGCTGTTAATTTTTCGGTCTTAAAATACACGTCATTTGCTGATTGGTATTCGATGCCAGCCTTTTGGTTTTCGCAACGAATGAACTGGGTTTCCCTTAATAGGTCGGAAATCTCTCTCCTTCGATACTCATCAGCCTCTAACCATAGGTCTAGCACTCTCTTAAAGTCATCTCTGTACTCACCCAACTCAATAGATGAACCTTGGTATTTTGGAATAATGAATTCCTTTATCTCCGCGATGTTATTTGGCACCTCAAGTCCAAGGCTCGTTAGGAACTCGTAAGCTTCTGCGGCCTCCGCTAAACCCCTTTTTACTGTCGTGAATTTAGACTGCCCTTTTGGTGGTAAGTAAACCTGTAGTTCCCCCGAACTGTTTTCAGGACAAACATGTGAATCATCTTCCAGCCGAATAATTGGACGTTGACGCAGAATACCCTTGTTCTGGTGGCTCGAACCAAGCCTATATAACGCCTTGTTTTTTGTGATGCATGAATAAAATTCAACAATCCATTTATCAGGTTTGGTTTTGATAAATCCCTCGGTAATTTCGGAACAGAATTTTTGGAAGGTAATTTCTGGTATATCTAACTCGGCAGTCAAATAATCCCTTAATTCTCTCGTTTTATCATATGTAATATGAGTACTTAGCCATAATTCCCTATTAAAAAGTTGTGTGCAATCTGCATTCCCCAATAGATTGGTTAGCTCTCTTTCTCTTGCTAAAATTGTATTAGACGCACTTGAATAATCTCCATTCGATGTTGGCAAAAGCAATTCAGTTTCAAGTGTCGCTTTAACTTTATGAAATGTAGAGCTATACAAAGGGTGATTGTTCTCGGAATCAATTGGAAGCATTGATAAAACATCAACACTCAGTAAATTACTATTTTTTAAATCCATGATGCTTTCTGCAACAAGATCAGACAGTGCGGCAGTAATAGTTTGATTTTGATTATCAACGAAAGGTATAGATTCTCTGCTGGGAGTTGTTTTATATGGTGCATGAACTAAAAACTGTAACCCTGTTCTTTCATTCGTAGGAAAAAATACAAATAGTTTTGAATCATGCACTGGAATTATCTTTCCATCACTATCCAACCGATAAGCGACGACAATATTTAACTTAACACTATCTACTTCAATATTTTTTGTGGTTAAAAAAAACTCAATCAGGCTGTCTTCACCATTAACCTGCGAGATCAAACTTGCCCTATTATCTTTAATTTCTGATAAATAATGACCACTATCGGATTCAGTTTCCCATTGAATCTCTTTTATATTGTGCAGGAATAACAGTGACTCGGATTCTAAGCTTTTTAGTCGATTAAAAATTTGTTTGTAGGCATTGTCACTTGAAATATCAGGGTGGTTAAAGGGTAGGATAATTTCCGTTCGTTGCTTTTCAGTATTCTTTGGCTGTATTGCTTCTGGGATAATCAAATCAACAATTTGAAAGTGGTAGTCACCCGAGTGAATGCTTGGCATCTTTGTAATTGCAAATACAGACTTAAAGCCTGCCCCAAATGTACCAATTGAATTGACATCATCTTTTTTTGTTGACGACCCAACGGTTGTGATTGAATCAACATCATCAAAATCAAATGGTTTTTTGCCGTTATGAATAATTGATAGTGCTTGCGATGTTAATCGGAACATGATTTCTGACGCGCCTGCATCATCAGCATTTTGTAGAAGCTCATAAATAAAATGGGAAGGATCAGAATACAGACCAGCAATTATTTCATGTGAATTATCATTATTGTCACGACACGATTGAATATGTTCGCGCCTTTTTTGTGTTAAATCTGATAATTCCATTAACATTTATCCTCTTTGGTACCGTGTGTGGAATTGAGCAATATAACGCCGCAATTCAGGGGCGCGGCTTTTTGCGTCCCCTGAAATTGCATTGTTAGACGAGTGTAAATAACTATACACGTCTTCTGGCACGTATACTTGCGCTAGAAATTAAAATATTACAAAAATGAATTACATCACTGAAACTACGCAATGAATATACACCACGCCCATATGTAGACTCATCTTCAGAATTTCCTTCCCATTGAGAGACTTCAATATATCCTGAACTTTTATTGTTCCAAATTTGATATGCTACTGCATTCCAGCGATCTATGAAGATCTGAAATTTTAAATTATCTTCATTTGCTATTGAATATTCTTGCTCGGTTGCAATATCTTGAATAGTTTGAACCCACTTTTCTTGTTCGGTCATTTTTCTCTCCATTAATAATTAAATTCGTCTAACAATGAAGTTACATGGTTTTCTGCATAACATGCTTCGGATATTAACGAACACATAGACTTTGTCCATATCCAGATGCTATCTAACCAGATAACATGCTTGAAAAGGTCATATCCATATATGTATATTGTCGCCATGCTTTCCGTCCCTCATTATATTAACGAGTAATCTGTAGTAGGGTGTAATAACTGAAAGGCATTACACCAAAATTTATCAGCTAAAATAAAGTCATTTGGTATCGTGGAGTTTACACGGTGCAATGCCCGTTGGTTATTGCACCCTACATTTTTAGATTACTTGCTAACCCTCTTTTACCC
>JAUZRG010000072.1 GCA_030950585.1 Mariprofundaceae bacterium | reverse complement strand
TTTCGTCGTATAAATTTTGTGTGTTTTAAGCTTCAAGCCTAAACAGCAGGGGCAACTTAATTTTTGGGAAGATGTCATGCCCACACTCTAACAAGCATGAGCCTTTGGTGAATACGGGGAATCACTGAAGCCCAGTACCAGAGATTAAGCGGTTAACTAAAAGGTTTATTTCTTTATCGCTGCTGTATTTTTTCATTGTGAAGCTCCCTATAGAAATTTATTTACATGTTCCAGGAGAGCGACACGCACATGTAGATGGTGCATGGCAAGCATGGTCGGCACAACGAGAAGCATTATCGAGTTGGTCTGGATAAGCCCCAAAATGTTTTTCATAAAGTTGTTTGCTTTGCTCAAAAGAGGTTACAAGGTTTTGATAGTCATCATCTCCATAAATACCAAAGTAAGGAAAATGATGAATATAATAACCGAAGATCTTATTGCAATCGTCATGGTATGCTTTGGTATCAAGAATATGGGCATGCCAAAATTCATCGACAAGTTTATTGGGAACAAGTTCAATATTTGGATAAAGTTTTTTAAGTGTGAGATAGCGCCGGTATTCCTGCTCTGCCAGTAAACAGCGTTTCGTTGTGATTTTAGATTCTGAAGATTCGGATAGTTTCCATTTGATCGCATCAAATGATATTTCCGCAACAATGGGATGAATGCCAGCTTGATATATTTCTTTGGGTTGTTGCATGATGGTGCTCCTTATTGTGATATACAATACCTTCGCCAAAATTGATAGGGAATCTATCGAACCCGAGTCTTTAATTTTTTTCAGGAAATAAAACAATAAAGCACGGTAGATACCCATGAACAAAATCATGCACATTCTTTCATCAGCTCGCAACCTTTTGGATGCAAAAACATTCCGACAGCTCTCAGTTCTTGCCTAAGCTATACTTTCGATGACGGGGCGAGTAACGATGCTCGGCATGTCACGGTGGTCGGTGGAAGGTGGTAGTTATCGCACAATACAACGTTTTTTAGGCCTGCAAGACATTCCATGGAAAGAGATCAACTGGAGTATTGTGGATAAATTTTTAATGCGTTTTGAAAAAGTTCGTATACTTGCAGGAGATGAAGCAACAGTGACTAAAAGCGGTAAAGAAACGTTTGGTGTTGATCGCTTTTTCTCTTCGATTCAAAATCAAGTTGTACCTAGCATGTGCTTTTTGTGTATCAGTGTAATCAGCGTGAAACACCATCGCTCATTTCCTTTAGTGATGCATCAATTGGTAAAAGATAAACTCCGTGGTTGCTCAAAATATCGCCAAAAACAAGACGATAACAAAGATAGTAGCACTACAAGAAAAGATGTAGAAGCAGGAAAGAGAGGTCGTAAAAAAGGCAGTAAGAACATCAACCGTCGCGACGTTAAGTTATCGAAATATATGCAATTTACACAGGATAAAATAGCTGAAGTTCTAGGTATGATGTCCAAAGGCAACAGCAAACCCACGTACTTTTTGTTTGATGGTGAGTTTGGTAATAACTTCGCTGTGCAAATGACATCCCGAGTCGGACTTTATCTTATTTCCAAGCTACGCCGTGGCTCAAAACTTTACATCCCATGGCAGGGTGAATATTCAGGACGGGGGCGCAAGCGTGTGTATGGCGATCGTTTTGATCCGAAAAATATTCCCGCTGAATACCTTATAAGCAGCGAGCAAAAAGATGGCACTCTCGTAGAGATGTTTCAGGTTCAGGCACGACACAAAAAATTTCCCGATGCGCTCAATATAGTGATTATTCGAAAGACTAAAATCGATAGTGGAAAAGTCGGTCATGTGATTTTATTTAGTTCCGATCTTGATCTAGCAGTGGACAAGATTGTGGAGTATTACAGCCTACGCTATCAAATCGAATTCAACTTCCGTGATGCAAAGCAGTATTGGGGGCTGGAAGATTTCATGGTCGTGCGCGAGAACAAGGTGCGCAATAGCGCCAGTTTTTCGATGTTTATGGTCAATATGAGTTATGCACTCATCGCCAAAAACAACGATAAAATAGGGCAAAGTGTTCATGACCTAAAAGTCTGGTTTCTAGCTCGAAAACAGGTGCTTAGCACATTAAAATTATGTAGCGAAAAGACCGATGCTATTTTTATTAGGGGACTGATTGACCAAATCTCAATGAAATTCATGGTTAATGGCATTTAAAAATAGCTGTTTTTGGCGAAGGTATTG
>JAUZRG010000071.1 GCA_030950585.1 Mariprofundaceae bacterium | reverse complement strand
CCTTTCTGGCCGTCTTCACCTTTCTGGCCGTCTTCACCTTTCTGGCCGTCTTCACCTTTCTGGCCGTCTTCACCTTTCTGGCCGTCTTCACCTTTCTGGCCGTCTTCACCTTTCTGGCCGTCTTCACCTTTCTGGCCCTCTTCGCCTTTCTGGCTGTCTTCGCCTTTTTGGCCGTCTTCGCCTTTTTGGCCGTCATCGCCTTTCTGGCCTTCTTCGCCGTCTTCACCTTCATCTTTCTTCTGTTGCTCTAAAGCTTTCTGAACGGCTTCGCGATTGGCCACCGCATCTTCGTGTTCAGGGCTTAAGCTCAAAGCCTGATCATAGGCATGAATCGCTTCTTCGAGTTTCCCCATCTGCGCCAAGGCATTGGCACGGTTGTAAGCAGCATCCGCGCTTGGTTCTGATTTCAACAAATCGAATGCACGCTGGTAGTCAGCTGCTTTATAAGCGGCACTGGCCTTCCATTGATTGTCTTTGAATTGTTTTTGAGCGCCCGCATGATCCCCATCTTGAAAGGATTTCATGGCTTGCTGATCATCATTTTTCCACAAATCATCCCATGTGCCAGCCTGTACTTCATAAGTCTGACAACACACGCACAGTGCGATCACCAAAACCCCACGCCTGAAGCTGTACAACATCAAAAACAGCAAAGGAAAAACCAACCAAAAACCAACATCAAGCCATTGATCGGATTGCATCTCTTCTTTTTCCTCACTTAATTCAGACACGCCTACACTCAAGAAAGGTTGTATATCCAAATCATCGGATCTTGCCATTTGAAAATAGCCATCACCTAGCTGTGCCAGCTCGGCCAAGGCCTGCGTATCCACTGTTGGTAAGACAATATTTCCTGACTTATCTTTGAGCAACCCACCTTCTTGCAGTGGAATCGGTGCGCCTTCGCTTGTTCCCACCCCAATCACGGAAAGCTGACTGCCTTGATGACGCAATTCAGACATCGCCTCTGCCATGACATCTATTTCCACCCCATCACTGAGCAATAATAAATGACCATGAGAAACATTGGCTTGTTTCAATAAAGCCAAACCTTGCAACACCGCTTTATCTGGGCGACTACCTTGGTTGGGCACAATATCCGTTGTCACCCCTGCCAAGAGGGATAATAAGGTATCATTGTCTTGTGTAAGTGGGCTGACATTAAAAGCATCAGCAGCAAACACCACCAAGGCTGTTTGGCCTTCTTTGCGCTGCTTCAAAATATCGGTTATTTTATATTTTGCACGCTGCAAACGGCTCGGCTGCATGTCTGTGGCATCCATTGAGCGAGACACATCCAATAAGATCACCAAAGCGGACTCTGTGCGCCAAACGGGTTGAGACAATTGTTGCCATGTGGGTCCTGACAATGCCAATACCATCAACACACAACCCAACCACAACAGCCAAGTCGGTTTTTTTTGTTGCTGCTTCACAGGTTGAATACATAGTTTTTTCAGTAAGATAGGATCACACAAGCCTTGCCAATCGTTATCTGTTTGATGCTTGGCAGACAACAACCAACGCAACCAAAAAAACATGGGCACCAAAAGCAGCAAGCACCAAGGGCGTAAAAAGTGAAACAAACTTAAATCAGGCATGACGGACTCGCAGACTCAACATCAACACAAAGAACAAAAGAGCGGCAGTTAAAGGCCACACATGCAATGCCATGTGAGGACGGAATGTTTCTTGCTCATGTGCCACAGGCTCCAGCTCATCCAGCAATGCATAAATAGCGGCCAATCCAGCCGTGTCCTTGGCTCTGAAATAACGACCACCCGTGCTTTCTGCCACTTCACGTAAAGTCTTTTCATCCAAATCAGCCGAGGGATTCACTTGCTGACGACCAAACAAGGTTTGCACCATCATCTTATCAGCACCCACACCAATGGTGTAAATCGTCAAACCCGCTTCGGCGGCCAAAGAGGCTGCTTTTTTGGGTGAAACCTCACCCGCAGTATTGGCACCATCGGTTAATAAAATAAGCACCCGCTGTTCACGTTGTTTCTCATCCAAATGTTTCAGAGACAAACCAATGGCATCACCAATGGCTGTCTTTTGACCTGCCATGCCAATCACAGCCTCATTGAGCAAAATATGAATGGTTTGACGGTCAAAAGTTAAAGGCGTTTGAATATAAGCTTGTTCACCAAATAAAATCAAAGCCAAACGGTCACCTTCACGCTGTTGAATAAATTGGCCTGCTACAGCTTTGATCGCTTCTAAACGATCCACCATTTGCCCGCCCAACTCAAAATCTTTGACTTGCATCGAGCCTGATAAATCCACAGCCAACATCAAATCACGCCCACTGCGTGGTATGTCCACAGCCTCGCCCACCCACTGTGGACGCGCTGCCGCCACAAGCAACAAGAGCCAAACCAACATGGCTAACCACAATAAAGGCGAATGTTTTTTCCCCATACTCGGTACGACCGTATCAGAAAATTCTTGGGCAAAGGGGATATAAAGCAAGGCACGTTGCTTTTGTATGGGGGGTAAAAAATAGATTAATAGGGGTAAAGGTATCAGTGCAAACACCCACAACCAAATAAACTCTAGCATGTCTTACGCTCAATCACGTCAAGCCACTGCCGACAAAGATCGTGAAGTTCTTTTACCTCAACATCTTGCTGGCGGTTATAAGGGCCAGACTCAAGGCTTTGGCCAATCCCAGACGAGAAACAAACTTGACCGTCTGTGCTTTGATCCAACCACATCAACCATGCTTTCCCATGCAAAGAAGCGACTTCCTCCGCTGGAAAATAACGCAAACACACACGCCGCATCATAATGGACATATCTTGCATAAACTGGTGTTGGTCTTCATGTTTTACATAAGCCAAATAAACATCATGCATCGCCAAGTTAGCCTTCACTTGTGGTTTCTTGGGCGTTCGTTTGCGCCAAAAAACAACGGCCACGATCAGCAATAAAAGAATAGCCAGTAAAAAATACCAACCTGTGGCCAGTGGCCACCAAAGCATATCGGATTCAGGTAAATGAATATCACGCAATTCAAGCTTCATTAGCGACGATGCCTCAAATGCTTTTGCAACAAAGTAAGCACATCATCATCGCTTGCACAGGCGAGAAAAAACAGACGGTGACGTTGGCAAAAGGTCTTCATATGCTCATAACGCTGTTCAAAAGCCGTGGCATGCGCTTGATGCAAACGCGCGCAATCAAAGGATACTTGGTTCACACCATCACTTGCTTGCAAAAAACCTCTTTCTGGTAATGTTTTTTCTAATTCATCATACATAAACACGATGATCACATCATGATGACGTGCCAATAAGCTTAAATGCTTGAATGCCATCTCAGTCATATGGCGAAAATCACTGACGATCACCAGCAAACTACCAACATGCGCCACCCGATAAAGTCGATTTAAAGCTTCTTGCAGGGCTTGGCTTGATTGTTCTGGGCTGAATGTTTGACGGTCTTCTGCCCAATAATGCGCATCACTCAAACGCTTCAACAGATGCATGGCTGCCTTGCGCCCCAACTGAGGACGCACTTCATCATGACGTGTTTCCGAAAAAATGACCCCACCGATTTGATCGCTTTGCCCCAAAGCTGCCCATGCAAACAACGAAGCCATATGGGCTGCTTGCACCGCCTTAAATGCACCACGGGTCGCAAAAAACATAGGTTGACGATAATCCACACACAACAACACAGGCCGACAGCGTTCCTCACGAAACAATTTACTATGGGCTTTGCCTGTACGCGCCGTGATGCGCCAATCCAAATGACGAATATCATCGCCTTGCTGATACAGCCGTACATCATCAAATTCCATACCACGGCCTTTAAAAGGCGAGATATACTGACCATTTTGGCTAGAGCGAATATGGGTGGGTAATAACGTCAACGATTTCGCCACGACACTCAAGCGGCATAAGCTTTGAATGCTGACTGAGAAAATATCTTTTTCCATATTAAGGGATAGCTATCCGTGTGATGAGTTCACCAATCCAAGTATCAGGGTCAACACCTTCAGCTTCAGCCTCATAACTCAGAATAATGCGATGACGCAACACATCATAAGCCAAGCTTTGAATATCAAGCGGTGTCACATAATCACGACCATCCAACCAAGCATGGGCGCGTGCACAACGATCCAAAGCAATGGTGGCACGCGGACTTGCCCCATATTCCAGCCATGCTTTCAAATCATCGCCATACAAAGCGGGATTGCGTGTGCTCATGATAATTTGGATTAAATATTCTTCCAAAGCATCCGACATATACACATTGAGCACTTCTTGACGAGCTGCAAAAATATGTTCTTGTTTAAGCTCTACAGCTTCTTCCACAGGCTCTTTCTGCGCGGCTTCTCGACGAGACAAAGCCAAAATAGCACGTTCAGCCACAGCATCAGGGTAATCAATTTTAACTTTCAATAAAAAGCGATCGAGCTGTGCTTCGGGTAGAGGGTAAGTGCCTTCTTGTTCCAAAGGGTTTTGCGTTGCCATCACCAAAAACATCTCAGGCAAAGGATAACTGACCGATGCTACGGTCACTTGTCGTTCTGCCATTGCTTCCAACAATGCAGACTGCACCTTTGCGGGTGCTCGGTTAATTTCATCGGCTAAAATAATATTATGAAACAAAGGCCCAGACTGAAAATGAAAGGTGCCTTCTTTGGGGCGAAAGATTTCTGTCCCTGTTAAATCAGCGGGCAACAAATCAGGCGTGAACTGAATACGCTGATAATCCCCTTCCAAGCCCTGACTCAACATATGAATGGCGCGTGTTTTGGCCAAACCCGGTGCGCCTTCCACCAATAAGTGACCATCAGCAAGAATAGCAATCATAAGTCGATTGACCAATTCACTCTGACCAATAATTTGTTTTTCAATATAGGCTTGCAGCTGTGCAATCGCCTGATGTGCGCTTGTCATCAAGAATGTCTCCTGCAAAAAATAATCATGAAGTGGCGAAAAGTCAGGGAATAGTGGGGGGGTTGTCAAGTACTATGTCATTAAAGGTGTATACCTGACCTATTCTGGCGCATCTATCAAAAATATTTCAATAAAACCCATGATTTTATCCAAGGCACGTTGCGCCAGCTTTTTGCGTTGCATCAATTTTGGTTTATGCAGCATCGCTGCAACGACCTCATCCCTGAGTGGCGTGATCTCAGTGAATAGATGCTGATGAATCATCATCTCTACCTTTTCAACGTTTAACTGTTCGTCATGGCAGATACTGGCAAGGGCAGCTTGTTTCTCTTCATGCCAATAATCAGAAAAAGCTTGAGCCACAGCATCGCTATTTTTCACATCGGGCAGGTTTTCAAGAATAAATTTCTCAACCAATGAACGTTTGCTGCGTAGCTGGGCATCCCCCGCCACCAAATCAAGAATCGCTTTGCGTTGTTGACCCGCAGTGTCGTCATCCTGACCTTTAAGCTTGGCCAATAAGCTCAAAATATAAATGACATTGATTTCATCACGGTGAATCAGTTCCAACTCAAAATCGACATCTTCAAGAATGGAAACCTTATCCAGCTCGTGATTGCTTTTCACCTTATCGTACAAGTCGAGGTACTTGCTACGATAATCGTTAAAGGCTTGCTCCATCATGTCCAAATCATCAAAGCTAAAATCAGCAAATGTAATGAGCACATTGCGAACACGCAGCAATTCACGAAAGGCTTTGATAAATGCCAATTCGTCTTCTTCGCTCACCAGTGCATTGACACTATCCACCGTTGGGGCAATGCCGAGAAGCAGCACAAATGCCCGATTGAATTGGCTGACATAATCTTCATAGGGTTCCATGATGATGGTGTCTTTGGCATCCACATTGGAAAAAAGTGCAATAGAAGCATCAGTCGCTTTTTTCAGGTTGCGAAAACAGACAATATTTCCCTGCGATTTCTTTTCATTCAGAATGCGATTGGTGCGTGAGTAAGCTTGCAACAAGCCATGATGTTTCAAATTCTTATCAACATACATGGTGTTCAACGGCTTACTATCAAAGCCCGTCAAAAACATATTCACCACAAGCAACACATCCACCTGTCTTGCGCGCACACGTTTGCCAATGTCGTTGTAATAATTATAAAAGGATTGGCTGTCTTTGGTCGAAAACTTGGTGCCAAACATCTTGTTGTAATCAGCAATATACGATTCCAGTTTATCACGACTATGCAGGTTTAAAACCTTGCCTTCGCTTAAGCCATCAAGCGGATCAACATCATCAATCAAACCATTGGCATCCTGATCATCTTCATTGGCTGTATAGCTGAAGATGGTGGCAATTTTTAGCTGATGCTCACCCGCCTCTTTCTTGGCTTGAAACAGATCATAATACTTGGTCAAAACATCCACGCTACTCACGCAGAACATGGCCGTGAAAGCCTTGCTATGCGTTTTGCGGTCGTGATTGGCAATGATGTAGTCGGTAATTTTATTCAACCGCTTGGGCGACACCATCAACTCTTGGGTATCCACACCTTCCACTTCGATGTCGATGGCATTTTCACTATGATCTTTCTTCTTATACTTGCCCACATATTCAATGCTGAACTTGAGCACATTCTCATCACGAATGGCATCGGTAATCACATATTTATGTAAGCGCTCACCAAACAAGTCTTTGGTGGTGCGTTTGCCATGTTGATTCTTAGCAACGTTATCAGCAAAAATCGGCGTGCCTGTAAAACCAAACATCTGCGGCGTATTGAAAAATGCCTTGATGCGTTTATGCGTATCACCAAATTGACTGCGATGACATTCATCAAAAATAAAAATAATCCGTTTATCTTTGAGCGGTTCCATTGCCTTCTCATAACGGTTTTTACTGATTGCTGTATTTAGTTTTTGTAGCGTCGTGACAATCAGTTTGGTATCACCACTCAGTTGTTTCACCAAAGCATGGGTATTACTTGTGCCATCCACACTACCCTTAGAGAAAGCGTTAAATTCTTTGTTGGTCTGGTAATCAAGGTCTTTACGGTCAACCACAAACATCACCTTATGCACTTTGGGCAAGTCCATCAGAATTTGAGCAGCCTTAAAGGAGGTCAGTGTTTTTCCTGAGCCAGTGGTGTGCCAGATATAGCCATTGTTTCGACTACTTTTGACCTTATTCACAATGGCTTCCACCGCATAATATTGATAAGGACGCAACACCATGAGAATTTTATCGGTCTCATTGAGCACAATGTACTTGCTCATCATCTTGGAAACTTGGCACTTCTCCAAAAAGACTTTGGCAAAGGCATCCAAGCGTTTGATGGGGTTATTATCAACATCCGCCCAGTAGAATGTTTGCTTAAAGGATTGATTGCGATTGTTGGCATAATACTTGGTATTCACACCATTACTGATTACAAAAAGCTGCACATATTGAAACAAGCCATTGCTCGCGCCAAATGAATGGCGTTGATAACGGTTGACCTGATTAAAAGCTTCTTTGAGTTCGAGACCACGCCGTTTGAGTTCAATTTGCACCAGTGGCAAACCATTCACCAAAAGCGTGACATCATAACGGTTTTGATAACTGCCCTCGATGGTGATTTGATGGGTGACCTGATATTCATTTTGGCACCACTCATTTTGCGTCATAAAGTTCAGGTAAAAGCTTTCCCCATTATCACGGCTAAGGCACATCTGATCACGTAAGGTTTTCGCCCGTGCAAACACATTGCCCTTATCCAAGTGATGCAGGATTTTTTGAAATTCAGCATCCGAAAAAGTGGTTTTATGATGCTTTTCAAGCTGAGATTTCAGGTTGGCTTTGAGTGCAACTTCATTGGGAATGGCCACAAAGGCGTAACCCAACGTGCCAAGCTGCGCAATCAGGGCATTTTCTAAAAGCTGTTCACTTTGGGGTGCTTTATTCGCTTTGCTCACTTCATTACCTCACACAAACATCTGCTGAAGAAGACCTTT
>JAUZRG010000070.1 GCA_030950585.1 Mariprofundaceae bacterium | reverse complement strand
AACTGAATCAGTTCTTCAACCACTTTGGCTTTGAACAACACCCAGACAAAACCTTCATCGGTCGAACCAACAAAGGCTTTGACTGGTTAGGCTTTCAACTCAATCACACAGGCATTGTGGGTGTGTCTGTGCGTTCACTAGAAAACCACAAGCTCAAACTCCGCCAGCTTTACGAGCAAGCCCGTAAGCAGAAGCTCTCACAACAAGACCTTCTGCGACGGGTGGCGAAGTATAAACAACACTGGCTACGGTGGGTGAAAACCTGCTTAACAGTTTCACTACCGATAACATGCTTAGCCTCGAACGCGCTCAAACCAAACCCTGACTTGTGAGGATTCCAGCTGGGAGGTTGGTGAAAAATGTAGCACTCTTCCCCGCAAACAATGACCTGGGCGCTGATCCGTTCCAAACTGTTACGTTTGATGACGAGGAACTACCAGCTGATTGCCTAAAAACCGTACCCGTTCGTGCAACCCCGGCGATAGAGGACATACTAGGGGTTCCTGGGGCTGACCTTGAAAAACCAGAGAAGATATTCATGGCCGTGCCGTACCAACCAACCCTGCTTACTCCTCCACCGCGGGTTCCCCCGACGACAGAATTCACCAACCCTCCCTTCACCGTCACGTGCACATTATCATCAGCCCCTAGGTTAGTTCCGCCTGTCCACATACCCCAAGTTCCCACGCTCAACGCTACCGGCGATGTATTCAGCCATGACCACACTGGATCAACTACCACATATATGTCGTAACTTAAAGCAGCATCAAACGTCCGACCGCTGTGACTCGAACTTACTCCGTCGACCAAATCAAACACAACCACGTTTACACTCACACTTGTATTCACCGTCATGCCTAACTGGGTCGCAGCTGGGTTGGGGTTTGTCGCTGCATTGGTGAATGTACCTGCGGCAACATCAATCGTGGCTGCGGCCGTGCTGTTGACAGTGGGCGTAAACGTTGCGGTGTAAACCATATTATCAGTTGTAGCTAGCGCGGATAAAGCACCACCCG
>JAUZRG010000007.1 GCA_030950585.1 Mariprofundaceae bacterium | reverse complement strand
ATTATTTAGTTGGTTGAAGAAACACGATGAAATTCAAGAAAAGATAAAATTACCACTGTTAGTTAGCAGCGATATTATTGAATCATTATTCGGGAAGTTCAAATATGCTATAGAACGAAGTCCCCGAGCAGATATGAATCGGACAGTTTTGTTGATACCTGCTCTTTGCGGCAAAAGGAGTGAAATCAGTTTTCAGCAATCATTGTCATTGGTCCGCCATCATGACTTGCAAGCGTGGGATGAAGAAAATATACCTTATACTATACGAAGAAAAAGAACTGAGTTTTATAGCCAAAAGATGGGATCTTTAAATGTGGGCGAATAAGGTAGATTTCGACAGCCTACTATGAATCTAACCCATATTCACCACTTGATGAGAAACAAAACAAAAAAATGTGATTGCTGTAAACAGACTCCAGCTCAAAATTTACTTAATCGATTTCGTGGATATAAAACAGAAGTGCTGTTGTTCATGTATGACTTTCAAGTTCCCTTTATCAATAATTTGGCGGAGCAAGACGTGCGTATGATTAAAGTTAAACAAAAAGTCTCTGGTTGCTTCAGAACGCTTGAGGGTGCTCAACGTTTTGCCAATATTCGTGGCTATATATCCACCGCACGTAAAAATAAAATGAATGCCTATGATGTGATCAATGATGCCTTTAAGGGCATTCCGTTTATTCCATCGACAACCTCTTTAACTCTTATCAATTAACTGGATTTAGCAAGGGCTGAGTAGTTACGAAAAAGACATCTAACATGTTGACATTTTTTTTCATGCCAGCGCGGATAAAGCTGAGTTTAACATGGAATCCTCAGCAAGCCGTAGCTGTGAACAGGTTCGACTTAAACTCAGTGACTCTCAAAGTATGATGAAACTGCATATGTCGATGGGATCCTCTTTAGGTGTTGGTAATGGCTCTAACAACAGAAGGTAACGGCTCTTTATTCATGTCATATCATCATACAGACTATGAACCCACGGACTTGCGTACAGACTCAACCATTTTATCCATGACTGAAAACAATAGTTCCACGCTATAACCTGCGACAAAGGAAATGGCCAAAGCCGATAAGCCCCCAAGCTCAGCTTGCCCACCAGAATCACCCAATAAAAACCAGCCAATCGCCAAACCCGATAAAGCACCCAGCTGAATCCTGAGTCGATAGTGCTCTCGCGATTCGCTGGTATAGGTAATTTCACTAATCTCACGTGTTAAGCTACGCAACACATAAGCCAAAGCACCCAGCCACCCATACAACAGTGGCAACAAATACTGCTGTATGGGTTCTAAAGTAAATTTAGTGGTTTGCTGCACCATCACAAAACCAGAGTTTTCAAAATCACTCGTATCGCAAATCGACTCAGGGCACAATGACCATACTTTTAACGCTTGATAATAAGCCACACGACTTTTATCAATATCCGCCAACTCATCCTCATACAGTGTTTTTAAATCATCAAGAGAGTCCGCTATTTTTTCATGATTCTCATCACTATCCGCAGCGATCAATAGTGTTTTAATTTCACTCAGGGCTTTTTCTTTAATAGCAGAACTCTGCTTGGGTAAGTCATAACTAATCGCTGTGACAATTTTCGTGTTAATTAACCAATAAACTTGAACCATGATTAAAACAAGCAACACAACAAGCGTCAAAAGTTGATACTTTCTAATGGTATGCTGCGCTTGGCTCAGGTGTGCATTGCCTGTTAAACGGGCGAAAAAACTGGGCTTATGATTCTTTGGATGTAGCTTTGTAGCCTTTAAGCTCTCTATGGATACGGGCTGAATCACTTGTGCCAACTGATCATAAGCTTTCCAAAATTGAATTTCGACCTCTTGATCCACGGTGCCTTCATAGAAGTGATAACGAGATGCAAGGATATCACTGCTGATTTGATGACCAACACTTAAACCATTTTCAGATGCATAGGCCAATAAAAGCTGCGCATCATCAACATGTTGGTGCAAATACGTATGATCAATGACGTTGTCTTTCGACATGCAAACTCCCTATTGAATATTTATTTCCATGGGACAATTCAATGAATCTTGGCAGTCCAACTGTTTTCTTTTGTAACCCGAAAAAGACACTGTATATTTCTTGGCATCAAAATTCTTTTTACTGTCCCATGTCCGCCAATCAAAGTAACCACGCTCATTCACTTCATGCTGTAAACGTCGCAATGTTTGTTGACTCAGAGACTTTTTACCAATCGACACCTTGATACGCTCGGTTTTAGTTTGAAAATGAACCAAACGCTGCCACTTCTGCACAATGCGTAAACTTTTACCGTCCTTCAAACGATCCAAGGCCTTTTGCCCACCTTGCACTTTCATCCAAAGGTAAAGCTTTGCATGCTTGGGTGCGTGACCACTGCGATAAAAGCCAATGGGTTTATTGCTCTCTTGAAGATTTTGATGACTAGAAATACCACTACACCAAGCCAAATCAATAATTTCTAATAACGGCTTAGCGCATAGCTGCATCGGTAGAAAATAAAGAAAAAACAGCACAAGACAAACTTTTTTTTATGTTCCAAATCATTTGCATACAACATCCTCCACATTACTATTGTATTTCTTTCAAAGCCTTTTTAGCTGGTTCATAACCTGCATTCGATGACTTTTGATACCAACGCTTAGCTTGCTCCAAATCTCGCTTCACACCCTGACTATGCGCATACATCGCACCAAGATTAAATTGCGCGATAGCAGCCCCTTGTTTCGCAGCTAGGAGGTACCATTTCATCGCCTTCTTATAATCCAAAACAACCCCACGCCCATGAAAATAGAATGAACCTAAGTTATTTTGGGCTTTTGCCATCCCCTGCTCTGCGGCTTTACGATACCACACCACAGCTTGCTCATAATCAGGTTGTTTCAAGCCTTCTCCGCGCTCAAGCATACCACCCAAGTTATATTGAGCTTCTAGCTTGCCTTGTTGTGCTGCAACATGATACCAATGCAAAGCTCCCTTCAGATCACCCTTCGCTTTCAATAATGAGGCAAGCAAAGCTTGCGAATCCATATGCCCTTGTCGGGCAGACTTCTCTAGCCAATGCATAGCTGCATTCATATCCGCCTTAACACCCTGTCCTGTATGATAAGCCAGTCCCACATGAAACTGCGCACGCATATGACCTTGCTCTGCCGCCTTTACGTTCCATAGAAAAGATTTTTCAGCAGATTTATCCACACCTTGACCTAGCCAATAAGCATCTGCGACATTTTCTTGGGCTTCTGCCAAACCTTGCTCTGCGGCCATTAAATACCACTTGAAAGCTATTTTCTCATTTTTTTTGACACCTTGGCCATTAGCAAACAAGACACCAAGGTTGTATTGTGACTTCGCGTAACCCGATTTTGCGGCTTTTTGATACCACTCAAGCGCACGAGACATATCTTTCGCAGTACCCATACCCTTTTCATAGATCACAGCTAAATTATGCATAGCTGGCTTATCACCTGATTCAGCAGCCTTTTGATACCATGTGATACCCTTAGCAATATCCTTTTCTATCCCCATACCATGAAAATAAAAATGCCCCATGTTTCGCTGTGCCCTTACATTTCCTTCGTCAGCCAAAGCTTTAAAAATAACAGCAGCTGTTTTAAAATCCTTCGCCTTGATCGCAGCAAGACCTTCTTCAAGCGTGGACGCATAAAGCGCAATTGGGAAAATAAAAAGTAGCATAAAAAACAAAACCACTATTTTTTTGTGTGATGCATACATGAAGACCTCCTGAAAAAACAGTTTGAACTTGTCGTGATTGAAAAAAAATAGCAAGTTTTTCAACAAATACTTAGATTTAACTAACGAATGAACGTCATCCTCATGAAGGCGGGGATCCATGTTGGTACATTTAGTTTATATTCAGTATGAAAACATGTTTAAAAGAATGGATTTATACCCATTCCACCTCAAGATGCAGGATTTCAGCAAGTCGAGAAGCGTTCATGTTCGAGGCTTAAAAGCGCAGTGTTAGTCGCTCTAAGCCAAGCTTTTGTAACGAAGAAGATGGACGCTTCTCGGCTTGCCCTACGGGAGCTTAGGAGGAAAATCAGCTCTTCTTTTCAAGCCTTGTAACGCAGAGCTGAATTCCCTCCTAAGCTCTGAAACCTGCATCTTGAAGTGGGATGGGTATATAATAAGAAAACTCGGGAATGATAAAGTTTCTTAACAAGGTGCGTAACATCAGTTAACCACAATCACAAACAGACCAACGTAAAAACTCACGAGATTCTATCCTAGAAGGATGTTGAAAGAAGTCTTTGGCAGTAGCCTTTTCAATTATTTTTCCATCACACATGAAAATCACTTGTCCTTGCAGACGTTGGGCTTGCTCTAAGTCATGCGTAACGCACAAAAGGGGCATATCTTTCGCCAAATCATGCAAGGATATTTCAATCAACTGCTTGGAACGAGGATCCAGCGAAGCTGTGGGTTCATCAAGCAATAGAACCTTGGGTTTAAGTATCAAGGCACGGGCAAGACAAAGACGTTGTTGTTGGCCAATGGATAAATTGTTTGCTGGCGTATGCAAGCGATCATGTACTTCATCCCATAAAGCAGCCATTCTCAACGATGCTTCGATACATATTGATTGATCTTTCCCGCGCTCTTTTCGCGATAAGCCAAAGATCACATTTTCATAAATTGACGTAGGAAATACGGATGGTTTTTGTGCAATTAAACCAATATGACGGCGCAAATGATCTTCTCCACCAGACCATCTGCGTATGGAGGAACCCTGTATTGAAATATCACCCTGCCAGTGATCACACAACAATGTTAAGCAGCGCAGCAATGAACTTTTACCTGCACCCGATGGACCTATCAGGGAGGTGATCCCCCGATTAGGCAACGCAAAAGAGATATTCTTTAAAATATGTTTACCTGAAAGTGTGAGTGAGACATGCGCAAGCTCTACATCATTGAGAACAGAATCCTGATTAATAGCTTCTTCACTTGCTGATTTCACCTCTAAGCACATGTTTTTTTGCAAGGTATTCATACAGACCCCTCATAACGTCGTAAAAAATGAGCACTCAAACTAAAGCATAAAATGAGACCTAATAAAACCACTGCCGATGCCCACGCTATATGAACAGATTGGGCATTGGAGCCTTCTTGAGCCAAATAAAAAATATGGGTTTGCAGACTGGTCACTGGTGAGAAAATAGAATCAGGCCAAGTAATGCCAGAAAAAACGGTGGCAGTAAATAAAATTGGCGCAGTTTCAGACAATGACCGTGCCATAGCGAGTAATAAACCTGTTAACATTCCTGGCCATGCTGCTGGTAACCAAACACGCCCAATCACTGCACCATGACTTAAGCCCAAGGCTTTGGCCGATTCAGTATGTTCTATTGGAATACGTTCCAAAGCATGAATCGCATTCATACTTAATAAGGGCAGAATCACAACCGCTAAAATCACGCCACCCGCTGCCAATGAGATACCCCAGTTTAAATAATGGACTAACAATATTAAACCACATAAACCATAAACAATGGGTGGGATGCCTTGTAAAACTTGCAATAAAGAGAGCAAGATACGTTTCTGGTAAACAGTCGCCCAGAGAGAGTGAAAAAGTGCGATACTCAAAGCAATCGGTGTTGCCAACAAGCATGCCAAAAACATCATCAATAATGAACCACCAATTTGATTCCATAACCCAGAACTAGCCACACCTGAAAAGGCATCACCCAATGGGGGGATGGTGACATCAGTAGGTAGAATCAATGCCCAACTCAATGCAGGCCATGCCTGCACAATAATATAAATCAGACAGGAAAAAGGGAGTATAAACGCAGGCAAAGCGAGCAGGATTAACATCATTTTCATACATTCAACCTGCCTCTATGCTGTTGTGATAATAAGCTTAAGAAGATAGCGGTGGCTGCTAAAACAAGACCGCAAGCCATCAATGCAGAAAAATGCATAGAGCCAAAGGCTGCCTCCCCCATTTCTCTGCCAATGCGAGAGGTTAATGTTTGGGCTGGCTCAAGAATATTGTAGATCGGTTGTGGCACACGATCCAATGAACCCACCACCAGCATCACGGCCATCGTTTCACCCAAAGCACGACCCAAGCCCAGTAATATGCCAGAACGAATACCCGGCCATGCTTGTGGCAATAAAATACGGCATAAGCGTTGATTCCAATTCAGACCCAGACTCATCGCTGTTTCGCGCTGCTCAAGAGGAATGAGGCGTAAGGCATCTTGTGCCATCACCATCATGGTTGGTAAAATCATCAACGATAAAATCATGCCAGCTGCCAAGAGGCTATGACCCGTGAGTAAATCAAATATATTTTGTAACCACGGAAGCAGTACCCACAAACCAATCAGTCCGTACACGACCGATGGAATACCCGCCAATATTTCCATCCCCATACGTATCCAACTCTGCCAACTTAGCGGTAATATCTCACTGCTGACAATGGCTGCTGATAAACCGCATGGCACAGCAATCATCATGGCAATGATCATGACCCAAAAGCTGCCAATAATGGCAGGCAAGAGGCCATAAAGTGATTCATAAGGATACCATTCATCTGCCCATAACGGTGATAAACCAAAGGCTTGCCAAAATTGCCATGAAGCATCACCCAAAAACCATAGCAAGACTGATATGCAACTGATTGCAAGCACACATCCAGTGATGATAAGCAGATAAACTAATGGGGTGTTACCCATGTGTTTCATGTGATTTCCATATGCACACGTTTAGCGAACAGGGAGATAGCCCACCCGCCTCACAATAGCCTGACCTTGTTCGGAAAGGAGGTATTGCACAAACGTTTTGGTTTCTTTTGAGGCTGCATGCGCTAACAATACATGTAAACCACGTGAGATCGGATAACTACCATCCCGAATATGTTCGATGGTCGGAGCAATTGCCTTGCCATGCATGACTATATCAATACCACGTACTTTGTCGTTTAACCAAGCATTGGAAAGCATGCCTATGGCATTATCATTGCGTGCAATAATCATCTGCTCTTCATTGTTAGAGCCTGAAATAATTGATGCACCCTCAGCCCGAGCATATGTATTGCCCAATACTGCCTTGGCAAATACATGGCGAGTTCCACGCGATGCTTCTTTATCAATCACTAGAATACGCTTATCAATGCCACCCAGATCTTTCCAATTACGCACCTTACCACGATAAATATCAGCGATTTGTTCAAGCGATAATTGATGGATACCACTTTCATAGACAGCTTTGGAGACAGCCACTGCAACAGCATCTGTAGCAATCACAATATCATCTACTTGACCATTTAGCTTTGCTTGTTCTTCAACGGTGGTGTGACGCGAAACCATGCCTAATTGCGCAGTTTTCTGAATCACAGAGGCAACTCCTACGCCAGAACCACCGCCTGAAACGGTGATCGTCACATCAGGATGTGTTTGATGATACACCTCTGCTGCTTGCGATATCACAGGTAAAACCGTTGTCGAACCCACGATTGAAATACGTTCTGCGGCATCCGCAGGCGAAATAAGACACAATGTTAGTCCCGCTAAAATCATTTTTTTCATCAAAGAATCATCCCCTAGCAAAAGTTTCTTTATCAGGAGATATAACAAGCCACCTCCATCATCAAAGAACTTATTTATGGTCGAAATAGTCGCATGATCATTACACTCTATCGTCATTTAAGCATGCAATGAGCTGTGACTCTTCCAGCTACAATTGATGAGCTTGTCGAAGGGTTGTTATTAACGTCATTCATGATGCACCTTTATCAGCTAAATCCAGTAAGGATCGAATCACTGCACTCATCACATCAATACTAAAATGCTTTTCTATCACCTCCATATTTTCAGGTGCTTTGTGCTTACTTGAAAACATGCCACTCTCATAACCCGACATAAAAGCGATAGGAATATCATTCTTTATACTTTGAATTTTACGAGCAGCTTCAATACCACCCACCTCAGGCATCACAATATCTAATAAAACCAGATTAATTTCACTCGCATGTGCTTTAAATAAACGAATAGCTTCCAGACTATTTGAAGCAATATAACATTTGTAATTCAAGGTCGTAAAAACCTCAAATGCTAACTCACGGATCATTTAATCATCATCTGCAATCAAGATACATTCATGATTACCCAATGTCGCTGCATCTAAGTTTATACTTTCAACGTCATGAATATTTTCTGTCATGGGAAGAAGAATAGAAAAACAAGTTCCTTTTTCAGCATTGGAGTCGATATGAATCACGCCATTATGTGACTGTATGGCTCCATATGACATTGCCAATCCAAGCCCTGTTCCTTTATTAACCGCCTTGGTTGAAAAGAAAGGTTCAAATACTTTTTCCACGTTCTCTTTAGAGATACCACAGTCATTATCGGAAATCGTCAAACAGGCGGTGCGATTTGTTTTGATGCTTTTAGGAATAGCATCAGAAGCATTAGCAATACGACACTCAACAACAATAGAAGGCTTTTCAACACCTTCCAACGCATCGCGAGCATTATTTAATAAGTTAATGATGACTTGGTGAAGTAAATTAGCATCACCATGTATCCATATCTCCTCCGAAGAAGGTATCACTGATATTAACACATCTTCTGGCGTACCAACTTTACTCAATCTAACAGCTTCTGTGATAAAAGGAATCAATGCAAAGGTTGTTTTCTCAATGCGGCCTTTGCGTGCGAAGGCCAATAACTTCTTAATCATAGCCGCAGCTTTTTCACACAATTGATCCACAACATGCAAGTGATCGACAACTTCATCGTGTTTCTCTCGCTGTATTTTTAAACGAGCCAAATAAGTATTGCCCATAATACCTGCTAACATGTTGTTAAAATCATGCGCTATACCACCCACAAGTCTACCTAAGGCTTCCAGCTTCTGAGCTTGTTGAAACTGTTGTTCAAGTAATTTGAACTCTGTTAGATCCTGTTGAATGGAAATATATTTCATGACTTCATTTTTTTCATTCAGAATAGGTGTCACAGACAATAAGGTGGGGTAAAAAGAGCCGTTTTTGAGTTTATCAATAATGGTTCCAGACCAAGCAACACCTTTTGAAATGGTCTCCCACAGATCACGGTAAATACTTGGGTCTTGTGCTGAACTTTTAAGGATGCGCGGGTTTTCGCCGATGGCTTCCTCTGAGCTAAAGCCTGTAATCTGCGTAAAATCACGGTTAACATATTCTATTATACCCTGTTGATCCGTGATGATGACAACCTCACCATTTTGATCCAAGGCTTGACCCAGCATTTTTAACTGAGCTTCAATCACTTTGCGTTCTGTCATATCTCGAACGGATGCCACAAATACGACAGGTGTCACACCATCAAAAATGGTTGAAACATAAATTTCAACAGGAAATAAACTACCATCTTTCTTTCGATGACTAGCCTCAAGAAAAACTTCTTTCTTCTCACCAACAATGAGAGGCTGAAATAACGCCAACAATTGATCCTTTGAGTAGTCTGGCTTTAAGTCATAAGCAGCCAATTGTAAAAGCTCTGACTTTGTATAACCCACGCTTTGCACCGCACTCATATTGGCATCAATAAACTTCAGTGTTTTATAATTAAAAATAAAAATAGCATCAACAGAAGCATCAATGGCATTTTAAAATAATTTAAGAGAATAAGCGTCATGGCCTACTTTTGTTACATTTTGCACAGTACTATGCATGGCTATGGCATCTCCAGCAGCATTACGCTCAACTCCTGCCTGCTCATGAACCATGATCACATCACCATTTTTTTGAATCACACGGTGATCAATATTATAGCGTTTCACGCCCTCAAGGGCTAAATTAATTTCTGACTCTACAAAACGCCGATCATCAGGGTGTACATGTGAAAAGAAGGATTTATAACTAACTTCAAAGGATTGAGGATCCAAACCAAAAAGACGATAAATATGATCAGACCAATAAATATCACCCTCTTCCAGATCCCAAGTCCAACTTCCCATATTAGCAATCTCTTCCGCTCTGTTTAAAGCACGGTCATTGCGACGCAAAGCAGATTCCACCCACTTCATATCATCGATATTCTCAACACTAGACCAAATGTATTGATTGCCGTCTATCTCAATAATGGTGCCATTGAGGCGAACATTTACAAGATGACCTTTTTGATGAATGTATTCATTTTCATAGGGGCCATAACTGCCAGTCTGACTGAGCTGCTCTAACTGCTCAGCTTCCTGAGGCTCATATTTAATAGGGGTTAAGTCCCAGTAAGAAAGGTGAAGGGTCTCTTCTGAACTATAGCCCACGATATTGGCATATGCTGGGTTCACATAGATGAGTAAACCATCCATCTGGCTAGAGCAAGACCAATGGATGAAACATCCGCTAATGTTGTATCTATTAAAAAATATTTCTCTTGCATGCTTTTTCTCCCAGTAAAAACACATCACAGTAGAAATTCATCATTTCCGATAAAAAACTCAGAAATGATGCACTCACAAGCCCATATGCCTAACATTGCGTTCTTTATTCAAAAACAAACTTCAGACTTACACAGCCAATCATTAATGGTGATGATGATGCCCAATACCGTGTTCTTCTGCAAATTCACGGTATTTACAACCATCACATTCCAACATTTGCGGTTTATCCATGCCTACACCTTTGGCATTGGCCACACGCTCATCCAATAAGCTATAGATCGCATCATCAAAACCGATATAGTTACCAAGAGAAAAAGCAACATCAGGGTATTGACCTTCCAAACGCTCAACTTGCCGTACAATACGTTCGATCAATACACCCGTGAAAAGATAATACGGCAAGACAACGATTTGTTTCATGCCGCACGCAACTTGACGCTGCACCACTGTTTCCACTTTCGGGTATGTGATGCCTGTGAAGGCTAAATCGACCATTTCATGATCACTGACTTCAAACAACCAACGTGCCATTTTGGCAATCTCACCATTAGCAACGCGATCAGAAGAACCTCGAGCCAATAACAGCACGCCTGTATTCTTCGCATCAGGAGCGTCTAAATCAAGCATGGCTTTTTTCAATGTTGTTTTGAGCGCGTCCAAAACTTTGTCTACCGCACCAAGGTGCTTGCACAACAAAAATTCAACTTGTGGATGACGTTTGCGTGCATCGGCCACATGATGGGGTATTTCCATTTTCACATGGGCTGCTGCACCCAAGATCAACGGCACAATCAACACACGTTCAGAATCTTTGGCTGCTTGATCCATACCTGCATCAAGCGTCACATCTGAAAACTCAATAAAACACACATCAATGCGATCATCAGGACGACGCTTGCGCCATTCATCAGCAAAGGTTTCAATTTCAATGTTGCCATGAGGGGCACGCGAACCGTGCCCTACTAATAAGATAGTTTCTTTCATTTTTCTGCCTTTCTAAAACGATGCGTAAACGATGCATCATAGAGTTTGGAGCGTTTAAGCTCTTTCCAATCTCGCGCACCCAAAGTTGGGCTAATCACAATCATGGCTTGTGCAGCAATTTTCTCTGCTTTACACTTATCACGAATATCAGCAATGGTACCACGCACAATCTTTTCCTCATTTGGCCAAGATGCTTTTTGCACCACCAGAATGGGATCATCTGCGTTCCAGCCCGCAGCCAATAATTCAGTTTGAACTTTTTTAAGCAATGTAATGGATAAAAACAAGCACATCGTGCTTTTATGCTGGGCAAGTTCACGTAATGACTCCCCTTCAGGCATGGGTGTTCGCCCTTCCACTCGGGTAAGAATCACAGTCTGGGTGACTTCGGGTAAAGTCAAACTTTCACAAGCAGCCGCAGCCGATGCAAAGGCAGAAGATACCCCCGCCACAACCTCCGATTCAATACCCGCTGCATCAAGCGGCTGCACCATTTCAATCAAGGCTCCATACAAGCTCGGGTCACCCGTTTGCAAACGAATTACCACCTCATGCTTTGCTGCTTTTTCAATCAACCAACTTGTAATATCTTCCAAGGTCATACCCTTAGAATCTGCAACATCACATGTTTGAGAAGCCCAACGTGTGCATGCCTCACTCACCAGTGAACCCGCAAAAAGAACGGCTCCCGCTTCACGCAACAATCGCTGACCTTTCACGGTAATCAACTCAGGATCACCCGGGCCAGCACCTACAAAATAAACTTTAGACATCTTCATTTAACCTCATTTCCAACGCTTCTAAAAGCAACAACCAGTTATCAAAGCCAGTACAACTAGCTCGCAAACCATCAACACCAATTTCTTTTGCAATATTAGGACCATGTGTGGTTTTTAAATACATATTAACTTCATTGATCAGCCTTTTGGATGGAGCTGTCGCTTCTGAATTATTAATCGCTTCAGGATTATCAGAAAACTGGTGCAGAATATTCGCTGCCCATTTTGATAGGCCACGCTGACCAATGCTGCTTTCAATCGCTTCTGGAGAAGAAAATAGCAAACCTTCAAATTCATACATCTGAACATAAGGTATTATTTTTTCACGCTGAGTCTCGCTAACACTGGCTACAATTCTTTGCTCTAAACCTGCTTTTGTTTCACCTATCTTTTTACCTTTAAAACCATAAAAATCATAAAGTGTTGACACATAATCAAAACCATAGGCAAGCCTGTTTAGTTCCTTTCTAACTTTAGCAATCGTGAGACTACCATGTGAATTAATCGCTTTTACATCAATATTTTGTTTCGCTAAATAGGGCTGAATGAGCTGTTTTATAAACTTTTCTTCTGTTAAACCCTCAACGGAAATGGCTAATCTTACCATGCTGGACGACCGCCAATAATATTCTTCGCCCACACATCACCCATACCGTAATCATCTAACCAATGTTTAAGCGGCTCTTCTTCCAAACGCTTAAAAGTAGACACCCCGTTATCAGCATCAACAACGATAAAGTCTGCGGAGGAAAATTGATTGGCAAAAGTAACGGATTGTGTTGAACAAATTACCTGTGTTTCTACAGAGACAGCACGAATAATATCAGCTAATACTTCTAATGCTGCTGGATGCAATCCCAATTCAGGCTCATCCAAAATAATCGTATCAGGTCTTAATATCGATGGTTGTAAAAATAATGTTGCCATACAGATAAAGCGCGCTGTTCCATCTGAAAGAATATTGGCACTAAAAGGGGCTTCATGCTCCTGATGCGTCCAGCGTAAAAGAATATTTTCATCACCCTCTTCACCACTTGGCTCAAGGTAGAAATCATGAAAAAAAGGAGCAACTGACTGAATGGCTAAAATAATTTGATTATATGCATATTTGAATGATTTACGATCACTGTATTTTAAACGATATAAAAAAGGTGCAAGGTTTTCAGCATTCTTTTCAAGATAAGAATGATTGTTTACCTTATTCGTTTTTTTAAATTGGGCTTGGCTACTGGTATCATGAAAATGATAGACACGGCATTTCTCAAGGTATTGTTTCGTATAACCTTTCACACCCTCGCTAGCTGAAAATGATCCTGATTGAAATCCACTCTCGCCCTGTTTAGGGTAAAGGTCATAATGTTTAGAATAATCTAAAAACTGACAATATTCTTTTTCAAAAACCAACGAATCATCATCGACATTGGGGGAAAAAGAAACATGGTAGGCGTTTGAGTTGAAAGATAAACCCATGTTTATCAAATCAGTATTTCTACTTCCAAAGTGGAAAAAACGTTCAGCTCCTCCTTCTCTTGCAACAAAGCTTTTTAATTTAGTTTGAGAGAGGTGACTTAAAAATGTAAACAATGAGATGAAATTGGTTTTACCTGCGCCATTGGCACCAATGAGTATATTTATATTTTCCATAGCTAAATCAAGTTTTTGAATGGATTTAAAACCTTCGACTTTAATATGTTGAAGATTATTTTTAGACATTTTTATCTTCCTTTTTCACCAAAGCCAATAAACGCTTCATCGTTGCCATCACAGCCTGTGCAATCAAAGCATGAAAATCAGACTTATCATCTTTCAGGTTACACTTTTCTAAAGCGTGATAATAATCAAGGCGTGATTGCATATCACCATGAATAATGGCAATCGGAAACCCATGCTGCAATAAAATGAGATTCATCATTAAACGCGCTGTACGACCGTTGCCATCAATAAAAGGATGAATACTCAACAAACGCTCATGCATTTCTGCCGCTAATAAAATCGGGTGCAATTGACTTTTGTTTTCTAAATAATAGTTGAAATAATCTTCCATCAGCTTATCAAGCTGCCACGGCTGTGGTGGAACATGGCGGCTACCGCTAATCATCACAGGCACAGAACGAAAACGCCCTGCATTGTCTCGATCAATACCGCGTAAAATCAGGCCATGTAAAGATAATAGTAAAAATGCATTCAAATCCGCGTGTTCTTTCACCACATCACGCAGTAAAGCCACAGCTTCATAATGATTAATCGCTTCAAGGTGCTCAACCATAGGCTTACCACCCACCGTTAGACCTTTATGAATCACCAGTTCCGTTTCTCGTAAGGTTAGGGTGTTGCCCTCAATGCGGTTACTGTCGTAAGTATATTCAATGCTAAAGGCTTCTTGCACCGATTGCTGTTGCCAGTCACGGTTCTCTTGTAGCTCTTGTTGAAGGTTGTCAGCTTGTTGGAGTAAATCATTAAGGTTATTGGACTTCACTGTTTATCCATCAGATTGCGAAGTTGTTCAATAACCAAAATGCTATTCTCATATTCTTTGCGGTAAACCTCAGCATCAGGATTATCATGTGAGGACTGATTCATCAAAATTTTTCTGTAAAAGACGAGATTTTTTAAAACAGCCTTTAAATGTCCTCTATTTGGAATTTCTGTGATATTGATTTCAGATAACTTCTTTTTTAGCTCAATACCTTTATTTGTCTCTGCGCTATAGGAAAGTCTTTTACAGTGCCCTATATTATCTAACACTTTATCAAGTAATGAACTCGGATTATCATAGATAGGGAGATTACCTTTAACTCTATCAACAATAGTATTGCACTCTTCTTTAGCACCAAGTTGATACTTCTTCTCCATCTCATGAATCAGACGTTCAAACTCTTTTCTAATAAAGTTACCACAAGGCTGTAACTTACCATTGAATAATTCGTCCTTTGCCTGCTTTAAATAATCTGACTCTTCATCATAAATCACAGACTCTTCAAAACCATTATTCATGCGCAAATACATATTCTTCACATCCCAATGTTTGGCTTGATGATTAAGATTTAACCAATCCAAAATTAGGTTATAAAAATGTAAGTTATGGGTAAAAAGAATGATTTGATATTTCTTGAAATTTTTAAACAAGTATTCGATAATATAATGCCTATTGGCCATGTCTAGGCTGGTTAAAAAATCATCGAGAACTAAGAGTTTCAATGTATTATTTTTATTTTCTTCCATTTTTATTAATGAAAAGAACATTGCGATAGCGGTCATTTTTAATTTAGCTTCGTTAAAGTGAAGTTGAATATGATCCACATTGTTAATTTTCAAAGATAGAATAGGATTTTTAAAAAAACTCTGAGCAAGAGGCTCCAGTTTTCCAGCTGTAAAAGAAATGGATACTGAGAAGTTTTCGCCTAAAGCCTCAAGAACGTGATTAACCTGAATAATTAACTCTTCCAAAAAAGTTTTGTATGCTTGATCTACAGTACCTTTACCAAGAGCTTTTTCTCCATGATTATCCGAGGTTAATGAGTTATTGATGGCTTGATACTGATCATCAAACGATTCAATGGATGGGAAATACTTTTTAAACTGTAACCATACGTTTTCATAAAAATTATCACCTGAGCTAGAAGTGAGTTCATCTAAAAGACTTTGATTTGCAAAGTAAATCGTTTTAGATTTTTCTAAGTCGATAAAAGGTGGTTCACTACTAGGCACAGTTAATTCTGACTGATCATCAAGGGTGATCGTCACCCCTATCTTCTCGCTAGAATCACGTTTTTTAAAAACATCATAATTAAAATCAGGATTTCTAAAGTGTGTTTTGAAAACAGAGTACAAGGCCCAATAAACTGAACTTTTACCGCTACCATTCTCGCCATAAATCAAACAGTTTTTTGCCGCTATATCAAACTCAAGTTTTTCATGGCATTTAAAATGATTAAGTTTTACTCTATTGATTCTCATATACTTAGAGTAGTTTCATCTGGTTTTGTGAAAAATGCCATCAAGCGCGAATTTAACAAACTCTCTCTCTGATCATAATCTTGGTATGACCAATGTGTTATTTTAACTGATAATTCTTGCGCTTCTAAAATATCACTTGTTTTTAAAAGCTCTGCTTTTTTATCCAAAGCAATATATCTTGAAACGTTCTTATCAAGAACAATCATATTACCGATTGTATCGGTATAATCTGTATATTCTTTTTGATCCCATGTCTCATTTAAGGATGATGTATTGTTTGCGAGAACCAATTTATTAAAATAATAAGGACAAATGGCTTGCTGCTGAGGATTTAAATATAGAACTAACAAACTAAACCCTCTTTTTAAAGTACCAAAATATTTAAAATCACTACTTTCAAGGCTATCTGGGTAATACACAAAATTGTATTTTTCGGATTTAAAAAGACTTGTGATCACATCAAAAAGTTGAAATTTAATTTGGGCAATCGTTCTCTTGTAATAACTATACCTAATTAAGTTTTGACAAAATTGAATGAGCTCATCGTTATCATGTAAACCATGTTTATATAAAAACACTAAAAGTGTATGAAATGGATAACGATTGGTATGCTCATCCACTAATTGAAACCACTTGCTTAGATTAGGATATTGGCTCGGTGTTCTTATGACATTCTCAAAAAACTTCATAGCTTCCACCACTTTAAATAAATCATCCAGAATCGTTTCGTAATTCATTGTGTTAAATGGAGAGTAGTCTTTAGAGAAGAATTCTCTAAGTCCTATTTCATTGGTTTTAATGTTTTTCTGCCCTCTAATCACATGTGTATAAGCTCTAAAAATATCATCTATTTTTTTATTTTGTAGACTTTGGCAATCCTCATCTAATGTTTTCCACTTTTGAATAAACTCTTCATGTTTTAATTCATTTAATGCTTTAGAATAAAGTTTCGCTTTAAAAATATCAGAAACAGAAAGGCTTAAACCTCTATCATTAATGGTTTCAAATATCTTTAATGCTTTTTCTCTAGATTTTTGAGGTGAATAGTCCTCAGTTTGTATTGGAAGTAAGGATACTTTATTAGTAAAAAAATCTACAAAACCTTGAATATCTTCTTGGCAAAAACCATCAACTCTTTTATAAAAATAACAGAGATTTTTTTTAAATTGATTATCGTTTGAAAAAGGCTCAATTTCACCACTTAAATCTAATTTCAAAACCTCTTCCATAAAGGTCGCATCTTTCTCTATAAAAACATTTGTGAGTAACCTTCTTTTTTCTTCTCCACCCTCACGAGCTGAAGGTATATTTATAGCATGCTTTAATTTAAGATTACTCTTATCAAAATGCAATAAAACTTTCATGAAAATAATTAATGTTGTTAGTCGTTGCTGACCATCAATAACTTCTAGCCTATTGCTGTTCTCATTACTTTTAGCAATAACAATATTTCCTAAGAAATAGCCTTCTTCTTTATCTTTATAAGCTTTTTTTAAATCATCGAACAACGACATACACTGTTCTTCTTTCCAAGAATAAGGCCTTTGATAAGGAGGAATAACATATTGTGTTTCACCGCTGAATACGACTGAAATATTTTTTTGTTCTGCTGACAATGAAAAAGCCATGTTAATTCCCTCGATATTCCATAAGTATAAAATATTAGTTAGAGTAAAATGTAAATTCAATTTTTTATATTACTATTCAAAATGTTTTTTACGCCATCTGTTAAACAGAGGCGTAAAAAACATCAGTCAAAAAAACTACGCCTTAGCAGTCACTGCAAAACACGTTTGAACCCATGCTTTATCGGCATGATTTTTCAATAGTTTCAATGTTGCATAGGTGAATACTGGTTCACATGCCACGATGATGAGGTATGAAGAAGCAAACGCTGCCCATGCACTCAATGATGTTACGGCTGGATTAAGAGCCAACCAGAAGCCAACCATCGCGGTGACGCCTGTGTAGTATGCGGCATCGAGTTTAAGAATCGATGCAAAACGAACATCGCTAGCTTGCTTCAATAGTTGCTTGCCAAGCGTCATGTGGACGGCAATTAAAGGGACGATCAATGAAAGTGAGTTTACGCCTAAATGCACCAAATCTTGTGGGGAAAATAACAGTCCTTGCAACAACAAACCGAGTGCAAAACCAATCATGGTGGGTACAAAACCCAATGTTAAGTACATCGCCATCGCGCCCACAAAGTGAAGTTCACTTGGGCCAACAGGCATGTGAAAGCTTTGCATGAAAACACTAAAAAACATAGCTGCCAAAGCTGTGCGAATCAACGTCACTGGGCTTTTAATTTGGTCTTTCACATAATATGCCAATACACCGATCACAGCAGCATTCGCCATCATGACCTTTGCAGGTGCAACAAACCCTGGTTCTATATGCATAATTATTCTCCTTTTGTTTATGCTGTTTAAATCGTTAACTTTAAAATTCAATACCTTGTTGAGCCTTGATGCCCTTTTCTTTGTA
>JAUZRG010000069.1 GCA_030950585.1 Mariprofundaceae bacterium | reverse complement strand
TGTGACCTGCATCACACATGTTTCGCCATGTCGTCACCGATTACCTAGTAATTTGCGACAAACCCTTTTTACCAATTCTGTGGAGGAATTAATGAAAAAAAGTATCTTTTCTGCCGCTGCTTTTTCTGTTGCCGTTGTTGGCGCAGTATCTGTAGCTCCTACAACTTCTGAAGCTGTTCCAGCTTTCGCACGCCAAACTGGTGCTGCTTGCTTGAACTGCCATTTCCAAGCTATCCCACGTTTAACCGCTTTCGGTCGTAACTTCAAAATGGGTGCTTACCGCGACATGGGCGACCAAGCGTTGCTAGAAGACGATCACCTTTCATTACCAGCTGTATTCAACGCTTCATTGTTGTTTAAAGCTCGTATTGCTAACAACAACACAGCTGTTGCTGGTGTTGCTGGTGCTCCAGGCACTGGTGGTGCTTTTAATTCTGGTAACTCAACTGCACTACAGTGGCCTGACGAAACTGCACTATTAATTGGCGGCCGTTATGGCGAACACATCGGTGGCTTAACCGAATGGAATGGCGGCCCACTTTCTTATAAGTTGGCTTATATTATGGACTTAGAATCAGGTATCCTTGGTTTCGTTGGTGGTTCTACTGACGCACTAGGTACAGCTTATTTATTCCAAGACCCTTCAAACGCATTGGTTCGTAACACTCGCGGTTCACAATTCCGTCCTGGTTTCTTCGCAAAAACATCTGTTCAACAAGGTGTTACTGGTCTAGGTGTATACGGTTACTTCAACGACATGATTTATGTTGCTTTGGGTCAATTCGTAGCTAACGCTGGTGTTAACCCTGCTAATGGTAAAATAGTTGCTGCTGGAGCAAAAACAAATGGTGCTGTTGCTGACTTCATGACTTGGGCGCGTTTAGCGATCACCACTGAAGTTGCTGGCATGGACACTGTTCTAGGTGTTTATAGTATTTCTGGTAAACAAGCTAAAAATGCTGTTGCTTTCGCTGGCGCAGTTACAGCTAAAGAAACAACCACTGGTATTGATGCCCAATTCCAAGGCGATGTTGGCGATGATCTTTCTCTAGGTCTTTATATTAACTATCAATTCTCTGGTAAACGTTATGGCCTAATTGCTGCTCAACCAAGTACGGTTGCAATGCAAGATCTAACTGGTTTCTATGGTTTAGGTACATTGTCTTTCGGTCACGCTGGTGTTCGTTTGGGTTATGCTTCTGAAACAGATAAAGTTGTTCCTGCACTTGGCTCTTCTCCAACTGTTAAAACAATGGTTCTAGGTGGCTGGTATTCATTGGCTCAAAACGTCGAATTAGACTTAGAATACAACAGTGCTAAAACATCTGGTGGTGTTGTAGGTACTGTAGCAGCTACTTCTAACACTACTACTCTAGTATTAGAATACGTTTACTAAAACATCCCTTACAGGATAATCTTTTAAATGCTTGAAAGGGCGGTTCGCAAGAACCGCCCTTTTTTATTGAGAAAATCAAATTTTAATCCCTTCTTAAATCCCTTTTTATTTTTGGCAAACTCATGACAGATAAGCTTCTTCAAGGCCCTTTTTTTCGTGGCAGTAGTAAACTTCGCATTGCTTTAACAGGCCAACCAAATTGTGGTAAAACAACGCTATTTAAAGCAGTTTCAAGCACCAGCACACAACATGGCAAGTTCACAGGCACCAATCGAAGTTACAATAAATCACATGTTCAAATTGACATGGATGAAGTCAAACTACTTGATATGCCCGGAATGGTTTCATTGCGTCACTTAGAAGGCGATGATCTTGAAGCTCTCAAGTATTTGCTATGGGGTGATGCTCGCCCACTCGTCTCTCAACACGAACATAGCCAACCCCCTGCCCCTTTTTCTCGCCCAGATATTTTAATTCATGTCATTGACGCTTCTGTTTTACAGCGAAGCCTTGAACTCACACTGGAACTGAGTGAACTTGGTATTCCGATGGTCATTGCACTCAATATGATGGATCAAGCCAGAGCCAAAGGCATGCATATTGATACTGAAAAACTGAGTCGCATATTAGGTGTTCCAATTGTTGAAACCGTAGCGATCAAAGGGCATGGCATTAGCCAACTTTTTACCACTGCCATCACAACAGCCCATCGCAAGCAACAACCGCAAAGGCAAAGACCTCACCAACATATTCAAGACTACCTTGATGGCTTTATGCAAAAACACATCACAGCGCAAATAAAACAAGGCTTTTTATTACCTAAATACTTCCTTTGCACCCAACTTATTGAAAAAGATCCTTATTTTAGTACTGAAATGAAACAACATTACCCTGATATCGCCCATAGCATTGAATCTGACATGACAGAAAAGGCATATCAATTTCCTCGCAGCATTGCTGATGAAATTAAAACAGATCGGCAGCATCGAGCCACAGAGCTGGCTGAACAAGTCTGTAGTTTACGTCATTATTCACGCCAAGTACGCTGGGAAGATCGTTGGGATGCCTTCTTCTTAGACCCAAACTGGGGACTACTCGGCAGTTTAAGTGTGTTTACTTGTATTCTTTTTATGGTGTTTGAAGTGAGCGCACTGCTCGATAGCATGACTGCTGCTAAGCTGAATGATTTAATTTCAACATGGCAGCCCACAGGTGCTCTAGAAACTATTGGTCGCGCAGTGATTGATGGCCTCATTGGCCTCATTGGTATCGTGATACCTTATATGATTCCGCTCGTACTCATGCTCGTTGTCCTTGAAAGAAGTGGCATTATGCAACGTATTGCCTTTGTCTTAGATCGTTTTTTTCACCATCTCGGCTTACATGGTAAAGTCGCTTTTCCTTTTTTACTTGGACTAGGTTGCAACGTCCCTGCCATTGCAGCCACTCATAGCTTAGCTTCCAAACGTGACCGCATCGTATCATCACTCTTGATTACCTTTGTCCCCTGCTCCGCACGTTCAGCCATTATATTGGCTTTGGGTGCAAAATACCTAGGTGCTTTTGGTGTTTTTGCGATTTTAATGCTCAATATGATTGTGATTGCTTGCCTTAGTAGACTCTTAACACTTCGTTATCCAGAAACCAGCCCTGGCCTGATTCAAGATATTCCCCCTTATCGCTTACCCAGTTGGCAATCAATTGTCGAAGCAACATGGCATCGCACCAAAGATGTGTTGACCATCGTCACACCTTTACTTGTGGGAGGAAGCATTCTTTTGGCTTTATTGCAATACCACGAACTTGATCACTTCTTGAATCAAGTTTTGAGTCCCATCACTGTTTGGGCACTGGGCTTGCCACAAGAACTTGGTGTGCCGATTGTCTTTGGCGTGTTACGCAAAGAGTTATCGCTACTGATGATGTACCAAGCCCTTGGCACAGAAATGGTCATGCAAACCATTAATTGGATACAGTTATCCGTTTTTTTAGTGTTCTTAAACTTTTATATTCCATGTATTTCTACTTTTGCGATCATGTTAAAAGTCATTGGACGCAAAGAAGCTCTTTTCTCCATCGTGCTATCCATGAGCGTTGCCTTAGCTCTCGCTTGCGCTGTTCGGCTGATTTTAGAAATCATCAACGCTTTTCTTTAGGCAAACACATCCGTTAAAATAGCATCTAAAGGCATGCCTTTGGCCACACATACATTTTGAATAGACTGCACTATCTCAGGATTACCGCATATAAAAAGACGAGACGCGCTTAAATCATCATGCTGTTGTGGTAAAATAGCTTCAAGGTTGCCTTGCAAGCCACCTTCAGGTGCTTCTTCGTTTAATACGCACGGCACATAATGAAAGTTATCGTGAAGATCCATCATCCGCGTTAATTCTCGCATTAAATATAAATCTTTTTGCACTAAACTACCGTGATATAAGTAAATATCAGCTTGATGAGCCTGATTTAATGCATCTTTTACAATACCATACAATGGTGCTAAACCCGTACCTGTCCCGATTAAAATCAAAGGCTGATGCATATATGCCACATTATAAAAACATGAGCCCACAGGGTCAGATATGTTTAAACTGTGACCCACTGTTATTTCTTGGCACAAAAAGCGACTCATCTGACCTTGTGGTACTTGTAAAATATGCAACTCAAGAAAGTCATCACTTGGGATAGAAGCCAGCGAATAACTTCTGACAAGGCCTGCATGATCGACACTAATAAATTGACCAGCTTGATAATGAAAAGAATCGGGTCTTGATAAACGCAAACGCCACACACGCTCGTTTATTTTTTCATGATGCAGCACATCGACTTCATGCGTCGGCGCATCCACATCGCTTAAATGTAAATTTTCTTTTGGCTGACACACACAAGGTAAGAAATAACCTTTGGCTTTTTCTTCTGCGCTTAAGCCATCCGTCGAAATACTAGAAATTTCACCCTTTTTGACACGCATCACACAACTATGACAAACACCTGTTCGGCACGATGATGGCCGATGGCATTCATTGCGCTCAAGGCAATCCAAGACAGTTTCCGATGATTTACAAGTATAAACTTCACCTTCATAATGCAATTCAATCGCTTTCTTTTTTGTTCTTTTTAAAAAACTAAACATATATTCCCCAATTTATTTCATATCAATATACCCAACACATTAATCCCAGAGACAATAATCAAAACCATCTTTTTGACTTAACTTTGCCATAGATTGTTCTCTAAACTTCACTTGGACTTGCACAGATTCATCGCTAAAGCACGTATCTAAAACCGTTCCATTGGCATGACAAAAAGCTAAACTCTTACCATCTGCGGATGAAAAACGCAGGTTAAACAATGTCATATCTTGTTCTAACCAGTTTTTAAATAACAGCAATAACGTCTCAATTCCTTCGCCTGTTAAAGCCGATACAGCCACACGGCTATTGGCAATGGGATCATTGATTTGTGAATAAACACCCGTTGTTAAATCAACTTTATTCCAAATCTCAATCATCGGTGGCGCATGATCATCATCCAAGCCCAATTGAGCCAAGGTTTGCACCACAACTTCCCCTTGCTCCACCACATGAGGATCGGCCGCATCACGCACATGTAAAATCAGATCAGCTTCCACCACCTCTTCGAGGGTGGCTCGAAAGGCATTCACCAATTCATGTGGAAGGTCTTGCACAAAACCCACCGTGTCTGAGAGCATCAATGACTGTCCGTTGTTTAATGCCACCTCTCTCAGTGTTGGGTCTAATGTTGCAAATAGTTGGTCATTGGCATACACATCCGCAGATGTTAATGTATTAAATAAGGTTGATTTACCTGCATTGGTATAACCCACCAATGCAACGGTAGGTACTGCTCGACGCTTCCGCCCCTTTCTTTGTGTGCTTCGAGTCCGTGACACCTTGGCAAGTTCTATTTTCAAACGCTTAATTTGCGTCCGAATCATGCGTCGATCAAGTTCAATTTGCCGTTCACCTGGCCCACCAAGAAAGCCATGACCCCCACGTTGTCGCTCCAAATGCGTCCAAGAACGCACTAAACGACCCAACTGATAATTTAATGAAGCAAGCTCTACTTGCAAGCAACCTTCGCGCGTTCGTGCTCGACTTGCAAAAATTTCTAAAATTAAGCCTGTCCGATCAACCACTTTAAGATCTAAGGCTTTTTCAAGGTTTTTTTGCTGCACTGGACTAAGTAAATGATCCACAAAAACCACGTCAATTTCTTGTGCCTTGACCACAGAAGCGATTTCTTCCACCTGCCCACTACCAAAAAGCATGGCTGGAGAACAAGAACGCAAAACATAAGCTAAGGAAGCACATAACTGGCAATGACTTGATTCAACAAGGCGGTCAAACTCTTCACGACGTGCTTTGCGAAAGTGCAACTGATCTCTTGTGGATGGGTGTAAACTTAAGGCTCGGTCAATAGGAAAGGTGGTTTCTACAAGCTCTTTAGACAAAAGGGTGACCTGAAAAGGCGTAAACAAAGTGTAACATGCATCAAAGCTACAATTTCTCTTGAATCCAGACAAGAAACAGATCTTTCTATTCTCGGACAGCCTCCTAGAGTTAAGGTCATATGTTCTTATCCATCATCGCCATGCGTATCTTACAAGCTGTTCCCACATTATTAGGCGTTGCTACGCTGGTCTTTTTCTTATTACACCTAGTTCCAGGTGATCCTGTTGATGCTCTACTGGGTGAAACAGCGATGGCGACTGATCGCGAAGCTTTGCGAGAAGCCCTCCATCTCAACGATCCTATTCTCATGCAATATGGTCATTTTTTACAACAACTCTGGCAAGGCGACTGGGGAACAAGCCTCATTAACCATCGCCCCGTGCTAGAGCTTATCTTAGAACGTCTTCCTGCAACCATTGAACTGGCTTTATCAAGCTTGACTCTGGCTTTGGTTCTTGCCTTACCTCTTGGCTATGTTGCGGCAAAATATGCTGGAAAGACTGCGGATATTTCTGCCATGAGCTTTTCTTTACTTGGTGTATCCATTCCCAATTTTTGGCTTGGTCCTATGTTAATTCTATTTTTCTCAGTCACTTTAGGCTGGTTACCCGTCTCAGGTCGAGGCTCTTTTGAAAATCTCGTGTTGCCAACCATCACGATGGGCACGGCACTTGCTGCTGTTTTATCACGCATGGCAAGAGCCAGCTGGATGGAAGCGATGAACACCGATTCCATCCGTACTTTTCGTGCCTTTGGTGTTTCAGAACATCAGCTATGGTGGAAACATGGCGCACGCTTGGCCGCTATTCCTGTCATCACCATGTTTGCCTTGCAGCTTGGTGCCGTTTTAGGTGGTGCTGTGATTACTGAAACCGTTTTTGATTGGCCTGGCTTGGGTTTATTAACCATCGAAGCCATCCAGCGTCGTGATTATCCTCTGGTGCAAGGCTGTGTTTTACTCATTGCTAGCTTTTATGTGCTGGCTAACTTAATAGCTGATTTACTTAGCATGGCTTTAGATCCACGCCAAAGGCACCACAACTCATGATGCGTCGCCTATTCATTTTCATCTCTCTAAGTATACCTTTTCTCTTACTTATCGCAGGCTACCTACACCCCGCTAATGCTTATCAGGTTGACCTTGACCAAATATTAGCACCCGCTTCTTGGTCACATCCGCTTGGCTGTGATGAGCTGGGACGTGATGTCTTAGCACGCATGGCACAAGCCATTTGTTTATCGCTCAGTATCAGCTTAGCCGTCATTATTTTTGGTGGTAGTTTAGGCATCAGCATTGGCATTGTGGCTGCATGGTATGGTGGAATAGGCGACACTTTACTCATGCGTCTTGCTGATATTATCTTATCTTTTCCAGGTATTTTATTGGCCATTGCCTTGGCAGCCATGCTTGGTCCTGGTATTGATAATTTATTTATCGCCTTACTCACTGTTGGCTGGGTTGGCTTTGCGCGCCTGAGTCGCGCACAAGTATTATCCTTAAAAAACAGTGCTTATATCCAAGCTGCTATTGCTTGTGGATCATCACTTCCCAGTATCGCTTTTCGGCATTTATTACCCAATATTGCCGCACCGCTCCTTGTTGAAGCCAGTTTTGGTTTAGCAGCCGTGATGATTGCAGAAGCAGGCTTATCCTTTCTTGGTGTTGGGGTTCAACCACCCACAGCCTCGTTGGGTAGCATGATTCGCGAAGGCACACGCTTTTTACTCATTGAACCTTGGTTAGTGATTTGGCCGGGCTTGGTTTTATTCATGCTCGTCATGGCCATCAACTTATGGGGCGACCACCTGCGTGATAAGCTTGATGTTCGCATGCATCCTTAGTTCGCATTGACCCGACCATCCAGCAATAGTTCACCCGCAGCAAAGCGCAATTGCACCAAGCCTTTGGCATAGTCCGACCTTGCTTGAACGTCACGAACCTGTGCAGACACATAACGATCATGAATATCCATCCACTTCCATGCATCGACTTGCGTGGATAAGGCTAACTCATATGATTTCACTGACGCTTGAATCCGATTAATACGTTGCACAATCAGATTTAATTTAGACATTTTCAAGTTTATTTCCGTACAAATTTGGCGCAACAAAGCATTCTTTTGCACAGCCTGCTGTTGCTCAGAACTTTGGGCAATGACCATTTGTGAACTCGCAACACGATTTTGCCACGGTAAATCCATGCGCAGACTCACGCTCGTATTAGGGCCTGAGATAGTCGCAGTATTGCGACCTCGCCAACCTTGATAGCGCACTGTAACACCAAGATCCATACGCCAGCGCATGGCATCTCTTGCCAACAGAATGGATTCACCAAAACCCTTCTGGTCTTTTTCAATCGCTTGATAATCAGCACGTTTTTCTCTCACATGAGATAACAATTCGTCCATATTTTCTTCTCTTTTCTTCGGCTCAGGAAAAGAAGAACTCAACACATCAAGCATCGCTTGATTTTTTAAGGATAAATTCATGCTTAAAGCAAGTTGCTGCTTTGATTGTAACCATTGTGTTTTTGCTTGTAAGAAAAGCTCATCATACGTCATTTGATAAGCTTCAAGTAAATCTTTTGATTTGGAATACCTGTGCTTTAAACGCTGTTTAGCCTGTTGCCAAAGTTGCAACATATGCTGGCGCATCAATAAATCCCAATAGGCTAAAGCCACTTGTTGGGCGACTAACATGCGTTGATGTAATAAACGAAGCTCTTCAGCTTCTAAATGATAATTGGCTTTTGTTTGCACAGCTGCAATTTCTCGCCCACGCATCAAAGGGTAAATAAATTCAATACTTGCACTGTTATTATAGGTTCTGGCTTGTCCAAACTCTCGAATCATGGCTGATGATAACAACGGTGTCACACGCAAACCTGATTGAAATATTCGACTCGCTCCGACTTCACACTGCACAACATGATGAGGCAAGCCCGTTGCTAAACGAAGATTTCGATTTTGTGTTTGAGAAACAGCACTGTGTACGGAGGTATCAAACACACCTTCAGCGGCTTTTAACTGCCCCCGACGCGCAAATACCACTTGTTCTTGTAGCGCAATCGAGGGCTGATAACCTAAACTGACATCCACAGCTTGTTCTAGCAAAAGACCCGCATAAGTGAGGTGTGGACAACACACCAAAGCAATCCACAGCCATCCTATGCGATATAAGTTCATTATGCCTTTGCGAAACTCGCCACAAATTGATCAAACAAAGCTTCTGCATCTTGTGGGCCAGGACTCGCTTCTGGATGATATTGCACAGAAAAAACAGCTTTATCACGTAAACGCAAACCTTCCACTGTGCCATCAAACAAAGAACGATGCGTGATTTCAATACGCTCATCCAAGTCGTCATCATTCACAGCATAACCATGATTTTGGCTGGTAATATCAATTTTTTTCGTCAACTCATGACGCACTGGATGATTGCCACCCCGATGACCAAATTTTAATTTGAATGTTGTTAAACCTAAAGCCTGTGAAAGAAGCTGATGACCCATGCAAATACCAAAAATAGGAATATCTTGTTCAAGTAAAGCTTGAATTGTTTTCACTGCATATGGCACAGCAGAAGGATCACCTGGGCCATTGGAAAGAAAAATGCCATCAGGCTGACAATCAAAAACATCTTGCGCAGATGCTGTGCAAGGCAAGACAGTGATGCGGCAACCACGATCTGCTAATAAACGTAAAATATTATCTTTGCAGCCGAAGTCTAAGGCAACCACATGATAAGGTTGTTCTGGCGTAAAGAAAGCTTGTTCATCAAGATCATACTTGCCTTCTGTCCACACATAGCTTTCTTTTGTGCTAACGGTTGCCACAAGATCTCTTCCATTAAGACCTTCCCAACTATTTGCAAGTTCAAGTGCAGCTTCTTCGCTCATATCATCTGAAACGATGACACCACGCAATGCACCCTTAGTACGCAAATGACGTGTGAGGGCGCGTGTATCAATATCACTAATACCAACAATATTTTGCTGTACTAACCATGTTTGCAAATCATCTTGCGCACGATAGCTGGACGTTTGGCGTGTTACCTGACGAATAATCAAGCCGCGTACTGAGCCTGACTTTGATTCCATATCATCCGCATTCACACCCACATTACCAATATGAGGTGTGGTAAAACAAATTATTTGATCTGTATAAGAAGGGTCACTCAAAATCTCTTGATAACCAGACATCGAAGTATTAAAACATACTTCTGCTACAGCATGACCTATGGCTCCAAAAGCTTGGCCATGAAAAGACCGCCCATCTTCTAATATCAACATCGCGTTCATAAACATGCAACCTCAAAAAAGTGAATCACTGATGTTACGCAAGCGTTAATTCAGCGTAGGCGGAAATCTATAGAGAGCGACGTTGCATGCAACGTCTCTACACATGATTGCCTTTTATTGCGGGTGTAGCATCCGCTTTGGATCAAGCAAAATACTAAGCTCTTCTTCGCTTAAAACCGCTTGTTCTATACACAATTGGCGCACAGTCTTTTTCTCATTTACGGCTTGTTTGGCTAATTTCGCCGCTTTCTCATAACCGATCACAGGTGCCAATGGTGTAACCATGCTCATGCTCCATTCAATTTGAGAAGCAGCAACTTCACGATTCGCGTGCATATCTTTGATGCATTTATCTGCAAACATTCTTGTCGCATTCGTTAATAATAACTGAGAAGACAAAATATTATGAGCCATCACAGGTAACATCACATTTAATTCTAGTAAGCCGCTTGAACCTGCAAAAGCAATCGTGGCATCTTGCCCCATCACTTGCGCACAGACCTGAGCTAAGGATTCTGCGATCACTGGATTCACCTTTCCAGGCATAATCGAAGAACCCGGTTGAACCGCTGGCACAGTGACTTCACCCAAACCACAACGAGGGCCTGCATTCAATAAACGCACATCATTGGCGATCTTCAACAAAGAAACGGATAAATTACGTAGCTGACCTGACAACTCCACGATGGCATCTTGAGCAGATTGGGCTTCAAAATGATTTTCAGCCTCCGTAAAACTTAATTGATATTGTTTGCTAAGGGCTTTGGCCATGCGCGAACCAAATTCAGGGTGCGTATTTAAACCCGTTCCAACCGCTGTACCGCCAATCGCCAACTCATGCAAACGAGGTACAACTGATTTTAAACGCTCAATACTCAATTCAATTTGACGCGCCCATGCTGAAACTTCTTGCCCTAAAGTCACAGGTGTTGCATCCATTAAATGCGTGCGACCGACTTTAATAACATCTTCAAATTCAACTGTTTTCTGCTTTAAGATCGTATGTAAATGCGCCAATGCAGGCAATAATTGTGCATCTAACATTTCAGCTGAAGATAAATGAATGGCTGTTGGAATCACATCATTGGATGATTGACCCATATTCACATGATCGTTGGGATGAACCTTAGTATCTGGAAACAATTGCTTGGCTCTGTTGGCAATGACTTCATTGGCATTCATATTGGTTGAAGTACCAGATCCCGTTTGAAAAATATCCAAAACAAAAGATTCATCTAAGTTATTTGCCATCGTTTCAGAAGCAGCAGCACAAATCGCTTCTTTTTTAGAAGCATCAAGCTTATTAAGATCATGATTCACATGTGCAGCAGCAAACTTAATCCTAGCCAAAGCACGGATAAATACAGGGGGGAAACGCCACCCCGAAACTGGGAAGTTTTCAAAAGCTCGGGCTGTTTGCGCACCATAAAGGGCATTTTCGGGCACTTTCATATCGCCCATTGAATCCGATTCAACTCTTGTTTTCATAGCCATTCTCCATCATTGAGTTCAACGCCAGCGATACCATTCAAAGGACTAAGCCTTAATACAAGCACCATGGTTTTCATTACTAATCACACGTACTTCTTGCGGAGCATGAATCGTACGTAAAATATCTAAACCATTATAGGCAGTGACATCAAAGTAAGACAACACAAATTGAACAGCCTTATCGACATCAAAATCCTTACAGGAGTATGCATCAAAAGAAAAGAAGTTTTTTTCTGTCCAAGTATGAATTGCAGCGTGAGACTCTAGCCACACCGTTGTACCCGAAACACCGGATTCTTCTTGTGCTCTGCGTTTAATTAAATCTTCCATGGTATTCACAGCCTTCGCTTGAACGCCTTCATTCTTTAAAGATTTAACAAATTTATTCAGCTCTTGGTTTGCAAAAGGAAACTGTGCAACCAAGGGTGGATAGACAAGCGTCATATCTAACTCAACGGCCAAGCCTTCAAGCAAGTCATAAATCACTTTTTTATCGGTAATGCCTTTTAAAGAAGCTGTTTGCACATCAAGCAAAACATGCCGTCCAACAAAGTTATATTGAGAAGATTGTTTAAGGTTATACATATCGCCGACCTCCAGAATGAAAAATAGCGACCCGAAAGGGTCGCTATGAACTGGCTCCCCGGGCCGGACTCGAACCAGCGGCAAGGTGATTAACAGTCACCTGCTCTACCAACTGAGCTACCGGGGAAGACGAGGCGAATTATAAAAATAGTTTTTTTAATGTCAACTATTTATTTTCATCTGGTCATTATTTTAGACGTATTTTTAACCAGTGCTTGCTATCTATATGGCTTTTGATTCAAAATACGCGCTGAGGTGATTTTTAAAAGTGAAAGCATTGCAACTTTTCAGGAGATTCTGGAAAAAAGAACGTTTAATATTATTAGTGATCTCCTTTGTGTTTGCTTTAAGCTATACAATGCAAGGTCCACTGCACTATGTAGAACAAAAGCTTTATGATTTAGGCTTATTTCTGCATAGCACATCAGGCTCAAGCAATGTTGTTATTATTGCCATTGATGATGAGTCAATTGCCCTACAGTCGTGGCCATGGCCACGCAAAAACATGGCTGATCTTCTTGAGAAAATAACACCTTACAAACCCACTTCTATCGGAATCAACTTAAAATATCGCAGTAAAGAAGCTGCACAAAACACCACTTTGTTACAAAACATGATTCATGATATTCAAAAGCAAGTCCCTACTGCTGAAAATCAAACTCTTCTGAAACAATATCAACATCATTTACAACAACAAGATGATCAACGAACCATCAATACCGCTTATCACTTTGGTCATACAGTCTTTCCAATACGCTTGGAAATGAACGATACAGAAGAACATATACGACTACCTAAATCACTCACAAAACTTCGTTTAAACCGCATCAACCCCGAAGATGTATCGACCAATATTGCAAGCAAGGCTATTCCACCATTTGAACACCTCGCACAAAACGTTGGCTTGGGCTATGTGTATTTTGACAAAGAACAAAATGTGATTCGTTCCGAATACTTAGCCACACAGATCAATGAACAACTTATTCCATCTTTTAGCTTGGCTCTTGCCGCTACTAGCTTAAATGTTGCCATACAAGATATTGAATATGAAGATGATTATTTAATTGTCGGTCAACTGAAAATACCTGTGAATTCAGAGCTAAAAATGTTGCCAACATTTTACCGGTCTGATCAAGGAAAACGCTTTGAAAAGTATTCATTTAAAGATGTTTTGTCTGGAGAAGTGAATGCAGCCACGTTTAGAGACAAGTATGTTTTAATTGGCCTAACTTCCCGAGAAACAGAAGCTTATATTAAAACACCTATTGGCCACCTATCTGAAACTGAATTCCAAGCCCATCTATTAGATAGTATATTACAACAAAAAAGCATCATCAACCCACAATGGGTGCAATGGTTAGGCTATGCACTATTTCTTTTCATCACTATTTATGCGCTAACAATCATTGTGAATCAAGCTGGAAAACGCCGTGTTATTTTCATGACTACGGGGATATCCATATTACTCATTGGCTCAAGTATTTACCTGATGTCTGAAATGGAAGCATGGCTACCAACAGCGACGATGGTTTGCATGCTCATGAGCATTCAACTCTTTTATGCCTTTAAAAAACGGACATCTAGCAAAGAGGTCGCACAAACTATTTCCAAAGAATCAGCGGCGACCAACCGAATGCTGGGCTTATCTTTTCAAAACCAAGGCATGTTAGATATGGCCTTTGATAAATTTCGTAAATGCCCTGTGGATGATGAAGTAAAACCCTTACTTTACAATTTAGCCTTAGACTTTGAGCGTAAACGTCAATTTAACAAAGCACAAAGTGTTTATGAATATATTAGTGAAACAGACCCAAGTTATAAAGATGTCACGAATAAAATAGATATGGTTAAAAATGCAGGTGAAACCATCATCTTTGGTACATCTGGTAATACAACAGGGCGCATGAACTCCCTTCTCCTCAGTAGCAATAGCAAGCCAACATTGGGTCGCTATGAGTTAGTCAAAGAACTGGGTAAAGGCGCTATGGGCATTGTTTATCTTGGCTTAGATCCTAAAATAAATCGAAAAGTTGCCATTAAAACCATGGCCTTATCTCAAGAGTTTGAAGGCTCTGAACTCGAAGACATCAAACAACGCTTTTTTCGTGAAGCGGAAACAGCTGGCGGCCTAAATCATCCTAATATTGTCACCATGTATGATGCTGGCGAACAAAATGACCTCGCCTTTATCGCGATGGAGTTTCTTGATGGCATTGACCTATCGCCTTACACCAAGAAAGGTAAACTCATGCCAGCTGCAGCCACATTAAAAATTGTGGGTAAAGTGGCAGAGTCCCTGCACTATGCACACCAAAAAGGTGTTGTTCACCGCGACATCAAACCAGCAAACATTATGTTTTTGAAAAACAAAACAGTTAAAGTAACCGACTTTGGCATTGCACGTATTACTGCTGTGACCAAAACAAAAACAGGTGTTGTCCTTGGAACACCATCTTATATGTCACCAGAACAACTTGCGGGTAAACATGTCGATGGACGTTCTGACTTATTTTCTTTAGGTATTATGCTCTATGAACTTTTAAGTGGAACACGTCCTTTTAAAGGAGATTCTATGGCAACACTGATGTTTCAAATTGCCAATGAACCTCACCCAGATATTCGCGAGTACTGCCCTAACCTACCAGAAAGTGTTAGTAAGCTAATTGATAAAATTCTCGCTAAAGATAGGGAGTCGCGTCATTCAAACGGGGCTGAAGTTGTTCAACATATCATTAAATGCCTACGTGACTTAGCGAGACAGGGGAACAAAAAATGAGTATCGAAATGTATGCAGCCACAGATGTTGGAATGAAACGCGATCACAATGAAGATTTTGTTGGCATTACCCCATCACATGGTTTTGCAGTGCTTGCCGATGGTATGGGCGGTCATAATGCTGGTGAAGTGGCCAGTGAAATGTCTGTCGATATCTCCACAGGTTTTTTAAAAGAAAATTTAACAGATTTACCTATTGCCGAAATAGACCCTGAAACAGGTTTCACCCGTGAATCTGTGTTGGCCAAGCAAGCGGCTATGATGGCAAATGATGTCATCTTCAATACCGCGAAACAAAAACCAGAATGTGCAGGCATGGGTACCACCCTCGTGATTGCTATTTTTTATGGTGACCGCCTCACAACCGCACATGTGGGTGACTCGCGCATGTACCGACTTCGCAATGAAACATTGACACACGTCACTGAAGATCACTCTTTAATTCAGGAGCAAGTGCGACGTGGCCTACTGACAGCTGAAGAAGCCAGAAATTCCAACATCAAAAACCTTGTCACACGCGCCTTAGGGATTGAAGAAGGGGTTGAACCTGATGTAGTTGAAGATATTGTTCAAGCTGGTGATATGTACTTATTATGTTCTGACGGTTTGACCGATGTTTTACCTGATGAAGCCGTACGTTTGACCATGGTTGAACATATGAATGATATGAAAAAGATGGCCGATGAGCTGATACAAATGGCCAATGATGCAGGTGGGCCAGACAATATTTCTGTTATATTGGTTCATACTAAAAAGAATTTTCAACGCAAGAAAGGTATTTTTTCACGCCTTTTTAGCCGCAATGATTAAAAAAACAAACGAGGATTGGAGGAAAAATTGACTCATAAATTTATCCTTATGCTCAATGATGAAAAAATTAGCGAACATGATATTGACAAAGAAGCAACCATCATTGGCAGAGGTGAACAAGCAGATATTCGTCTTGACCACCGTGCTGTTAGCGGCAAACATGCTCGTATTATTCGCGTAGGAAACAAATGCATCATTGAGGATCTAGGCAGCACCAATGGCACTTTTATTAATAGTCGAAAAATGCCAAAGCACTTACTTCAACATGGTGAAACGATTCAAATAGGCAACTATATGTTGCGCTTTAGCCATGATGGACAAGAAAGCAAGCAGAAACCTGAACCTGAAATGGATTCAGATAAAACCATGATAATCCAACCACCAAGCCAAGCAAAAGAACGCAGTAAAGCTGAAAAAGACATGCCTCTAGGGGCGATTCAAATGTTAAGTGGCCCTTTGACAGGCAAAAGTTATGAACTTGTGAACTCCCTTACCAATATTGGTAAAGGAGATCAATGCCGCATCAAAGTAAAAGGTTTTACGGTCGGCAAACAAGCTGCCGTTATCACTCGTCGCCACACAGGCTATCAAATCACTCGCCTTGAAGGGATGAGTAAAACACGCGTCAACGGGACAGCACTCGGTGAACAACAACACCTTTTAGCGGACGGTGACATCATTGAATTAGGTGATATTAAAATGCAGTTTTTTATTAAATAGCTTTTTCCATCATCAAAATTGCGGATTGTGCTGCTTCTTTAGGGCTTTTGGCTTGTAGAATCGGCCTTCCAACCACTAAATAATCAGCACCGCAACGCAATGCATAAGCAGGATCTGCAACACGCTGCTGATCATCTAGTGAAGCATTTGACCAACGAATGCCTGGTGTAACTGTCATAAAATGTTGTCCGCATGCATCTTTCACAGCTTTTGCTTCATGCACACTGCACACCACGCCATCTAAATCAGCTTCCTGCGTCAACTTAGCATAAGTAATAACCTGTTTTTTTGCCTCTTCTTCAGGCATATCCGAGCTGGTCAAAACACTGACTGCAATTAATTTCATGTGATCATAATGACTTGCTGCTTCAGCTGCCTTTTGCAACATTAAAGAACCACCAGCAGCATGCACGTTCGTTAGTTGCACACCTAATTCACCAGCACTATGCACAGCTTGGGCAACCGTATTGGGAATATCATGAAACTTTAGATCTAAAAACACTTTATGTGTTTTTAGTAACTCGCGCACAAAGTCAGGCCCTTCGGCAACGAATAAACGCAAGCCAACTTTAAACCAATGAACTTCATCTGCTAATATATCTCGCATTTGCAGGGCTTCTTTTGCTGAAGCCAGATCCAATGCAACCATTAATTTATCTTTCACCTTACACCTCATCTAATAATGAATACATTTGACCCCAACAGTGACATTGTGGACACTGCCAACGCATGGACAACACACGCACACCACAAGCATGACAACAGTAATTCGTCACTGTTTTTTTCCAACTAATCGCTTTTTCTCGTAAATTTTTATCTTTGGATGTTAAGGCAATATAACGCAAATGCGTTGATAAGAAAGCTGGTTTAAACACCAAAGCATCTCGTAAAGCCAACATCGCCAGCTCACCTTGCCTATCATGCACAACATCCATCCAATTCAAGGCCAAAGCTTGAGAGTGACAAATAAGCCAGTATCGCATCAATTCATCGTAAAGTTCATCTAAAACATCGGGAAAATAAACAGGCACCAACTCGATCATATCTGGTGTATAAACAAACATATTTGAGATCATTTTTTTAGCCAAAGGAAAGTCATGATCATGAATAGATGCTTCAATTAAACACAACCATGCATGCTGACAGTTGTTATTTGTAGCAATGGCAGACTCAAGTAAACGATGCCTTTCCTTGCCCAAAGGCAGTAATAAGGCAATCTCGACCAACAAATAAGCACGGTGCAAACTTACATCTTTTTCTTCAACTTGCCTTAACAAATCCAAACAAGACAGAGCCTCATTCCAGCTTGCCGTTTGTTCATAAATGCGCAAACTGGCCTGCAAAGCAGGCAAATGATTCCACTTTACATGTAAAATTTTGTCATATTGTTTAATCGCACGATCAAGAAAACCGCCACTTTGATAATCTTTTGCTAACGCAAATTGTGTTTCTAATATTAATCTTGATTCTAAATCAGGACGCGCTAATAGGCTTTGATGAATCCGAACCGCACGGCCAACTTCACCCTTCTGGCGAAACATATCCCCCAAAGCCAAATAAACCTCTGCTGTTTCTGTGTGCATACGAGCGACTTGCAATAAAGCTTGCAATGCCTGCTCACTATCATCATTTAATAAATAGTTGATACCGCGCAACAAGGGTCTTAAACGCTCATCATCCACCTTTTGTTCTGACTGATCCTGTGCTTGATTTTGCCAAAATGGCCATAAAACAACACACAAAATAACCACCAGTAGAACTAACGTGAATTCATTCATTTAATCTTGCAAAGGCAAATTACGCAAATTGTTCACTTCTTTTTTAAGACGTTCATTTTCTTGACGAAAAAATGTAATCGTTTTTTTATGCTTGCTACGAGAAAAACTCATAGCCAACAAACCACCTAGAAAGCCAGAGAGAAAGGCGCAGCAAAGCGGCCAATATAACGGCATATAGGAAGAGGTATGGTTTGCAAAAGCCACATAAACCAAGTGTTTATTTGAAATCACAAAGACCGTTGCCACGACTGTGACAATAATGGCCCCAAGTGTATTTAACCAATAAACATAGTTCTTTTTAAAATGAGCATGATCAATCCATTGCCAAAGTTTTTTATACAAAGTAGGCAAATTCATCAATCATCACGGCTAAGAACACCTTCTCTTAACAATTTACCCGGTTTAAAATAAGGAACCTTCTTTTCACCCACAGAAACAGTATCACCAGTCTTTGGGTTTCTACCAACACGCGATTGACGTGTGCGTGTGGTAAAGCTACCAAAGCCACGCAATTCAACATGCTCACCTTTTGCCAAAGCTTCGGAAATCGCATCAAAAACAGCATTTACCACGGCTTCCGACTCTAGCTTTGTCATACTTGGCTGTGTTGATGCCAATATAGAAATCAGTTCAGATTTAGTCATACAGTTCTCCTACATGTTTAAATATATGTCTTTCTATTTCGTTTTCTCCAACAACCAAGTCACAACAATACATCGCTACCCTAAACACAACGACTGCATTTAGGGTTAACCTTTATTTCAAAAATTTACGTTGAAGCTCAAGAGCCAAAGCCGAAGGCTGCGGATCTGATTCAATATTTTGTGAATAAGAACGAAGTGCATCACGCTCTTCATCTTTTAACAACTGACGAATTGACAACACAATTTTACGGCGACGTTTATCCGTATCAATCACTTTTGCTTCAATTTTTTCACCAACACTTAAGGTTTGATCTCTAGGTACTTCACGCATGGGTAAAACAGCATCCACACCTTGAGTCACATGAACCAAAGCCACAAACTGTTGAACTTCAAAGATCTCGCCTTCAACCGTTGCGCTCTTACCGCTATGCTCTAAGAACACATCTAAAGGATCGGCTGTGGTTTGTTTAAAACCAAGAGAAATACGTTGGCGATCAATATCAACACCAAGAACAACAGCTTCAACTTCTTGACCAGAACTATACTCACCAATGACTTCACTGCCTTGCTTCTCCCAAGAGAAATTACTCAAGTGAACCAAGCCGTCTAAACCTTCGTCTAACTCCACAAACAAGCCAAAGGTAGTAATGTTGCGAACCACCCCTTCAACTTTTGTGCCTACTGGGTTTTTAGTTAACCATGCTTGCCATGGGTTTTCCATAACCTCTTTCAAAGAAAGAGCGATGCGACGTTTAGCGCTATCCACGCTCATCACAGCCACATCCACCACGTCACCCTGTGTCACAACAGAAGCAGGCTGAATATCTTTTCTTAACCAACTCATTTCAGAGCGATGAATCATCCCTTCCACACCTGGCTCTAGTTCAACCATCACACCAAAATCTAACAAACGACGCACAGTGCCTGTTAAACGCATATCTTGCTGATATTTTTCAGCAACATTTGCCCAAGGATCCACTTGCAAGGTACGCATTGAAATCGAAATTTTTCCAGTCTCCGCATCAGCTTTAATGATTTCAGCCACCACAGCTTGGCCAACACTCAACATTTCTTGGGGATGGTTAATGTGTCGCCATGAAATATCAGAGACATGCAACAACGCATCAACACCACCAATATCAACAAAAGCACCAAAATCAACAAGACGCTTCACTTCACCATTGATTTGATCACCGACTTGAACCTTTTCAAAAAAAGCTTTACGTATCAATTCTTGTTGTGCTGCCATTGGCTTTTTACGTGAAACAACAATGTTTTCAGGACGACGACTAAGGCTAAGAATAATCACTTCACAAGCACTACCCAACAATTGGTTCAGGTTGGCATGCATATCAGTATCTGTTTCAGATTTAGGCATAAAAGCAGAAAGCGCGCCCAAATTAACGCGATACCCACCTTTGACTTCAGCTTCAATCGTACCTGTGATGATGCTGCCATCTTTTTCAGCCACTTCAAGCGTATCCCATACCTGACGCTGAATAGCTTCACGAACAGAAATATCCAAGCCTTTCTTGCCACCAACATTGCGAATAAGCACATCAACTTCAGTGCCACTTTCTGGTACTGGAACACCCGCAAATTCACTGATGGATACGATGCCTTCGCCCTTCAAGCCAACATCAATGGTCACTTCTTCATCTTGGACACTGAGCACATAACCCTTAACAATATGGCCTTCTTCTACGATAGGCTGAGAACGTAAGGAGTCTTCAAGTAGCTGCGCAAAGTTTTCTTCTTCCTTTGCTAGTTTAGTTTCGGATTCAATTTTGGAGATATCTTTATCTAAGGAGGTCATTTTCAAGCCTTGCGAAATTTAGGATTCATTATTTTTTAAAAGTATAACTACATTATAATCAGCTGTTTTCTTTGTAAAATATCTAACATATTTTGTACAACATCATCAATTCCTATGTTGGTTGTGTCCACACGAACCGCATCTTGTGCCTGACACAAAGGTGAGCAACCGCGTTCACTATCACGCTCATCACGGTTTTTCAGCTCAGCCAGAACGGTTTCAAACCTAACCTCGCTATTCACCGCCTGCAACTGCAACCAGCGTCGTCGTGCACGTTCTTCTGCGGAAGCGGTTAAAAAAAACTTTGCTTGAGCATCAACGAGAACCACTGTGCCAATATCACGACCATCCATGACACAACCTTTTTGTGCCAATTCACGCTGCCTCTGCAATAAACTGGCACGTATTTTAGGGTATGCAGCGACAATCGAAGCCTGTTGACTCACGGACTCATGACGCAACTCAGAACGATCAAGGTCTGGAAATTGCAGACCATCTGCATCCCAAGAAAGCGCGTCGATATGAGCTTGCAAGACAAGCAACAAGGCATCTTCATCATCAATGACATCTTTTTTAGCACCCAGCCAAGCCGTGAAACGATACAATAAACCTGTATCTAAAACGGCCAGCTGCAATGCCTCACCCAAACGTTGAGAAATTGTACCTTTACCTGAGCCCGAAGGTCCATCAATGGCAATTTGTAACGCGGGAATCGCTTTCACTATGCTAGTTGCCGTAAAACATAATGCAAAATACCGCCATGACGGTAATATTCAAACTCTTTGGGTGTGTCGATACGCACTTGGACAGTGAAAGTGTTTTTCACACCATCTGCATTACTTGCCGTGACTTGCATGCTTTGGCTATCGGTTGTTAAGGCTTCAAAATCAAATAGTTCAGAACCATCCAAGCCCAGTGATTCAGCACTATCCCCTGCCTTAAATTGCAGTGGTAAAATACCCATACCCACCAAGTTAGAGCGATGAATACGCTCATAGCTTTCTGCAATCACAGCCCGAACACCCAACAAACAAGGGCCTTTGGCAGCCCAGTCACGTGATGAACCTGAACCATACTCTTTGCCTGCAAGTATCATGGCTGGTACGCCTTCTTCTTTATAGCGCATCGCAACATCATAGATACTGGCTTGATCACCTGAAGGAAAATGCGCACTCACACTGCCTTCACTGCCTGCAACAAGCTGGTTGCGCAAACGAATATTGGCAAAAGTTCCGCGCATCATCACTTCATGGTTACCACGACGTGAGCCATAAGAGTTAAAATCTTTACGCTCGACACCATTGGCTTCTAAATAACGTGCTGCGGGGCTGTTTCTTTGAATCGCTCCTGCTGGAGAAATATGATCTGTTGTCACTGAGTCAGCTAATTTTACCAACACACGCGCTTGCTCAATATGCACAAATTCTTTGGGAGCCTCTAAAGGCATACCATCAAAATAAGGTGGGTAACGCACATAAGTGGAATTTTCCACCCACTCATAACGCTCACTTGCAGCCACATCTAATTGTTGCCAAGCCTTATCGCCCTGATAAACAGCATCATAAGCTTTGATAAACTGTGCTTTGGACACATGCTCACGGACAGCATCCGTCACTTCTTGCTGTGTTGGCCACACATCTTTGAGATAAACAGCCTCACCCGCATCATCATAACCCAAAGGTTCATTGCACAAATCAATGTGCATATTGCCAGCCAATGCATAAGCCACCACCAATGGTGGGGAAGCCAAATAATTCATCCGCACTTGTGCATGCACACGACCTTCAAAATTACGGTTGCCACTAAGCACTGAACATACAGTCAAATCTTTCTCGTCAATCGCTTGTGCTACTTCTGCGGGTAGAGGTCCAGAGTTGCCAATACAAGTGGTGCAACCATGACCAACCACATGAAAACCAAGTTCACGCAAAGGATCCATCACACCCGCTTCAGCGAGGTATTGTTCCGCAACCTTAGAGCCTGCACCCAAGGATGTTTTTACCCATGATTTTGTTTTCAAACCTTTAGCGACTGCTTTCTGTGCCAGCAAACCTGCGGCCATCATGACAGAAGGATTAGATGTATTGGTGCAAGAGGTAATCGCAGCAATCACCACAGAGCCATCACCCAAGGCATCACGAGACGCAATAGCACGTTCTTCCACGCCACGTTGTTGGCGTAAATCCGCCAAGTCTTCTACAAATTTTGTTTTGGATTCGGCTAAAATAATTTTATCTTGTGGGCGTTTAGGACCAGAAATCACAGGTTTAACCTCTGTCATATCCAAGCCTAATGTCTCACTATAATCAGCAACCAGCATATCTTCATCACGAAACATGCCTTGAGCGCGAGCATAAGCTTCTACAATCGCAATCTGTTCATCACTGCGCCCTGTTAAGGCCAAGTAATTCAATGTTTCTTGATCAATGGGAAAGAAGCCACAAGTTGCACCATATTCAGGTGCCATATTGGCTAAAGTTGCCCGATCTTCCAATGCCAAAGCATCTAAGCCTGAACCATGAAATTCAACAAATTTACCCACAACACCATGAGCGCGTAACATTTCGACCACAGTCAATACTAAGTCAGTCGCTGTCACACCTTCGGGTAACTTGCCTGTTAACTCAAAACCAACCACAGGAGGAACAAGCATCGACACAGGCTGACCCAACATGGCCGCTTCTGCTTCGATACCACCCACGCCCCAACCTAAAACGCCCAAGCCATTAACCATCGTCGTATGTGAATCCGTACCGACAAGGGTATCAGGGTAAAGCACGCCATCTTTTTCAAACACGACCCGCGCGAGATGCTCCATATTCACCTGATGCACAATGCCCATTCCAGGAGGAACCACACTAAAGTTATTAAAAGCTTGCTGACCCCACTTCAAAAAACGATAACGTTCTTCGTTGCGTTCAAATTCAATGCTTGTGTTGGCGGCTTGTGCATCATCACTACCAAAGACATCGACTTGCACAGAATGATCAATCACCATTTCAGCAGGCTCTAAAGGGTTGATCTTCGAAGGATCACCACCCAAGCCTTTCAAGGCATCGCGCATGGCGGCTAAATCCACCACAGCAGGCACACCTGTGAAATCCTGCATCAAAACACGCGCAGGCATATAAGCAATTTCTTGCGCACTTGATTGTGTACTTTGCCAATGAGCCAACTCTTCGATCTGTTGACGTGTCACAGCTTCACCATCTTCACGACGCAATAAGTTTTCTAAAACCACCTTTAAAACAACAGGTAACCGTGTTGTATCGGCAACCTTATCCAGTTGATAATAAGAATACTCCGCTTGACCTACTTGCAATGTTGTCCGTGAATCGAAACTGTTCTTCATTGGCTCACCTCTTCAAAAAATCTATGCTGGCAAGCATAGCGTCGTTGCCATGACATGGAAGTTTTTCAAAGAAAATAAAGATCAATGCCACCTTGGCGATACGCGTCAATTTTACATCAAAACAAGTTAGTTTCATGTTCAACCCATTTATGGTCATCATTTATATAGACATTTAAGCATGTGTTTAGCGACACAAAAGATGACCCTTTAGTTCCTAAGTTTTGTTGAAAGATTGTTAACAATAAACACCCAAAACACATAGGAGGGTACTGGGCTTCAGCGATTCCCAGTATTCTCGACAGGGTCATTTTTGTTAGAGTGTGGCCATGTCATCTTCCCAACAAGTAAGTTTCCCATACTGCTTAGGCTCCAAGCTTAAAACACACAAAGTTTATACGACGAAACA
>JAUZRG010000068.1 GCA_030950585.1 Mariprofundaceae bacterium | reverse complement strand
CCGCCCATCATATGCACAAGGTTATTACTGATAGCTAAACCAAGCCCTGTACCACCATGCTGACGACTATGACTCGCATCAACTTGAAAAAACTCTTCAAAAAGCTTTTCTTGCTGACTCACATCAATGCCAATGCCTGTGTCCATCACCTCAAAACGAATCTGAATCGTTGTGTCTGTCTCCTCCTCTAAAAGACAACGCATCGCCACTTCACCTTTTGATGTAAACTTCAGAGCGTTACTGACCAAATTCATCAAAATTTGCTGAATACGATCGGAATCGCCCAACAAAAAGTGATTTAATAAAGGAATGCCTGAACACGAAAACTGTAATCCTTTGCGATGCATACTGGCTGCAAATAACTTTGACACATGCTCTATCGTATCATTCACTTGAATGGGGACTTGATTCAACTTTAATTGCCCAACTTCCATTTTAGAGTAATCCAAAATATCATTGAGAATCGTTAACAAGGTATGACCCGAAGAAAAAATAGCTTGCAAGTGTGCGCGTTGAATTTGATTCAAACGGCCATCCAGCAATAACTCACTTAAACCCAGAATACCATTAAGCGGTGTGCGAATTTCATGGCTCATCATCGCCAAGAATCGACTTTTTGTTTTCAGTGCATCTTCAGAAACCTTTCGACCATGCTCAATATCTTGCATCATATTCAAGCTTGCTAATTGTGCCAAATGCATTTGCTCTACATGTGTTCTTAACTTTTCCTCACTGTCTTTGAGGTGTTTATTTTGCTTAGAAACAGATTCAATATGTTGATCTTCCAATAGCGTACGCGCATCAACCTCATGGCGCAGCTTTCTTTCTAAGTGCCCCAACATAAACCACAGTGCCATCAATAGCAGCCCAGACAATAGCGTTAAAGTAGACCCACTAATATAAAGCTCTTGCATTGACCCAGTGTATACTTCCGTAATGTCATACAGCAAAAGCATTTCAGCGACTTGTTGGTGATTAACATCATGAATATTAAAGGATTTACTATAAAAACTTTGTTTTTTGTCAAAGGCAAAACCATGCACCTTTTGACCTAAGCGATCATTCACCAAGCGCAACAGAGCGGGTGAAAAATGTGCCAGTGATGAGCCTGCAATGACCTTATGATGCAATAAGCTCCAGTCACCACTTCGCCCCAATATTTTTTGCCCTGCAAGCCAACTTCTTCGATCTAAATGACGTTTAAATAGAAAGATGGCGACCTCTACATTTTGAAGCGCGTGAAGACCTAATAACAGTTGATTCACTTCAATTCCAAGCTCCAAATAACCTATTAAGATTCCCTTGTGATACCAAGGAGCCACCGAACGCAAGGTTAATGTACCGAGTGCGCCCAACTCTAAAGCAGTCGTGATCGTTTTATCTTTGACAGACTGAAGCAATGTTTGACGTGAGATTTGATCACCGTGGTGATTGGGTTGGTGCACACGCAACAACACATGCTGATCAACTGTATGAAAGTAAAAGTGGGTAATGCCATCCTCTTTTAGAAAGAGAAACAGTGGTTTACTTTGTTCTAATAAACGTTGTCGATCACCTTGTGCAAAAGACATGGCAAGCTCATGATTACTGAGAATAATCTTCAACGACGTGATCAAGCGATCTTGTCTACTTTGCATATTGGCTTCATACAAGACTTGGGCGGCATTCACAGCCTGCAAGGCTTCGTACTCAATTCTTTCTTCATGCTCACCTTTCATCCACAGAATAAAAATCATGATTAAAACCATGAACACCACGCTTAAGGACAATAAGAAACGCCTCCTAATATGATTTTTACCTTTTGTCATCATGATCTTTGTCCTGTAACAAGCCTTTGATGCAACTTTCTTTATCACAGAAACAAGCAGGCTTTTTGTTCACTAAGTCCAACATATGATTAATGGTGTATTTATCACAGCCATAACTCTTCTGATGCAAGGCATTGACTTCTTTTTTTAATAAAATCATCTGTAGTTCACGCTGGGTATGTAGTTTTTCCAATTGCTGAATTAACTCAATGCGCTCCTCTTTCTTCAATATAACTTTTTCATAGCCCACCATGCGTTCACATAAATAACGCATGGTCTCAATCATCACCAAAAATTCTGTTTGACTCTCTTGTTTTGCCTGATTCACACAAGAGACCAACATATCCTCTGCTTTTTCTTTCGTTAAAGATTCAGAAAACAACAGCATATCTTCTAGCGGTTGTGCGGTCTTCTTTGCAAAAAAGATTGCTAGTAATAATGATACGAGCATCAATGCAAGACAGATCATCAATTGCATCACCAGCGTTAACTTCAGACCTTGGATAACATGCTGCGATAACTCATACACTTTTAAAAGCACAAAGCACTGATTTGGGTTACTTGGGTTAAAAAAGACCTTATGATAAAAGACATGTTGCCGATCGCTTAAAGCAACTTCACCAGAAGCAGGTGCACCCTCAAGAAACATAGATTCTAATTGAGGAAATCTACGCTGTAACTGCTCAGAATGGCCAAATTCAAAAGCAAAAGAAAGGTCAGGGTTAGGGCCAAGCAAGATATCTCCATGTCGACTCAAAAGATAGCTATCTCCACTTGAAAAACTAGACACCTTTAACGCTTCAAAAAGAAATTGCACACGCAGACTAAGGCTGACGAAACCTTTTCTTTCACCTTGGATAAAAAAAGGCGTAATCACACGTATAACGGGTGTATGGGGTAAACTCACCTTGCCTTGATCATGATTTAAGTTCATGGGTGAATAGTGCACCTCTCCTTGCAATAAGTGCCGAGCTGCTTGCATATACGGACGATGCCCTTTCTTTTGTAGGTCAGACTCAGGAACCACCTGCACCGCATTAGAAAAATGGTTCACGCGCAACAACTCCCAGCCTAAGGAACCTTGTTCAATAACCCGTACTTTTAAAATTTCTTTGTGCGCAGACATAAAAGCTAACAAGTGACCGTTCATCATCTTTTTCCAATGTTCCAGAGACACCTCTTCTGCACGCATTTGGGCTGTGATGGATTCCAGAAAAAGAAGATCATCATTCAGGTCTTTCATCGTTTTTAAAATATCATTTGATTTTTTTTCCAATTCTATTTTCACAATATTCTGGAGCTCTGACTGCTCATGCGATAAGCCCACCCAATAAGAGAATACCATCATTGAGGCATAAGAAATTAAAATAATGACAGAGAATAAAAGGATAATACGCTGAAAACTAGACATCATGAGTACCAAGCAGCATATGAATACTTTGCTTTAACTCATCTATTTTAAAAGGTTTTGTTCTAACCTGTGTAATCGCCTCATGCTTGCCTTCAACACAAGCTACCGTTTTATCATAACCCGTGATAAACACCACTGGCAACATCGGTTTCTTCTCGCGCATTTTTGCCACAGCGCTAGGGCCATCCAGCTTGGGCATAATCACATCAGAAACCACCAGCTGAATGGCATCCAAATGTTTTTCAAACAAGCTCACAGCCTCTTCCCCATCACAAGCTGTGATAACATGGAAACCCAACATTTCCAAAAGTTGACGTGTCATCTGAAGAATCATCACGTCATCATCAACCAACAACAGTAAAATATCACTTTGTATAGCATGATCTTGTTCTTCCAGAGCGGAGGATGGATGCGTAGAAATAATGTTTGGCGCGGATACCAAGGGAATCCACAAAGAAAAACACGCTCCTTTACCCAACTCACTGTTCACATCAATGGCACCCCCATGATCTTCAGCAACCCCCACCGCCATAGACAAACCTAAGCCTGTGCCCGAACCAACTTCTTTGGTGGTAAAAAAGGGATCAAAGATGTTCTTGATTTTTTCCTTAGAAATACCTTCCCCACTATCTTCCACTTGAAAAAGAACCAAGTGCTCAGCCTCAACACTAGGATGTTTACGTCTAAAAGAGGCATCCATATCTTTTAAAGCATGATACTGAAGCCTCGTGGTAATGGTTTTCTGAGAAGATAATACCAAAGCATCCCGAGCATTATTGATTAAGTTAATGAGCGTTTGTTGCAACTGACTGCGGTCAACACAGGCGACCAAGGTTCCACCACAATATTCATTATTGAGGGTGATGGACAAACTTAAGCCTATTTTAGCCACATCAATGGCATCCTGCATGATTTTATGCACATGAACACTTTCTTTCTTGGTGATACCTTTGCGTGCAAAGGCCAACAATTGGTGCACCATATCGCCAGCACTAATACCAATATTTTCAATATCATCCAACTCCTTCATAATCTGAAGTGGATTTATATTCTCTTCGGCACACTCTAGTTTTGCCAAGAACGTTTTGCCGACAATACCCGCCAACATATTATTAAAGTTATGTGCAACACCTCCCACCAAAGTACCAATCGCAGCCATCTTTTGAGATTGCCTATACTGCTCCTCTAACTCGAGTTGCTCAGTAATATCGGAAAAAACACCCACATAGTTGATACACTTACCCTCACCATCATGTAAGACGCGAATATGCAGACGTTCGGCATAGAGTTCACCATTCTTTCGCTTATTCTTTAAATCCCCCATCCATTCGCCAGTCTCTAAAATAGAGCCCCACATTTTTGTATAAAAAGATTTCTTTTGCATACCAGACTGAAGCATACTTGGATTTTTACCGATGACTTCATCCAATAGGTAACCTGTTATATTTGTAAACTCTTGATTAACATATTGAATCTTACCTTTGAGATCGGTAACAATAACACTGTTGCCCGCTTGGTCTAATGCACTTGTGAGTTTTTTCATCTCCACTTCACGTTGCTTTCGCTCTGTCACATTGACTAAGATACCTTGGCTATGCCGAAACTGACCATCTTGACTGCGAATAACCCGCCCACTTAACTCAACATCCACCCGCTCACCATTTTTTTTCAGCATACCTAAATACAAATCATTGATGACAATTTTCTCTTCACTGTGTTGAAAGCGTTGCTGAAAAACAGGCTTGAACTCATCGCACAAGAAACTATCAAATGACTTAGAAACAACATCTTCTTGACGATAACCCAGTAGATTTAACCATGCTGGGTTCACACTCATGACATAGTCATCGTGATCCAAGGTTTGATAAGCAAGGGGTGCATCTTCAAACAAGTTGCGAAACCTTACCTCGCTGTCTTGTAAATATTTTGATTCTTGAGAAATTCGCAATAAATAGCCGATACGATGATGCAATAATTGTTTATGAATGGGTTTGTGCACATAATCCGCAGCCCCCGCAGCAAAAGCTTGATCAATAAATCCGTGCTCATCACTTGATGTGATCATAATAATAGGGATCTCTTTTTGGTACTGGTGCATCTGCTGACATGCCTTAAAACCATCCATAACAGGCATATCACCATCAAGCAGAACCAGATCAACATGCTCAGACAGGAAAAGATCAACAGCCTCACGCCCGTCGTTGGCTTCAATGACATCATAACCATTTTGGCTCAAAAAACAGCGCAACATAATACAAAAGACTGGGTCATCATCCGCTAATAAAATAACATTTTTCTGATTCATCGTGCTCTCCCATTGATTAAATTCTTTAAAAAATAACAACTTGAAAAATAACAACTTGAAAAATAACAGAATAATCATATGAAACAAGTAATGAAAATATCGTATTATGTCTCGCATGTCATAATATCAAGATATTAAACATCGCAAAAAAACACAGAGAGACTATTATGAGCTTCACAATGATCATTTACCTTTTAACACACCAACGAGAGCACCACCGTAAGACCAATACGGGGCAACTGGTTTCTGATATTTTGGGGGAAGCATGCCAAGTGATTACTTGGTATCGAAAAGAGCCCGATAGTGAGCTCTTAAATCAAATGAAACGGCAAAAAATAGGTTTATTGTACCCAAACTCAGACAGTCGGCCTTTAAATAAAAAAACCACACCATTAGAGGCATGGGATGCATTCATTCTTTTAGATGGGACATGGCAAGAGGCGCAAAAGATGTATAATCAAAGCCCTTATTTAAAAACGTGCCCTAAGATTGCGATTCAACGCGACAAGAAATCCATCTACAAACTTCGACGCAATCAAAAGGATTTTGGCTTATGCACAGCAGAGTGTGCATATGAGGTGTTGATAGCGCATAACATGGTGCAACCAGCTATGCGCTTAGAGGCGTGCTTAATAGCCTTCGTTGCGACCCATGCCAACAAAGGATTGATCTGTGATGAGTGACCAAATCACATGTGCGACATTTTCGGGTACAATCACTGTATGTTCATTTTTGGTGCGCGCCAATTCATCGCGCAAATGCCTGCGGATCTCTTTTTCTCCCGTTAGGTCAAAAATAATATCAACATGATGACCCATTGCGATAATTTAATCGGTTATTTTGATGCCAATACCAGCGCTCACGGCTTTTTTTTTGCCAATTGTATTCTCAAGCTCAGAAACACAGACAATTTCAATACCCAAATCCTGACGACTTTGTAACGCACTTAAAAAATCTGATCCTACTCTTCCTAAACCAACCACGGCGACATTTTATTTTCCCATAAAGCTAACCTCCAGTCAATCTAATGATAAAAATACCATGAGATGTATAAGGGTATATAAGAACCTTATCAAAGATTAGCGAAAAAAATCAGCTTATCATGCACAAAACTTGTTTTGATACACACGCACGGCATGATGCTGCAATCATGCCAACTACCAACGATCAACAAGCCATTGAACACCTACAACAATCCGATCAATACCGCATCATTCAACGTTTAAAGACACCGATGTTTTATCAGCAAGGTCAAGCTCAAAATGCACGCATTGGTTTGGTCATTGATACAGAAACCACAGGATTAGATGTCAAAACAAATAAAATCATTGAGCTTGGTTTCATTGCCTTTGAATATGATACCCAATCAGGTCTCATTTATCGGATTCTACATGAATACACTGGTTTTGAAGATCCCAAGGAAGCCCTCTCTGACATTGTCAAGCAAGTCACTGGGATTTCTGACCCTATGCTTAAAGATCAACACCTCAACGAGGATGAAATAAACCTTTGGCTAAGCAAAGCCCACCTCATCATTGCCCACAATGCAGCCTTTGATAGGTCTGTGTTAGAGCGACGATTTAAAGAAATCCACCAAGCCCACTGGGCTTGTACTTTTCATGATATACCTTGGCAAGATGAAAATATTAGTAGCCTAAAACTAGATTTTATCGCCTATAAATTAGGTTTTTTCTTTGATGGTCACCGTGCGATTAACGATGCCCAAGCCACACTGCATATTCTGACCCGTCATTTACCCAGTTCAGGGCACAATGCCATGCACAGCCTTTTAAAACATGCACGTCTCAACAGCCGTCGTTTTTTTGCCATCCAAGCCCCCTTTGATAAAAAAGATGATTTAAAGGCACGCAACTACCGTTGGCTCAGCGACTTTGAATACCAGGATCAATACGGAAAAACGAAAAAGGGTGTATGGAGTCTTGCTGTGCCTGAAGCAGACATAGCAGAGGAACAAGCGTGGCTTTCAGATCATGTCTATCAAGGCAAGGTTGCACCGCTACGTCACAATGATATCACGGCTAAAAATCGTTATTCACAAAGAGAGTATTTAGCCCCTGAGCTTTAATAATGTGGTGGCACTTCCCGTTCTGTGGTCACTGGCGTATTTTGATGATCCGTTTGAAACTGTTTTTGCAACATTTTCAGCATCGCCTTTAAATCATCTATTTGTTGCTGTTGTGAAATAATCACATCATTAAGCTCTTGCAACAGATGCTCTTGATAAGCACTCTTTGTTTCTAATTCGATGATTCTATCTTCCATTACTTAACACCTGTCCCTAACCATGCATCAGAGCATAATGCCTCTGGTTCATGCGATAATTCTTTTTCTAAATAAGCCAAGGCCAAACGCTCTTTTTCCTGCCAAAGCTGTGCACTCATAACTTGTTTCATCATACGAATGGGTGCGCTTCCTGTCACCATAGCAGACCAAAAATCAGCCACGGAGACGACAGGAAATTCTTTGCGTACACGTTGAACCTTAATTTGATGAAAACCAGCTTCTTGCATTTCTTTTTCAAATTGTTCGGGGTTTTCTAATGAATCAATGGCCATTTTTGGTTCAGGTAAATCAGGGTTGATCACATGCAAAGCGCCAAACATTATTTGCATCGCAGGTGATTGACTCACAGGAGCCCAACTCGTCACCGCAATCCGCCCATGCGCTCTTAAGATGCGGTATAATTCCGAGAAGCCCTTATAACGATCTGGAAAAAACATCAGGCCAAACATGGATACCGCCGCATCAAACGATTCATCTTTAAATGGCATGGCTTGCCCATCACCGAACTGTGGGTAAATATTCAAGTGTTTTTCAATTTTAATTTTCTCATCGAGAATAGCCAACATTTCTGCCGAAAAATCAATAGCATGCACCTCACAAGCCTTTTTAGCCAACAGCAAAGTGGCTGTTCCAGGTCCACAAGCAACATCCAAAACTTTTCCTGTCGCGCTGACACCTAAACTTTCAATGGCCACCTCTGCATACGGACGAAACATCGGCATCGTCGTTGTTGCATAACCTTCAGCAACAAGATCCCATGGCTCTGGCTGTGATAAAAAACTTGGTTCTTTTGGCATTTAACCATCCTATTTTTAACCCAAAAAACAAAATTATATACCAAAGCAAACAAGCACACGGCTTATCCGCTCACATGATATAATTTGATAGACCTTGAATAATAATAGAGAATAATCATCCATCATTCCCAAGATGGCAACATATTTTAATGATATTCAAAAGATGAATGTTTCAAAAATATAAACATTTAAAGTCGCTGACGATTGAAAACGAGTCACGCTATAACTATCATTTGCGCGCCTCACTGCCTCGATACGCATTCAGGTCAATTTGGTGCAATACGCTTAGGAGACAATCTATGGACTTTGAAACTGCCCGCTTTAATATGCTAGAAAGCCAAATACGCTGCTGTAAAATTCTTGATCCTAAAGTTCTTGATCTACTTTCCACCACACAACGAGAACATTTTTTACCTGAGAGTGTGCGTAGCTTAACCTATATGGAAGGCCGTGTGCCACTACCTTGTGGCCAAGAAATGTTTAGCCCTGTGCAAGAAGGTCATATTCTACAATCCCTACAACTCACAGGCCAAGAGCGCATCTTAGAGATTGGTAGTGGAAGTGGTTACTTTACCGCCTTGCTTGCCCTTTTGGGTAAAGAAGTGGTTTCATATGAGCTGCACCCTGAACTTAGCAAATTAGCCGAAAAGAACTTAAAAAAACAAGGTATTGATAACGCCACCGTGATCACGGGCAATGCTTTAACAGCAATTCAATCCAAACAAAAGTTTGATGTGATTGTCATCGGCTCCGCCTTAGAAAGCATTCCAGAAAGCATTCAGCAACATTTACATGAACAAGGAAAAATAATTAGTTTCATTGGCAAAGAACCAGCCATTAGCATGGTGCTAAGCCAAGGCACATTTGAAACCCACATCATAGAAACATTGATCCAAGAGATGGAAGAAGTCCACGTCGAAAGAAGCTTCGTTTTTTAATTAAACTTGGCGAGTACGTGTACTCGCCCTTATTTACCTATGACGTTAACCCAGTACTGGAGGTGTGGCTTGCAACCTACACACACACAACACCCGAAAAAAAATCATAAAGGCCTTATCGTTATTGCTGTGATATTCACTTTTATCTGCATGGCAAGCCCACTTTTTGCAGCTGAAAAAAAAGTGGAACCTTTCTTATCTAAACAAGATTTAGTTGAGAAACTGCAAGCACATGTCGACCTCAGTACAAGCCGCTTAACCGAAATTTTGCAAGATGCAAAGTTTCAACCCAGTATTATTCGACGCATGAACACCCCCTACGAAGCCCAGCCTTATAAAAAATACCGCCCTTTATTCGTCAATAACCGCTTATTAAAATTAGGCAAAGGCTATAGTCATCACTATCAAGATATCTTTAAGCGTGCTTTTAAGAAATATGGTGTACAAAAAGAAATCATCACTGCTATTCTAGGTATTGAAACACATTATGGACGTAGCCAAGGCAAGGATAAAATCCTTGATAGCCTATATACCTTAGCAAGTGGTTTTCCACGCCGCAGTGTCTTTTTCACAAAAGAATTAGCCCACTTTATTATGCTGGTTGATGAAGAACACCTAAGCCTTGACCTTATGAAAGGGTCTTATGCTGGTGCCTTTGGCACCACACAATTTATCCCATCTTCTTACCGTCACTATGCTGTGGATGCCAACAACGATGGTCGCCGAGATGTTTGGAATAATCATGAAGATATTATCTTTAGTGTCGCCAATTACTTTCATGAACACCACTGGGATCCAACCGCTCCCATTGCCTACGTGCTATCAGCTCCATTAAGCAACCGTGCTTTATTTAAAGATATGAAAGCAAAAGAAACCAAAGAGTGGCATGCTTTATCTGAGCTTTATGCTGCTGGCTTAGCGCCTTTGCCAGCACCGTGGAAAGGCTCGCATCAAGTGGCTGTGGTGACACTAGATACCAAAGAAGGTATCAAACATGTCATCGTCCATAAGAATTTTTATGTCATTACCCGTTGGAACCGCTCTTATAACTATGCTATGGCAACCGCTGAACTTGCCACAGCTTTTGGCTTTAAACCATGAAAAAAATACTGATGATCTGCTTGATCATCTTGCTTAGTAGCTGCATGCGCTCAGGGCAAAACATGCCAACACAAGAGGTCTCACCTCATTATAAAACAGGTAAAAAATACACCATTCATGGTATCACTTCAGTCCCATTGAACTCAGCACAAGGCTATCATGAAAATGGCCTTGCTTCGTGGTACGGTAAAAAGTTTCATGGTCATAAAACAGCCAACGGTGAAATTTATAATATGCATGCCCTCACAGCTGCACATAAAACCTTACCCTTACCCACCATGCTACGTGTGACGAACCGTGAAAATGGCCGACAAATTATTGTTCGAGTCAATGACCGTGGTCCTTTTGTGAAAGGTCGTCTCATTGACTTATCTTATGCCGCAGCCAAAAAATTAGGCTTTCTTCACCAAGGCACAGCCAAAGTGAAAATTGAAAGTATCAATGAAGTCCATGATGGCATGGCTTTAATGCCTTTCAATGATCAACAACGGTCTAAAAAACAAACTTACCTTTTACTTGAAACCTATCAAGACCTTAATCTCGCTCGCCATTTCAAAGAGTTTCTAGCCGATCGTTACCCCACTGTTCACTTACACTTTTACCGCAAGTTACACAAACGAAAACAAACTTACCGAGTCCGCTTAGGCCCTTTTCCAAATCGCAAGCAACTTGAAAACACACTCGATAAGCTCAAAAGTGATAAACAAAAATATCACTTTCTTGAAGAGTAAATACCCCATGCCCAACCCTGCTGCTTTCGGTATCCCACATGTGATGCCGTTGTATCTAGCACAAGCCTCTAGTCATAAGGAATCCACACCAATGCGTTTTTACCTTTTTATCCTACTCACACTTCTCTTTACCCCGCAATGGGCAAGTGCTACTTCATGGCCATCACAACCCGATATTCAAGCTAGCGCGTGGATTTTGATCAATGTTGACTCAGGTCAAACTTTATCCAAATACAATGAAAAACAAGAGTTACCACCTGCCAGTCTGACAAAAATGATGACGCTTTACTTAGTTTTTGAAGCTCTCAAAAACAAAATTATTAACCCAGAAGAAAAAGTGGATGTCAGCGAAAAAGCATGGAAAATTGGTGGCAGCCGCATGTTTATTGAACCACGCTTGCACCCAACAGTCGATCAACTCATGCACGGTATTTCGACCGTTTCAGGCAATGACGCTTGCATCGCGCTGGCTGAGCATATGTCAGGTTCAGAAGAAGCCTTTGCGCACCGCATGAATAAAAAAGCCAAAGAGCTCGGTTTGAAACACTCTCACTTTAAAAATGCAACAGGCTTTCCCATCAAAGGTCATTATAGCTCAGCCCAAGATATGGCCATTTTGGCCGTGGCGCTTTGGAATGATTTCCCCGAAAAATTCAAACTTTTTTCTGAAAAAGAATTTAGCTATAACAAAGTAAAACAAAATAATCGCAACCGCCTTTTATGGCGTGACCCGCGTGTGAATGGTATCAAAACAGGCCATACCGAAGAAGCTGGATTTTGCCTTGTTAGCTCAGCCCAAAAAGATGGCACACGCATTGTATCGGCTGTTTTTGGTGCTGAATCAAGTCATGCACGTGAGCAACAATCACGCTTATTGCTTAATTATGGTTTTCGTCACTTTATCAACATGAAACCAACCCAACGTGACTTGCGCCGTGAAGTTGAGGTACAACATGGTTCAGAATCAAAGGTCTGGTTAAGCCCACGCTCTCAAATCATGATTACCGTGCCCAAAGACATGCAGAGTCAGGTGGTTTTTCGCTTGCGCTACAGTGCACCTTTGGTTGCCCCTATCGCCAAAAATCAAGTGATCGGTGTCATCGAAGCCATTATCCTACATGAAGATGAAGAAGTCTTGGCCAGTGTGGACATGTTGGCAGCCAAAGAGGTGAAGTTAGCTTCTTGGCCAAGCCGCCAATTAGAGAACATTCAAATTTGGTGGAAAAAATAAGGAGCCCTATCAATGCATTTAATTGCTTATGTAAATGGTAAGTTTCAATCCTTGCACAATGCAATGATTCATATTGAAGACCGTGGCTTTCAATTTGCCGATGGTGTCTATGAAGTCGTTGCTTGCTATCAAGATAATTTTATTGAGATGGGCGCTCACCTACAACGCCTAGAGCAGTCTTGCCAAAAGATAAACATTGAACTGCCTGCAAGCCTCTGTGAAATACGCAATTTGATTGAACGCGCATATCGCTTTAACCGCATTCCCAATGCGATGATTTATGTGCAAGTCACGCGAGGCATGGCACCACGAACACATGCCTACCCTGAAACCATTCAACCCAGTTTAATTATTACTGTGCGTCCCCTACCTGAAGTCAGCCAAGAAAAACTTGCCGTGGGTTATCGCGCCATCACACTTGAAGATATTCGCTGGAAACATTGCGATATTAAATCTATTGCACTTCTGCCAAGCATTATGGGTAAACATGAAGCTCAGTCGCGCGGCGCAGATGAATGTTTTTGGGTTGATGAAGAAAAACATGTTCTCGAAGGCTCATCCACCAATATTTTTGCTATCAAAGGCTCTGAAGATTTAGCCGAGATTTTTAAATCCAATAAAAAAGAACAAACTCATATATTGCTAACACACCCATTAGGCTCCCGCATCTTAGGTGGTATTACCCGTGATTTGGTGATTCGATCAGCCAGAAAACTAGGCATGACTATTGAAGAAAGGCCTTGGTCTTTAGAAGAAAATGGCATTACTGAATGTTTTGTCAGTAGCACAACCAATGCAGCCATGCCTGTATATAGCGTCGATGACAACTCAGTTGGAACTGGAAAACCTGGTCCAGTCACCACGCAAATACGTCAGTTGGTTTTAAATGAATTCTACGCCTAAAGGGATTTTTATCGACTTCGATGGCACCTTAATCAATGCTTTTGAAGCGATTATTTTAGCATGGCAAGAAACTTTGAGTTTTTTTGGTCACGAGCTTTATAGCGGTGAGAAAATACGCCGCATGACAGGAAAAAACGACACCAGTTTTGCAGGTATATTTGGGCAAGAAAACGAAAAGAAAGCACGTCAAATCTTTTATGACACCCATGACAAAGTTCACCTTAAACACCTACAGATTCTGGAAGGTGCAGAAGAACTTCTATTGGGTTTTAAACAAAAAAATATCCCTGTTGTTTTACTCACCAACAAAGTCGAAAGTTGTGCGGTTCAACAAGTGTCTCACTTAGGCTGGCAACACTACTTTGATCATATCATTGGAGCTGTGCCTCACCGCCCATCTAAACCAGACCCAACAGGGCTTTTGTTAGGCTGCCAGCATATTCAACAACAAGCACAAAACTGCCTCATGATTGGCGATGGTTTAAATGATATGCAAGTTGCCAAACACACTGGCTGTACTGCGATTGGTATCTGCGCTGACTTTAATGCACAAGAGCTCAAAGAAGCTGGTGCAACACACTGTTTCAATAATTTAAATGAGGTTCACACATGGCTCAACCCGATCAATTAATTCGCTTCATGCTCAGAAAAACACTGACCCGTGGTGTGATTATTCAAATGAACAATATTCGTGAAGAGGCCACAAGGCTTCACTCCCTTGGTGAATTAGAAAGTGAATTGTTCACCCAAGTTATGGCTGGATCTATTTTGCTATTAAGCATTAGCAAAGGCGGCATTCGACAAGTCACACAACTGGATAGCCAAGACAAAGATAGTCATGTCCAGCGCGTCGCAAGTGAGTCCCGACAAGGGGCCGTACGTGGTTACCTCAGCAAAAAAACAACACAGCCATTGATACAAGCTGATCTTTCTGCCCTTGGCTCACAAGTGAAATTATCCACCATTCGAGATACGGGGGTCGGCCAACCTTATGTTTCGACTGTGGATTGCCCAGCCATTCATTTGGCTGATGCATTATTGCACTACACACGTCAATCGGTGCAAACACAAGCTGATTTTGTATTATATAAAAACACCGCAATCATGATTGAAGCCATGCCTCAATGCTCCGAAAAACAGTGGTTTGACTCCATGCAAGCCCTTGCTTCGATTAGCAACACAAGCCTTCAAGAAAAAAGCTCTATCGATATTATGGATGCTTTCTCAGACCTTGAGTGCCGTGTACTGGGCAAGGATGATTATCGTTACCAATGCCACTGCAAACCTGAAGTGATGTTGGATGCCTTAGAGAAGCTAGACAAAGAAACCTTAGCATCCTTAGAAGATGACGAGGGAAACGTCACCTTATCTTGTCAATATTGTGCCAAAACATATCAACTGAAATCACAAAATAACGAATAGTCACAACTGATTAAGCGATGCTTCAGACAAGCATCGCTTGATTTTAAGATTCAAATCGGCGCATCATTCGTGCATGATAAACATGTCCACACGCAGTAAATTATTCTTAAGTCACTTCTTTACTATTTTGATTATTGTTGGCGTTATTGGCGGCTTCTTTTATCAAAGTGCTAAAACGGACCTCATGGATGGTTTAAAGTCGCGCCTATTAAATAGCTCTGCCTTAATCGTGAGAAGTTTTGATGCCGAAGAACTAAGTCAAATTCGCTACCCTCAATCAGAAGAAAGCGATGTTTTTAAAAAGAATAGACAAATCATTCAAGATCTATCAAAAACAAATTCAGACATTTCATTTATCTATGTCATGCGTAAAACCAATAATAAAATTTATTTTGTCATTGATTCAGACGAAGAGAACCCAGCTTTCCCAGGCCAAGAGTATAGCGAAATGCTACCTGAGATGCTCGAAGGCTTTGAAAAACCCTCTGTAGACGCAGAAACCAACACCGATGAGTGGGGAACCTTTTTATCAGGCTATGCACCAATCAAGGGTGGAAAAGACCCCATGCTGATCGGTATTGATATGCATGCTGAGCAAGTAAATCAGAAATTTCAGAAATTACAAAAGAGCGCTTTAATATCCTCCATCATTGCCATCATCATTGCATTCATCCTCAGTCACTTTTTATCACGTCACTTCACACGTCGCATGGATCGCTTACTTTCTCTTTTTAGTGCCATTACTCAAAAACCACTTTATGAACTTATTGAAAGAAATGATGGTGATGAACTTGACCGCCTTAGCCTTGCTTTTGATATTCTTGCCCAACATATCAATGCAGAACAAGGTAAAAATGCCGAACTCAAACAAGACTTAGAAAGTAAGCTGGCTGATGAAATACAACAACGCCTACAACTAGAAGAGAAGTTACAACAAGACCAAACCCATATTAAGAGAAACATACTCAATCAACGTGCCATCATGCAAATCATTAAGAATGAAGCTAATCAGCATGATACAGACGAAAAACCTTTTAACCTCGCCCTGCTTCGTTTTAAATACATTGATGGTTTTGATGATGAACTTACGATTCAAATATCCACTTACCTGAATACACATATGCAAGCGCAAGAAGTGTTTGCGCGTTGGGACTCAAAAACACTCATTTTATTGCTACCTGACCACGATGAACAACATGCCACAACACGCCTGAAAGGCATTCAAAGCTATCTGGAAGACAGTGACTTTTTTGTGGATGAAAAATATATCAAACTACCCTTTCATGTCGGGCTAAACACGCTTCAAGACCCTAGAAATCTTGATGATACCATTCGCTGCCTCAACACGGCTTTAAACGAAGCCAAAGATAGCTGTGAGCACAGTGTTGTGTTTTGGGCAGGCGTGGCTTTAAACGAAACAGGTAGCCAATAAACTTAAGACAATAATGAAGAACGAGACAAAACGATGCCATCTTCATCTGCATACAAATAGTCATTGGGTCTAAACACCACGTCAGCAAAATAAACGTCTATATCGGCAACACCTTGCTGTCTTTTCACTGTTTTACGTGGTGTGCTTGCCAATCCTTTCACGCCAATGCTTACCTTAGCAATAGCCGCAGAATCACGCACGCAACCATTGATCACCAGCCCAACCATTGTTGGCACCCAAAGAGGCCATCACATCACCCATGATGGCACAGCGCAATGAAGCAGCGGCATCAACCACCAAGACTTTACCATACCCACCCGTTGCAAAAGAAGACTTTAAAAACTTTAATAGTCACGATCTGCCCACAAAAACGACGGTGCTCGCCGAAGTCTTTAAAAATAGGCAAAGCAACCTGTAAGTTTTCAAGATAATCATCATACAAATCAGTGGTTTTATACCCATCCCACCTCAAGAGGCAGGATTTCAGCAAGTCGAGAAGCGTTCATGTTCGAGGCTTAAAAGCGCAGTGTTAGTCGGTCTAAGCCAAGCTTTTGTAACGAAGAATATGGATGCTTCTCGGCTTGCCCTACGGGAGTTTAGGAGGAAAATCAGCACTGCGTTACAAGGCTTGAAAAGGACTAGCCATTCTCTACACCTTGTGCCTTGCTCTGAATCTTGAAGTGGGATGGGTATAAATAGTGGCATCTGCTTACCTTGACGACTCAATACTTGCCATCAGGAAGGGTTAAAACTTCCACACCTGTTTCAGTCACAACCATCGTATGCTCAAACTGCGCTGATAAGCTTTTATCTCGTGTCACCACCGTCCAACCATCTTTCAAAGTCTTGGTTTTATAACTGCCCAAGTTCACCATAGGTTCAATGGTAAAGACCAAGCCGATAGGTAAGACCATACCTTCACCCGCCGTGCCATAATGAACAACATGCGGTGCTTCATGAAACTCACGCCCGATACCATGCCCACAATAATCACGCACAACCGAACATTTCTCAGATTCAACATAAGACTGAATGGCATGACCAATATCACCCAAAGTAGCCAAAGGGCGCACCCTATCAATACCAACTTGCAAGGCTTTGCGTGCGACTTCCGTCACCTTTTTAGCACGAACCTTTGGTTCTCCCACATAAAAGGTTTTACTGGTATCACCATGAAAGCCATTTAAATAAACGGTCACGTCTACATTGATAATATCACCATTTTTTAATTTCTTGTCACTGGGAATACCATGACAAATCACATGATTCACTGATGTGCATACCGACTTGGGAAAACCATGGTAGTTTAAAGGGGAAGGATAAGCATCGTGACCCACAATATAATCATGGCATAATGTATTGAGGTATTCTGTGCTTACCCCTGCTTTGATAAAGGGTTCTATCATCACAAGCGTATTGGCAGCCAAGCGACAAGCAGGGCGCATTAAATTAATTTCTTCAATCGTCTTTATTTTAGGCATGAGGCCAAACTAGGAAATTTCTTAAACCTTGGCTAGTTTACGTGATCGTCGTGTTTCATTTCATTGAGAGGAATCGCAAACACAGGGAGAGTATGGGGTGAGAAGAAAAAGAACTAAGCCAGAAAGAGTGTGCAAGGTATGGATACTATCAAGACAAAACAATGGGTAAGATAAGCCCCGAAATTTTTAATTTTCCACCGCCTGAAGAAGCCAGTGCAGATGGCCTGCTTGCCTTTGGTGGCTCACTATGTGAAGAAGCCTTATTGCAAGCCTACCAGCAAGGTATTTTTCCTTGGTATGATGATAAAAACCCTATCATTTGGTGGTCACCTGACCCACGCATGATTTTATTTCCCGATGACTTTCACACATCCAAACGCTTAAGCCGTCGCATCAAACAAAAAAAGTTGCAAATGAGTCACGATCAAGCTTTTCGTGAAGTGATGCTTGCTTGCGCCCAACCACGCAAAGATCAAGACAGCACATGGATTATCTCCGATATGGTGGATGCTTATTGCACCATGTTTGAACGTGGTCATGGTTTTTCGATTGAGATATGGGAAGAAGGTCAACTATGTGGCGGTGTTTATGGCTTACACATTGGCAAGGCTTGGTTTGCTGAATCCATGTTTCATACGCGCATTGATGCCTCCAAAATAGCGCTTTTTCATTTAGTTGAACGTGTCAAATCAGAGCATGGTCACTTCATTGACTGTCAAATGCATACCAGTCATTTGGCAAGTCTTGGTGCAAAAGAAATATCAAGGTCATCTTACCTAGAACTTTTGGCCAAAGCCACGGCATAAAAGCAGGGTTTGAATGTTTTTCAAACCCTGCAAGGTCTTCATTTATTTGAATTTAAAGTGGCGATAAAATGCCACTAAACCCATCATGAGAAGTAAAACAACATAGCTTACAGGCCAAGAAGATGTTTTGTCAGGCAATAAACAACCTGCACTTTTCTTTGCTGCTGCAATATCTTGTTGCGTTGCAGCCACCGTGTTGGCAACGGTTGGCACTGCTATGGGCACCGCAGGAGCAGCAACCACAGTCACATTTTTCGTACTCAATGTTGCCACAGCCGCAGTACCACGTTGACTACTATTTAATGCCCAAACCATATCATCATTGATATCACTGACATTTGAAATCACAAAAACAACACGCACACAGTTTACTGGTGTGACCCAAGTCCCTTGATTGGCTGTGATGGGTACATCTTGCACCCGAATCACCCCAGCACTATCTTCCGTCACCGCACTTAAGCCAGATTGGCCACCTGAAGCAACAAATAAATAATCACCTGCTGGTTGATAAACCTGAATATACAAACTCGATAAATGACTTTGTAAGGCTTGTGTACGTTGCAACGAAGGCAAAGTACTGGAACTCACATTGACGATCGAAGATAAAAATGTTTTTTCCACCCATACACGTGGGTAGTTAACACCATATAAAAAGTTCTCTACCCTATAAGCCCAAACAGCATAATCTTGATAAGCTTGCTGAAGTGAGGATGCACGCGCAAGCAAGGCATTTTGAGTGGCTGCAAAACTATTATCACCTGCGACCAATGCAGCCTGGTTCCAAATATCCAATAAAATTTGATCGCCAAACCTTTCGGTCAGGTAACGTGCCCAAAGAAAACGACCATATTGAATATCGCCAACAGGATCAAAGGCATCCAGAGAAAATTCAGGTGTGTTTTGACTACCGCCATTGCGCTGGCCATCTAAGTTACGATCTGTAAATGATTCCATCGCATCAAATTGACCATTGCCATTGCCATCCACATAAACTTCACCAATATAGTTAAAGTTATCGTGTAGGTTCGGATAAACTTTATCTTCCATCCATGTCGAAGACTGTTCTGCTAATGCCACTTGCTCACTAGGATCATAACCAAATTGCACAGCATGAAAGTACTCATGTGCAGCAGTCACTTGAAGTAAAATCGTTGGGTCAAGATAACCATACTCTGCATATGAAAAATCATTATCCATCATAATATAGCTATAAGTTCCGTTTGGACGTGTTGGATCACTGGTACCCAAATGATCACTGGTGGTATAGCCCAATAAACCAAGTGGCCCTAGGTTCTTCAAATACACATCATAAAGCCCATTACCGCCATTGCTGATCAAAGCAGCATCAGAAGGCGGTACATCATAACCTAATGTGGTGTGCGTGGTCTCCCATGCTTTTTCAAAAGACGCACTAATATTTTTCACCACCATAAACAGTGCTGCATCCTCATCATTTGGAAACAAGGTTTTATTGATATAATGAATACGAAAATGCGTGCTATCATACATCGATGCCGTATTTTTATAAGCACCCGAACCAAGTCCAGAAGTCGGACGTGTCACCCACGATGTTAAGCTAGATTGCGTCCCTGGACTCACTCGCTGCCAATGCATACGCGCCTTGATACTCATCGCAGTCACATCACATCGATGTTTTGTGCCTTTGTGTGTTGAGTGAAACTTCGTATGATCATGCTGCTCTTTCGAGCTTTCTATATGCTCGAAAAAACGGCTTATTTTCGTTTCAGTGTTTTGCTCCACAGCATGTGTTAGCTGTAGAGGGCTGCATAAAATAGCAGCTGTTAATAATACTTTACTTGTCTGACGTAAGGCAACCTTGATCGTTATCATCATTATTATAATCCATATTCTTTATTTCACTCCCCAGTGAATATGGTTAAGAAATGTAGGGTTATTCATTTTAATAGCAAGTGATTCACCGCACAATTTTATAAAAAATAAGCACTCTAAGTGCTCTGAATCACATGAAACGCAACATCTCGATTAAAAAAGGATAGCATCAAGATTCATGAAAGATCAGCCAACGCCAACACCAAGAAGTCATGTGTTTATCATTGCCGTTTTTATGGTTTTAAGCCTAGAGTTTTTGATGGATGTTCAGCAAAGAAACAACCTACTGTGGTTACGTTGTGCGCAATCAGTATGCATTTTTTTTTGGCTTTATCACTGCCGTCAGTTGCAATGGTTTGGTTTAGAATTACCACAAAAAAAAGCTTTGTCCGTGTTTATCACATATGCCTTCATATGCGGGGTGATAGGACTTGGTTGTGTGTTATTATGGCCCAAGCTTAGCAACGAACTGCCATTTTTTGCTCAAGGCATACTTGGCTTAAGCCTGTTCATCCTTGTCGGACCAATCTTTGAAGAATTGTTTTTTCGCGCTTTGCTTTATCGCTTTTTACAAACAGTCATGCCAACAGCTATGGCTATCTTTTTAAGTGCCAGTTTATTTGCACTCATGCACGGGACATGGTTATCCCCCCAATTCATTGGCGGGCTTATTTTTGCACTTGCTTACGAACAAAGCAAAAACATCTGGGTGGCTGTGGGTCTACATGCAGGCGCAAATGCTTCAATTGCCATTCTCAGCTTACGCTAAGTTGGCTATAAGTTGAATCAACCCAAACGACGCAAATATTGATAACGCTTTAACACCTTTTTCACATAACGCTGGGTTTCAGGGTAAGGCGGTATTTTAGAACCATGACGTTTCACCGCACCTTCACCTGCATTATAAGCAGCAATAGCCAGTGTTAAATCATAGTCAAACAAATCAAGCAAATAACTTAAATAAAGCGCGCCACCCCGCACATTTTCTTCAGGATTCCATGAATCATGCACGCCAAACCGCTTTGCCGTTGCAGGCATCAATTGCATCAGACCTTGCGCGCCTGAGCGAGATAATGCTTTGGCATTATAAGAAGACTCAACATACACAATGGCATGTAATAAAGAAGCATCTAATTTTAGCCATTTGGCCATGCGGTCAATGGTGGGAGAATAGCGCATCACATTGGCTCTAAATGTTTCAACATTAAAGCCACCTTTTTTAGATGCGATAGCGGCAGTCGTTTGTAAACGACCTGCACTTAAACGCGTTGAACTGACCAAGTGATAACCCTTACCCATCAACTGATTGGTCACATAAACCTTTCCATGGTTATCAATATATTTATAAACCTGTGCTTGAGCATGCAGACTCAATAACCCACATAACATAACAAAACTAAAAAAAACATGTATCATGATACGTTTCACGTGTATCAACTCCTTTGTAAAGCTCACCATAAACCTAGGAGGCTGTCCGATAATGACAAACCTACTGCGTAAAAGCGGATATTGGCCGTATTTCCACCCTATTATCGTTAAATAGTCCCTGCTATTCGCCTCAAATGGAGCGAAAATCCAACTCAATCTCACTTTCCCTCGCTACGATCTTCATTATCGGACAGCCTTCTAGCAGAACTGCCAAACATAACCTATTATAGCATTCCCTCAAGTTAAACACGATCTATGCATGGATAACCCACGCTCAAATCATGCGTTTGACGCTCAATAGCGAAGTGATTTAGATCAATATCGCTCAAACAAGGCTTCTCACCCACAATCCAACGGCTCATCAAATCTGCACTCAGAGGAGCCAAAGCCACCCCATTGCGATAATGTCCCGACGACACCCACAAACCACTCACACTTTTCACAGGACCTAAATACGGCATGCCATCAGGGCTACCGGGGCGAAACCCCATCCATTGATGTTCTATCTCAGCATCTTTGAGATCAGGCATTAAATACTCAACCGCTTGTAATAACTTTTCAATCTCATGTGTTGTGGTGCCACGTTCAAAGCCCGCCAACTCCATACTTGCACCCACCAAAATACGCCCATCAGAGCGCGGCACAAAATAAGCGGAATGATGTTTCACGATACGAGTCAAACGCTTGGGTTTGGTTTTTAATAATGCGATCTGACCTTTCACGGGTTGCACATCAAGACGAATGCCCCACTGTTTTGCCAAATCACCACTCCAACTTCCCGCTGCCAACAGCACAGCATCGGCATCAAGACGTTCGCCACCTTTTAAGGCCACACCTGAAACCTTGTTATTTTTTGTCAGCAATGTGTCAACTTCACTGTTTTCCAATTGAGGAATAGATAACTGCTTCATGATCTGTTGCAAAGCTTGCAGCAAACGGGGGTTTCTCACCTGTGCAATATCAGGCCACAACAAAGCATCTTGCACATTTTTGGATAATAAAGGCGTATCCTGTTGTGCTTCTTCTGCATTCAGGTGCTGAAAAGACCAATCAAATTTCTTTGACCATGCCATTGCTTTAGAGACATCCTCATCATCACCAAAAGAAGGTATTAACAGGCCACTTTTTAGCCATTGCGTTGATATGCCGCTAAGGTTTTCAATGTCCGCCTGTACCGTTTCAAACATGTTTAAACTATGTTCAATCAACCGTGTAAAACTATCGGGATATAACCAAGGTTGAATCGGGCACAGAATACCCGCACCTGCCCATGAAGCCTCTTGGCCAACACGACCCCGTTCCACAATTATCGGCTCAGCACCCAAACGGTGCAAAAACCATGCTGTCATACAGCCAATCACACCGCCGCCAACAATCAATACTTTCTGCTTTGCCACAGTCATTTGTCTACCCCCTATAAGTTTAAACATGCGAAACATACTACAAATTCATTGTCAAAAATAAGCGAAAGTCCTTACTATGCCCCTTATGACTATACACCACACGGATACCAACATTGAATTCTAACCGTTATTGCGAAGACCTTATTCGCACTTCCTACCCTTATTTTTTCTACGCGTTATTCACACTTCCAGAAAAAAAACGTCGTGCACATATGGCAACATTGAGTTTATACCACGACATCACAAGTATCACTCAAAACACCTCTGAAACCCATGTCTCTCAACAAAGATTGAGTTTTTGGCATGAAGAACTAAGCCGTTTTGCACAACAAAAATCACGCCACCCGATCACCCTTGAGTTGCAACATGTCGTGCAAGACAAAGCAACCTTCAAAAACATATTACAGCCACTTTTAAAAGGCTGTCATATGGACATCTTTCCAAAACCCATTTTAAACACTGCGGATTTTCAAGCCTCTAGCCAACAACACATGCTGCCCCTACAACAGTGCCTTTTACACCTCAATGCCTACCCACATGATCACACCACAACATTCCTTGCCCCCCTAGCACTGGCTTGGCAATACATGCATAGCTTAAACCAACTGCCTCTTGATTTAATACGCAAACGTCTTCTATTGCCTCAAGAAGACCGTATTCGTTTTCATATCAACGACACACAGTTTTTCAATGCCACGCTCAATAACAACACCGAGAAGCTTTTTAAAGATTACCAGCAACGCATTCAAGACCTATGCCAACAAGCTGTAAATGAAATCCCAAACCAACACCGCGCCAAACTCACACCACTGCTAAGCATGACATCCCTTTATCAACAGCATTGGCAGCGCATATGTCTCAACCCTTTTGAAAAACACACCGCAACATTGCCCATTAAAATGATATGGTGTGCATGGCGTAGCCAACGCCGAGAGAAAAAGATCATCAAAAAAGCAAGAGCATAATGCCTAACAGCCAAGTTTTTCCCGACATTCAAATTTCATTACCACAGTGGTTACAAGCCTTTCCTTTTAGGCATGACCGTATCTATCCACACCTGCAAGAACGCATGCGATTGGTCATTGAACTTTCTCGTTTAAATGTGAAACATCAAACAGGGGGGCCATTTGCAGCCGCTGTCTTTGATGCCAACACCCATCAACTCATTGCACCCGGAGTCAATTTAGTGGTTCCAAGTCATGCTTCTTTAGCCCATGCAGAAATGGTTGCCATCACGATTGCACAACAACATCGCCAACACTTTTATTTGGGTACAAATGCACAACAAAGTTTTGAGCTTGTGAGCAGCACCGAGCCTTGTGCGATGTGCATGGCTGCACTCGCTTGGTCTGGCATCCAGCAATTGATTTGTGGTGCCCGCGATGCCGATGCGCGTGCTATTGGCTTTGATGAAGGCCATAAAGTTCAACCGTGGCAAGATAGCTTACGCCAACAAGGTATTGGCGTGAAATGTGATATCTGCCGAGATGAAGCGGTGGCTGTTTTGCAATACTACGCAAGAAAAAATGGGCTCATTTACAATGGACGATCCGAACCTTTTCAAGGTTCCAATTGTTGACGAATAGCACAACTCAAGCGCGATACTGAGAATGGTTTTTTGACCACATCATGTGCCAATACATCGTGGTACTCATACCCTGTACAATACAAAATCGCCAGCTCAGGGTTTATATCCCTCAGCAGGTTGGCCACAGCCTGACCACCCATATCAGGCATCACCAAATCAAGTAATACCAATTGAATAGAATCACGGTTCAGTTGGTAGCTTAACATCGCCTCTTGACCATTGGCAGCCACATCTACTACTAACATTTGGGTGTTTTTTCTGAAAACATTTATCAGCTTGAAAGTAACTTAAATCAACGGATATCTTAGGTTTTTCCTGAGCTTGCAAGGCATCACGGGCATTGTTTAATAAATTCATCAACATTTGCTGTAACTGTGTTGAGTCACCTGTGATATGCAAAGACTCTCGACACACTGAAAATGATAGTTCAATATCTTCAGGAACACTAACTCTTGCCAATTTCATGGCTTCTTTAAGAAAAAAGTTAAAACAAAAGGGGCGAATATCCACATCTGTCTTGCGTGCAAAGCGCATCAGTTGATCAATCATATTGGCAGCATAATCATCTAAGTAAAGAATGGCTTCTGACATCTGCGCAGGCTTCTCTTCTATGCAAGAACGTGCCAAATAGATATTTCCCAGGATACCTGTAAGCATATTATTAAAATCATGGGCGATGCCGCCGACCAAGGTTCCCACAGACTCCATCTTTTGCGCTTGTTGAATGATCACAAAGTGGGTGATGTCTTCTTGATCTATGCGCATGGGAAAAATGATCATCTCTTCTGGGAAAAAAGAAGCATCCTTGCGTTGGTTAACATGTAAGCCTTGCCAAACTTCACCTTGCTGAACCTTTGCCCAAACACGCTCATACCAAGCTGCATTTTGTTCCCCATGCAAGATAAAACGCAACGGCTTGGCAATCGCCTCAGAAACCAAGAAACCTGTCCGTTTTGTATACATCTCATTCACATATTCAACCTCAAGCTGGCGATCTACAATGGTAATGATATGAGGTGATTGTTCTATCACATACGATAGTTTACGAAGTTGTGCTTCTGTTTGACGGCTGCGTTGTCTATTTTTAGCTTCACTCAACTATCGATTTACGGCTGGAACCAAGCGTAGCCACTCACCTTTGATGATAAAATCATGCGCGCCTGCTTTTAAACAAGAAACCACGACGGATGTCTGCATGCTTCCCGAGACAATAATAAAAGGAATATCTAGCCCTTGCTCATGTAAAATACCCAATGCTTGTGGCGCGCTAAATGTCGGAAAATGATGATCTGACAAGATCAAATCCCAAGCCCTTTCATGCAATAACTCTTGCATTTACAACGCTGTTTCAACACAAGCATACGAGTCAACCACAAGACCACCATGTTTTAACTGCCACAACAGCAGCATAGCATCTTCATGATTATCCTCCACCAATAAAACATGGATAGCTTGATGCAACTTAACAGTCTTTAGCAATGGGCTTTGACATTTCATTTAGCAACATCCAATACATGCCTATTTGCTCAACAGCGGATACAAACTGTTCAAAGTTAACCGGCTTACGCACATAACTATTGGCTCCTAAATGATAACTTTCCATCATATCTCGCTCTTCACTTGAAGAGGTGAAAACCACAACAGGAATATACTTGGTGCGTTCGTCTGCACGAATCTGATGCAAGACCTCTAAACCACTCACTTTTGGAAGCTGCAAATCTAATAAAATAACTTCAGGTTTCTGATCCATATCTCGACCAGAAAAATCACCATTGCCAAACAGGTAATCCAGCGCTTCGGCGCCATCGCGCGTGATAACCACCTCATTCCACATGTTATGTTTTTTCAACACACGCATAGTGAGGACTTCATCATCTGGATTATCTTCCACCAGTAAAATGATTTTTTTTATCATAAAACACATCCTAAAAGTTCATTTTTAATCATTCAAAACAAAATAAAACACGGTACCTGCATTTACGCTTGAATCAGCCCAAATACGTCCACTATGCCTTTGAATCACACGCTGCACAGTGGCTAAGCCCACCCCTGAACCAGGAAAATCTTTCACAGAATGCAACCTTTGAAATGGCTGAAATAACTTATCTACATAAGCCATATCAAAGCCCACACCATTATCCCGCACATAAAACACTTGCTCACCTTCTATGTCTTTCGAGCTAAATTCAATGCACGCATGCTCTTCTTTACTTGTGTACTTCATTGCATTTTCCAATAGATTTTGAATCAGCAGTTTCAATAAATTCTTATCACCCGATACAATCATGCCCTCTTGAATGTTAAACTCAATTTGACGATCGCGTTGCATCTCCGATAGTAACTCAAGCTTTCGATAGGTTAATTCGGTTAGATCTACTTGGGTATAAACGATTTCATCACGATTAATGCGTGACAATCTTAATAAATCATCAATCAAGGCACCCATTTGTTTCGCCGCATGATCCACACGCTGTAAATAATCTTGTCCATCCTCATCAAGACTGCTTAAATAATCTTCTAATAAAATTTGAGAAAACCCGCTGATACTACGCAAAGGCGCACGCAAATCATGCGAGACTGAATAACAAAAAGCTTCCAACTCTTGGTTGCTGGCCGCCAATGCCACGGTGCGTTTTTGCACCCGATCTTCTAAATCAGCATTTAACTCACGGATTTCCTGTTCTGCAAAAATACGCTGATTAATATTTTCCAATAAAGCTTGGCTACTCTGGGTAAGAGCAACTGTTTGCTCTTCAACCTGAAGCTGAATATTCATGTTTCGACTTTGTAACAAATGTAAGTACATGGATAAGAGCAGGCTCAACAACACCCCAAAAAACAAAATACTTTCATAAAGCCAAGATTCATGTTGTTTTAAAAAATCCTCTGTTGGCCAAAAGACGGCTGGCCAAACACGGTCTTCGGCATGAATCATTTTATAACTTAAAAACGTATCCGAACGAGGCTGCGTGCCTTGCTCATATAACAGAGTTGCTTTAGACTCGACTTGATCATATACCTTAACGGTTAAATTAGATAAATTGCGACTATCTTCTTGATCATAAATGTTAAAACCTAAATCTTGCTTAGAAACTTCTTTCAGGCTGCTTTCAATCAATACTGTAACATCCACGACTGCCAAGGCAAAACCCAACAGAATAATCTCATGCTGCTCATCATAAACAGGGTTAAAGTATAAGATAACCTTTCCCTTCGCTGACGCTTCGCTTAACACCTGAGATACCGCTGGTAAACCTGAATTTATGGAGTTCTTAATCACTTGGTAATATAAGTTATTGGAACCTAGATCAAAGCCATGATTTTGCATATTCTTAAGCATCGGTTCAATATAATATACAGGAAAATATTGTGCCCGCTCATATGCAGTAACCATTTGCCCTTCTTTATTCTTCTCTATAAAATGAAAACCATGTTTGAAAGAGCCGATTTTCATGTTTTTTTCATACCATTGGCGACGATCATGTAAAACTGAAGGTATCCACTCCATCGTGCGTACTGAAGGGTTACTCACCATTAAGTGGCGGGTAAAATGCTGAAAATCTTCAAGACCTCCGATCACATCACTACCGTGTTCTTCCATATCATCATTCATGAAAGCACCCGTGCTTTCCAATTCCTCACTGGTTCGGATGATATTAGCATGAATCAGAGAAACATAACGATCGGCTAAACTATCCACGGCTTTCATCATCATCTTTTCAGAATACATCTGTGCTTCATGAGCACTAAAGACTGTAATCAACAAGCCACTAATTAAGACACAGGCAACTATTATGTGGCTAAAACTTTTAACTTGATGACCTTTTTTTTCCATCATTACTGATGATCCTTTATCTACATGTTTATAAGAAAACTTTTGTTTTGACTTTCATCAAAATAGATATGCTTCAAACATTGAAACAATACCAATAAAAAACGTAACATCAATAAGGATCACCTTAATGCACATCGCTTAAAGAACAAGAACCCGTGACTAGGGAGAAGTGAAGAAAAAATTAAACCAAATTACCGTGACTAAAACAATCCAAAAACGCCTCAAAACAGACAAAAGACCCATGCGCACGACTGTTAATTTTTTACCTAGAAATCATAACTAGCTTTATTCTTTCAACGGTTGTCCTATACTCCGCCACCGAATTACAATATTCATCTAAGCGAAGTATGTGTAACCCTTGCGCCCACTTACCTCACTTAGATAATCATCGGAGATCTTTAGTTATGCTTAAAAAATATCTTTTATCCCCTGGCCCCACTGCGGTCCCTGAAAATGTTTTACTACGTATGGCTCAACCGATGATTCACCATCGAACACCGCAATTTTCAGCCATTTTTGCTGAAACCAAAGGCATGCTTGAAACATTATTTCAAACCAAAAATGATGTTTTAACCCTAGCCTCTAGTGGCACTGGAGCGATGGAAGCAGCGATTTTAAATCTTTATTCCGAAGGTGACACCATTATTACCGTCAACGGTGGTAAGTTTGGTGAACGCTGGGGAAAAATCGGTCGTGAGTATGGTCTCAATGTTGTTGAGTTAACTGTGGATTGGGGTCAAGCCATTCCAGTTGCAAGCGTTGAAGCGGCTTTAAAAGCCAATCCAGAAGCCAAAGGCGTATTGCTGCAAGCCAGTGATACCAGCACAACCACCGAACACCCTGTACGTGAAATTGCCCAACTCACCGCCCAATATGATGATTGTACTATCGTGGTGGATGCCATCACCGCATTGGGTGTCATCGACATGCCAATGGATGATTGGGGCTTGGATGTGGTCATTTCAGGCTCACAAAAAGCATTGATGCTACCACCAGGATTAGCCGTGATTTCCCTTTCCGATAAGGCATGGGATCAAGTCTCACGCTCAACCACTAAAAAATTCTATTTTGATCTTAGTACCGAACAGAAAAACCAAAAATCTGGCAAAGACACCACAGCATGGACACCCGCTGTTTCATTGATTATTGGCCTGAACGAAGTCTTGACCATGATGCTCGATGAAGGCTTGGAAGCGATGTTTGCCCGCCATACCTTGTTGGCAGAAGCCACGCGCGCAGGTGTGCAGGCTTTAGGAATGAAATTAATTTCTTCTGCACCCGCCACATCGGCCACAGGTGCTTATGTGCCTGAAGGTGTTGATGGTGCTGCCTTTGTGAAATACCTACGTGATGACATGGGTGTGACTTTTGCAGGTGGTCAAGATGACCTCAAAGGTAAGATCTTGCGTATTGCTCACCTTGGCTACTACGATGTCTTTGACATTGTCACAGCCATGAGTGCCATTGAAATTGCCTTGAATCGTTTTGGTCATAATTTTTCTATGGGTGCTGGTGTTGCTGCTGCGCAACAAGTTCTCGTCAATCGCTTTCCTGCTCAGAGTTAGTCATGCCTAAAGTATGGATCGCAGATAAAATGTCCCAACGTGCCTTGGCTATTTTTGAGCAAGAAGGCATTGATGTTGATTATAAACCGGGCCTATCAGTCAAAGAGCAGTGCGCTATTGCTCATTTGTATGATGGCATTGCTGTTCGTTCTACCACTCAATTAAAGGCAGAACTTTTAGAAGCTGCGACGCGTGTAAAAGTCATCGGTCGTGCAGGCATTGGCGTGGATAATATTGATGTTCATCGCTGCTCCGAACGCGGTATTCTTGTCATGAATACTCCTTTTGGTAATACCATCACCACAGCCGAACTTGCTATTGCCCACATTTTAGCAGCAGCACGCCAAATTCCTCAAGCCAGCAGCTCAACCAAAGCTGGAAAATGGGAAAAGTCACGTTTTATGGGCATGGAATTAACCGCAAAAAAGGCAGGTGTCATTGGCGCTGGTAATATTGGTGCCATTGTCTGTGATCGTTTAAAAGGTCTGCACATGCATGTGTATGTATACGATCCTTTTATTAGCGATGAAAGAGCACAATCGCTTGGTGTCACCAAGGTTGCCACAGTTGAAGAACTTTGCCGTCTCGCTGATGTCTTGACCATTCATGTGCCTTTACTGGATGCCACACGCCACCTCATTGATGCCAAAATGATCGCCGCCATGAAACAAGGCTCTATTTTAGTCAATTGTGCGCGTGGCGGCATCGTTGACGAAGATGCTCTTTATGAGGCTGTGGCCTCAGGTCATTTACGTGCGGGTGCTTTGGATGTTTATAGTTCAGAACCAGCCAAGAACAATCGCTTGTTTGAACTTGAAAACATGAGTTTTACACCACATATCGGTGCTTGTTCGGATGAAGCTCAAGAAAATGTAGCCATGCAAGTTGCCCAACAGATGTCTCAATTTTTGCTCAGCAATGCTGTGAGTAATGGAATCAACATGCCATCAATGAGTGATCATGAACGCCAAGAAATTGAGCCCTACACACAACTTTGCCAACAACTCGGATCTTTTATCTCTCAATCCATTGAGCCTGGATTTTCACAGGTTCAGTTGTGTTTTGAAGGTCATGTCAGAAAACTCAACCGTACCGTCTTACGCAATGCGATTTTGCAAGGCTTATTGTCAGGTGGTATGGACGATGTAAACGCATTCAATGCTTGTTCTCGTGCCAAAGAAAAAGGCATTCATATAGAAGAAGTTGCGCGTGATCGTTCAGATCATTTTAGCAATGTGATTCAAATTAAGTTAATCGCAGATAGTGGTGAAAGAACGGTATCGGGGACGGTCTTTGATGGCATCAAACCTCGCTTGGTTTCTATTGATCATTGTGAGATTGAGATTCAACCTCAAGGTCATATATTGCTCCTTGAAAACAAAGATAGACCGGGTGTGGTCGCCGATATTGGTGCTATCTTAGCTAGCGACCAAATCAATATTGGTGACTTTCGCCTTGGTCGTAGTACCACAAAAGAAAGAGCTATTGCACTGGTCACCGTCGATAGCATTCCCTCAGAAGACATTTTTCAAGCCCTGCGTGGCTTGGCCAATATGATCTCTGTTCGTTATATAGGTTTAACACATGCTTGAATTACCCGAATGTAAACCCTTGCCAGGGTTAGCGGATGCTTTTGGTCACCGCGCCAGATCGCTACGCGACCTTCAATGGAAACTACTCGATTTATTACACCAACATGATTATCAGGAAGTGATTCCGCCCATGTTGGAACGTCCTGAATCGCTTCAACTTGGCGCAGGTCACTTTTTAAGTGATCAAACCCTTGTTCTTTCCGATCCCGCTGGTGCTGGACTCATGGCTTTACGCCCTGACATTACACCACAAATTGCCCGCATTGCAGCCACACGCCTATGCGATCAAGACATCTTGCGTCTTTGTTATTCAGGGCAAGTCATCCTTGCGCGTCCTGATACCTGCACTGGTTCCCGTCAACAATGGCAAACAGGAGTCGAGTTACTTGGCATACCCAGCTTAGATGCAGATATTGAAGTCATTCAACTGGCAGCCCTCAGCATGCACCATGCAGGCTTTGATCAACCCGTCATTCAAATTGGTCATATGCAATTGCTGCAAAGCTTGATTCAAAATAGCCAAACCAGCATAAGCACTGAAAACTGGTTACGCTTGTTAAACCGTCGTTCACCAGAAGATATGCAAGAGGCTTTGGTGCAAACGAAACTATCTAGTTTGCAACAGCAAGCACTCTTGGAAATGGCTTCAGGTCAAGCCGACTTGGCTTGGGTTAAGCACTATGAAAATCAGTTCGACGAAGCTTTTCAACATGCGGCCTCGGACTTACAAAAACTGATTCAAACAATAGAACCGACCTTACCTCAAGGTCTTTCTATTCAACCTGATGCAGCAGTGACCCCTCGCTTTCTGTATCACACAGGCATGGTTTTCTCTGGTTATGCACAAGGTTCTTCTCAAGCATTACTTCATGGCGGACGTTATGACGCGATGATGAAAAAACATGGTCGAGACATGCCTGCAACAGGCTTCTCATTTGACCTCTGGCGCTGGTTAAACGCCATAATTAAGGAGAAATCATGACAAATATTGTTGCGGTAGGCATCCAATGGGGTGATGAAGGCAAAGGAAAAATTGTCGATGTTATCGCACCACATATGAACATCGTTGCACGTTTTCAAGGTGGCCCTAATGCAGGTCATACCCTTGTTGTCGGTGGAAAGAAAATAGTATTACATCATATCCCTTCAGGTATTTTACATGCAGGTGTCAAATGTTTCATTGGCAACGGCACGATTCTTGAAGCACAGGGTATTGTTGAGGAAATGGATAGCCTCACTCAAGCTGGTTTTGATATTGAAGGGCAATTGTTTATCTCTGAACGCACCCACTTGATTATGCCTTACCATATTGCTTTGGACAAAGCGCGCGAACAAAGCAAAGGCAAAGCCAAAATTGGTACCACCGGTTGTGGCATTGGCCCCACTTATGAAGATAAAGCAGCACGTCGTGGTATTCGTTTGGCAGATTTATCAGCTAAGAACATCGAAGAACGCCTCACAAATAACCTAGAGTATTACAATTTCATGTTGCGTGAATACTACAAAGCACCTGAAGTCGATATGGCTGATGTGCAAGCAAGCCTCGCCTTACTACGCGACCGTGTATTGCCTTTTAGTGCCAATGTCTCAGCCCTATTGCATGCTGCTGAACAACAAGGCCAACGCCTACTTTATGAAGGTGCGCAAGGTTTGATGCTTGATACCGATCACGGCACTTATCCTTTTGTGACTTCATCCAATACAGTGGCAGGTTCTGCTATGGCTGGTTTGGGTGTTGGTGCGCTTTCTGCCACTGAAATCGTTGGTATTGCCAAAGCTTATTGTACGCGCGTTGGTAGCGGCCCTTTTCCCACTGAGCTATTTGATGAAACAGGCACATTCTTGGCAGAGAAAGGCCATGAGTTCGGTGCCACGACTGGCCGTGCGCGTCGCACAGGTTGGTTTGATGCAGTCGCTGTTCGTCATGCGGTACAAGTCAATGGTTTAACAGGCTTAATCATCACCAAGCTTGATGTTTTAGATGGCTTAAAAGAAATCAAGCTATGTACATCTTATGAGCTTAATGGTGAGACATTGAACCATGTGCCGGCATTGGCACAAGACATGAACGACAGCAAAGCAATATATCAATCCTTTGCAGGCTGGGAAGGTTCCACCTATGGTCTAACCTCACCCGATGATCTACCCAAAGAAGCACAAGCCTTGCTTGATGCCATTAGCCAGATTTGTGACTGCCCAGTGGTCATGCTTTCGACTGGCCCTGATCGTGATCATGTCATGTGGTTATCTGACACACTTAAATAAAGATCCACGGTGTTTCCCTTGCCAAGCGGGGAAGCACCAACTCACTTTAGGATAACACAACCACTCATATGCTACATATTATTCTTTTTGAACCCGAAATCCCGCCCAACACAGGCAATATTGCCCGCTTATGTGCCTGCACCGATCATCACCTACACCTTGTGCATCCACTCGGATTTTCCATTGATGCCAAACAAGTTCGCCGTGCTGGTTTAGACTATTGGCAACACCTTCAACTAAGTGAACACGACAATTGGGAAGCCCTCAAAGCCAGTTTTCCCCAAGATCAACGCTTTTGGGCATTAAGCACCAAAGCCAGCCAATCCATTTGGCAAACCCAATTTGAAGATGGCGATGCCCTTGTCTTAGGCCCAGAAACACGCGGCCTACCCGCCAACATCTTAGAAGACATCCAAGGTATTAAAATCCCCATGCGAGACAATGCACCTGTACGTTCTCTGAATTTATCCAATGCTTGTGCAGTGGTGATATATGAGGCGATGCGACAGATTGAGGTGTCTTCTTAGTTTTTTGCTAAAGGTTGGGTTTGGAATATGACCCATTAAGAACAAGATCAAGCTCTGCCCGTTTCAACATAAAGTTATGAAAGCCTGAATCACCTGCCACTATGCATAATAGAATCGTAGACCCTGTTTTTTAGTTTAGATGCTTAGTATTTACTCGATGCAGGAGCGTCTAAAGATGCATTACCACGTGGAATGTGGGAACTATTGCAGCCCTAAGTATAAGCTCTTTTTACATACTGAATTTAGAAGCGCGTAGCTGGTTCTTAAAGAGTTTTCTTTTACCTTGTTCTTTGGGGGTATTTTGTTCAGAATAAGCACTTATGATATGAAGTATTGTAACTACAGGGTATGTAGATTACTTGTGTGAAGTCTTGCGGAAATATATGAAAACATTTTGAATCTACTGGCAATGATTTTAGTTAACAAGAGTTCTGAAGAAAGTATCTGAACCTCATAATCATAATTTTTTAAAGAGAGTAGGAGATTAATATTATGGCAAGAAAAGATAGAAGTGACCAAACAGTAGGCAGTCATGAGAAAAAACATGGATTTCCACCTGGAACAATTAGAAATTCTGATGGACGTGATACTAGATCAGATAAAAAAATAGGTACAATTAGAAAAGAAGGAGAAAAAGTAAAGAAACGAGCAGAAAAACGAGTAGAAAAACAAAAAAACAGCTAAAGTTTTATCGTTCCTCCGCTTTAGTGAACGTCGTGATATTAGAGAATTAGGATCAGATACTATCTTTATAACTTTTGTCAACTAAAAATAATAACACCCCATTTTTTCTTACTTTTTTCAGGCGTATTCCACCGTTGAAATCAAAGTTTTCATGGTATGTTAGCACTGCCCAAATGATGTGAATTAGCTTGTTCATGCAGTGTCCAAGAGCCACCATTTTCTTTTTCCCTGCTGCCAACTTCTTTTCATAATGTGCCTTAATAATAGGGTTATAGCGCATGGCTACAATGGTGCATTGCCAAAGAATGCGACGCAACCGCTTGTTACCCGCCTTGCTCATTCTAGGGTGCACAGACTTGTTTCCAGATTCGTGGAAACGGGTATGTGAATTAGGCCGTCTGCGCTTGCAAGCCCACTAAGCCTTGATACATCGCAACGCACCCAGTTGCCCCCGCATAAAATATATCTCCTAAAACGGGTTCTTTGTTGAGATCGGCATCCTTATCGGTCACGATTTCTAATTGCATGAGACTGGCACGACTTTATAAGTTGAGCAACACCTAAAAAACTTGTAATCAACTTGATTTTTATGAAAAAATGATTAAGCCCCTATCACGTCAAGTAGTCATCAACAGAACAAAAGAAAGCATCGTTGCACGATGTAAAACCTCAGGTATCACCTTTTTAAACGAAAGGTACATCACATGACAAGCACACCGTTCACCCTTAGATTTTCATCATATCGGGTTCAAACATATCATCTCATGTTGTTAGATGATCGAGTAAGCAGTATCAACACATCCTCTTATCCTTTTGCACCTAGATATGAATGACAAAGAGGTGCTGCCATGCCATTTTTTCCCAAGATCATACCTTATGTTTTTTTTACGATCATCGTTGCAATATTGATTATTTATTTAGGTTGGATTGATGGTCAAAGCTTACTCAATATTAGCATGGGTGCTATCGCACTAACGGGCTTACTGCTTATTTTGAAGTTACCTTGGGATTTATATTTTGAAGCGCGCAACTTACTTGCTGAGCAACGTGAAAGTATGCGTAAAGAGATCACGATTCCTGACGATGATCTTCAGTACACACAAAGCATGGTGCGCAAATTATTACCCTTTGCGATTAGTCTACATATCATGGCCGCTGCCATTATCGCGACCATCACCTATTTTTCAGATGGTCAGATTGGTTATTATTTCGCTGCTTTCTTTCTCTTATCAACCTCGTTTCGCCCTATACTGGCTTTTCATAACCATCAAAAAAACCGTCTTTCTAAATTGCGTCGTCATTGCAAAGTTCCCAGAGAGGATGCCGTTAATTTTTCCCAACGCATCAAAGAACTGGAATCTTTAATGAAAGAAAATAAAGATTATCTCGATAATACCAACGATGAAAACAAAGTATCTTTGCAAAAAATAAACAGCAAGATTGAAACCTTATATGCTTTAATTAAAAGTCAGAACCGTGATTATCAGGATAAAGTGGACACTGTGATGCATGAGTTTGGTCGCTCCATAGAAAAACTGACAGAAGATAAGGAGATCTTGCAAGGTATGCGTACGTTGATCAAATTAATTAAATCAACGCCAGCCTAATACGTCACATCAATTCTTCATGATAAAGAGGCGGTTATGAAACAACATAGTATTCCGAAAGGATTGTCTAAAGCCAGTGCGCAAACCTTGTGCCTAGCCCCCATCTACTTCACGTTACTCATCTTTTTATTTTCTTCGATGTTGTATGCGGATGAAGTTGAACAGGAAATTGAACCTTTAGAAAAAACACCTTACTTATCAGAGTACATACCTAAAATAAGCTTAAATTATGATAATGCTCTCAATGCATCCGTTGCTTTAGGTTTGGCTTACTTTACTTCAAGAAATGATAAATATCATGGCCCATTTACCTTGGGAAGCTATCAAGGATCATATATCGAAGGTCGATATGGACAAAATGGAAAAAGAATTGATGTTGGTTATCATCATGGTTTTTTTATCGTTGCGAATAGCATCGCTTACACTTACTTAATTGTTGATAATGACATAGGGCAATTTTCAGCCAATCATTATCACGGCATTACAGCTAACTTTATGTTTTTATTCTGCAATATAAACCTCGGGTTATTTAGATCCAATACAGTTCATGCTAAAGGTTTGATGGGTATCGGGTTTGGGTTTTAACGCCCTACATCGACACCGATTGAAGCGCATGGGTTAAACCCATTGTCTTTTTATCCTATTCATGCATAAAGTGATTTTTATTCAGACACAAAATATTAAATGTTTAAATAGGCTCATATGCAAAAAATAACCATTTCAGCTCAAACCATTGATACACACTATGCGGTGCTCAACCGCATCGGCGGCTTAGGTGATCAACCTCAAGATGGTTTTAGTCGTGCCGCCTATTCCGATGAGGAAACGGCGGCCATGCAGTATATTGAACAGCAAGCCATGCAAGCAGGTTTAACCACACGCTGGGATGCGATTGGTAATTTATGCGTTGAAACCAAGCAAGATCATGCTGATTGGGTTGAATGTGGTTCTCATGTGGACACTGTCAGTCAAGGTGGAAACTTTGATGGCCTTGCTGGCGTGGTGGCTGGCTTGGTGGCTATCATCGCATGCAAAGACCTCAAGCGCGCGCATGGCCTGCGTTTGCGTGTTTGGCGCGGTGAGGAATCGGCTAGCTTTGGCATCACCTCGATTGGTGCTTATGCGGCATTTGGTCAATTATCCGCATCCCACTTAGAAGCGAGTTATGATGGCCAAAGTCTTGCACAGGCAATGTTGGCACAAGATGCACAACCGCATACTATTCAAGCAGGCAAAGCAAGCATCAACCAACACGAACTTGATCACATCTTAGCCCATATCGAACTTCATATTGAACAAGGTATCGTTTTAGAAAAAGAAGGTGTGGATATTGGGATTGTTTCAGGTATTCGTGCTTCTGCACGTTTCTGGGTTAGCCTAGAAGGTGAATTTGATCATTCTGGCGCAACGCCGATGGGTACAAAGTATCGCAAAGATAGTCACCTTGCCCTAGCCTATATTTTGGTTGGTTTAGACCAACTATTAAAAGAATACCAAAGCAAAACACCCCAACTTGATCTTGTGCAAACCATCGGTCATATCAATAACCATGCGGAACACAATGCCCAAAAACAAGCCACTGCCCAACATGCCATCTCTAAGGTGAGTGGTTATGCCTATTTTTCATTTGAAGTACGTAGTTGTGATGATCAACTGCGTCAACGCTACCTTGAGGAAGCCAAGGCTTTCATCAAAAAGACCGCTGCCACATTTGTAGTGCAAGCAAACATTCAAACCATCAGCCAAAGCACAGGGGTTCCCAAGCTTGATGCGCAATTACAACAACAAAGCCAACATATTTGTGATGCCTTTGGCTATCGTCACCGCAGCTTAGCCAGTGGTGCATGGCACGATGCCGCCTTGGTCGCCCAACAACAGCAAAGCAGACTAAAGAATGTGCCTGTTGCCATGATTTTCATCCCTTGCCTCAAAGGTAAGAGTCACGCACCTGAAGAATTTAGTTCATCTCAACAAATCGCCAAGGGCGCATCGGTTTTAGCTACCTTGATGCAACAAGGTCATGAATGATTAACGATGTGTTTTCTTAGGGTATTCATCATAAATCACCTCGCCCTGCCCTGTGACAATATCAGCCCAATGTTCTAAATCAAAACGAATAGCCATCACCGCACATGCAGGCAAATCATGCATGTAGCGGTGCGTTAATATTTCAATCAGTTCAGAAAGACCGGGATTATGAGAAACAACCATAAGCTGTGATATCTGGTCTGAGCACAGGCTTATTTTTTTCAATAACATCGTCGGCGATGCTAAATAAAGGTCTTTTTGATAATTGATTTGCTCGGTACTGATGCCCAAAGCCTTGGCGAAATAGCTTGTTGTGCTATGCGCACGCTTGGCAGTACTGCTCATGATTTTTTGCACATTCACATCTGAACTTGCCAACTGATCACTCATCAAAGCCGCATCTTGCAAACCTTGCGCGTTCAACGGTCGATCAAAATCAGCCATACCTGCCTGTCCCCAATTGGCTTCAGCGTGCCGAGTTAATATCAATGTCCGCATTGTTCTCTCCCTTAGGCCGCCCGTTCCCATAAGCTGAGGGCTTCCACATGCCCTGCATAAGAAAACAAGTCTAACACTTTTAATGCTGACAAACGGTAGCCAGCTTCTTCTATCATTTTACCATCTCTGGCACCCGAAGCAATGTCACAAGACACCATAATGATCTTTTTAGGCATTAAATAACCTAATTTTTTACAAATTTCTTTTGCGCCACGCCGTGGTGGGTCAAGAATCAAGACATCCGCACCAGCAAAATCAGTGACATTAAATTGGCTAAATAAATTCAAAACACGGTATTCGGCGGATAATTTTAAACGTTTGGCATTGGATTGTGCTGCACGCACACTGGCAACATTCATCTCAGCACCAAGCACCCTCGCTGTACGCGCAAGCGGTAACGATAAATTACCTACACCACTAAATAAATCCACAATAAACGATGCGCCGTCACTCCATGCTTTTAATTGTGACACTAAAACTTGGTTTCCTTGCGCATCATTTTGAATAAAGTCGTCAGGTCCAACGCGAATTTTCAAACCATCCACATCATCATGCAGGGGTGTCACTTTTTCAGATAAAGGGGTCGTTTTATTATCGCATCGCCACCATGCTTGCACATGCTCAGGCCATACAATATCACAGGCTTGTTGCGGACGATGACTTTCTAAAATCACATGCATACCATCGGATAATAGACACATTTGAATCGACTGAACATCTTTTTCTAACTGTGCTTGCAACCATAACCTGAAGGCATCCATGCTTGGTTCACAGATCAAACAATGCTCCAAGGCAATCAGATCATGACTGGCACGACGGCGTAAACCCAATTTTCCCGCTTGATGCCAAAAACGAATGCGTCGTCGCCGCGCAAATGCTGGCAAGTCCACAGCGGGCAACCATTGCGTGCTTGCATGCCAAGAAGCTTGGAAGGCATCTTTTACCCACTTTGACTTCAAATCTGCATGTTGACTGGGGTCTAAAAACTGCAAGGCACAACCACCACACTGCTGGGCATGCAAGCAAGGTGCAGGCACACGAGATGCTGAGGCTTGCACAACGGCGCTTAACTCTGCCCGCGCCATCCCTCTTCTTTTTTGGAGAGTGCCAATATCGAGTATATCCTCAGGGACACCATTGCTTACCAAGACACTGCCATCATCACCGTGGGCCAGTGCTTCACCACCCACTAAAATTTTATCAACGCGCACACGACTCATGCTAATTTTCCTATGGCTTGAAATTGTTGCAGATACTCAGGGGTCTCAGCATCATTGTTTTTTGCCAACACACATACTTTAAACACTTCACCCATTTGAAAAGGATGTACCAAACGCTGTAAATGCGCTTTTTCTTGAATTTCATTTTCTGTTGTAGCGTTTACAATTTCGCCAACCCTGACTTGTACAGAAGGGCTTTGTGCCAACCATGCTGATTGCGATAAAAAGCTAATCACGGAGAGATCTTGTTGTTGGGCATATCGAGATAACGCAGAGAAATCGAGATGGGTTGTTAAATCTTGCTGACCAATATGCTGAAAAAAATCTTCGTTGGTTTGATGTTTATAGTGCGCCAATAAAGTTCCTTGCTGGCGTTGTGGTCGGTAATACTCAGCTTGCGTATAACCATAATCAATGCACAAAATAAAACCTTGTTGAAAAACATCACTTAATTGCTTTAGCCAAGGCTTCATGCTTGGATTCCATTCGCTTTGATACGTGTCTGGCCAAGCAGCTATATAGTTTTCATCAATCTCAGGTTTTGCTTTTAAAGGTTCTGAAGCACGTTGCCAATGCAGTTTATCTTGGCTGGACGACACACCCATCTCATAAAACTGTCCATCCTGATATTGAAATGATGCAGCAGGAAAAGCATCTAGTAATTCATTACAAAACACCACACAACAAGCTTGTTTTGGCACATCTTCTAAAGCAGCGAATTGCTGAACCGTTAAACCATGAGCTTGATAAAGACTTATCTGCTCTTGACGCAGGTATTGACTGCGTTCAACTGCAATATATTCAGGCTGAATGACTTCTTTTTGCGCTAACATTTGCTGCACTTGGCAAAGTAGCTGTCCCTTCCCCCCCCCTTGCTCTAATACAGACCAAGCTTGTGGCTGACCCAGCTGTTGCCAACTCCACGCCAAATAATCACTTAAAGCTCTTGCTAACCAAAACCCCATATCAGAAGCTGTTATAAAGTCACCTTGGGCACCAAAAACCCTTGATGACTCATAATAACCTAAGCCTGAAGCATACAATGCTTTTTCCATAAAGGACTGAAATGAAATCATCCCTTGGTTCGATTCAATCGATGTCTTGATCATTGATTCAAGCAACGCCATCTCCTTCATGACGATCCATCAAAAGGCATCATCATGATTAAAAAGTCAGCCCATTTAATCCTATGACTACCCCTGAATCAATTTTTTTGTCATGGTTCGGCTTTGCTAGAAAACACACGGATGAAAAGAAGTGTGTCATTAGAAAGAACATATGGAGAAAACATGAGCATCATCAATGTAAACGATGAAAACTTTGAAAATTCTGTACTGAAGGCCGATGGACTTGTTCTGGTTGACTTTTGGGCACCTTGGTGTGGCCCTTGTAAAGCGATTGCCCCAACTTTAGAAGAATTGGCTTCTGAGAATGCGGACATCACCATTGCTAAACTAAATGTTGACGACAGCCCAAACACACAAATGAAGTACCTTATCCGTAGTATTCCTACCCTCATGTTATTCAAAGATGGTAATGTGCAAGGTACGAAAGTCGGTGCACTGAAAAAAGCACAAATTTTAGATTTTATTACCGAACACCAATAAAAAATAGGCAGACGATTGAATATTATCTCTCTCCCTCCTCAGTCGTCTGTCGCCAAACCAGATTTGGCACAAGATACAAAAATTCAGCCGCCCTCAATGTATCGCATCCTTTTGCTCAACGATGATTTTACGCCGATGGACTTTGTGGTTGATGTCCTTAAACAGCTCTTCCATAAAACAGAAGACGAATCCATACAGCTCATGCTGCAAATTCATCACCAAGGTCAAGCCACCTGTGGGGTGTACAGCTACGAAGTTGCCGATCAAAAAGTACAACAAGTCAATCATTACAGTCAAAAGCACCAGCATCCTCTAAAATGCATCATGGAGAAAGATCGTGATTAGCGAAGAATTAGAACAGACGCTCAACAAAATGTTTCGCAATGCTCACCTACAACGCTATGAGTTTGTCACCCTAGAGCACTTATTACTCAACCTGATTGACGATCCATCCGCAGGTGAAGTCTTGATGGTTTGCACCAATGGAAATGTGTCTAAACTTCGTCAAAAACTAGAAAAATTTATTCGTAAACATGTGCCTGTTCTCCCCGAAAATCATGCGGGAGAGACCACCGCCAGTACCGTCTTACAACGTGTTTTGCAAAATGCCATCATCCAAATGCAAAACGCTGAAAGAGAAAAGGTATATGGCTCCCACCTACTAATTGAAATATTTGGCGAACGTGATTCCCATGCAGCTTTTTTCTTACAAGAAGAAGGTGTCTCCCAACTCATGGTGAAACGCTATATTTCACATGGCTTTGTTAATGATGAAAACGAGTCCAAACAAGAAGAATCGTCACAACAACAAGCACAACCTGAAGAAGCTCAGAAAAAAAGCTCTGCTATCGGCCGCTTTTGCGTGAACCTTAACCAGCGTGCGCGCAAAGGAAATATTGACCCCTTAATCGGTCGCCATGATGAGCTTACCCGCTGCTTACAAGTCTTGTGCCGTCGCAGAAAGAATAACCCCTTACTGGTTGGTGAACCGGGTGTCGGGAAAACAGCTATTGCAGAAGGCTTGGCATTGCGTCTCATTGATGATGATGTACCTGACATCATGCAAAATCACACCCTTTATTCCCTAGATATGACCGCCTTACTTGCTGGCAGTAAATACCGCGGCGACTTTGAAGCTCGCATTCAAGAACTCCTTAAAGAATTAAAGAAAAAAGGAAAGTCAATTTTATTTGTGGATGAAATTCATACCATGATCGGTGCTGGCGCAGTGAACTCAGGTGCTATGGATGCTGCAAATATGCTTAAACCTGTGTTGGCAAATGGCGAAATTCACTGCATCGGAGCCACTACCTATCAAGAATATCGACAAGTCTTTGAAAAAGACCATGCCTTATCCCGACGCTTTCAAAAAGTGGATGTTTCAGAACCCAATATGCATGACACTGTGCGCATCTTACATGGCCTGCAATCTCGCTTAGAATCTCACCATCAAATTAGTTACTCCCAACGTGCCATTCAAGCTGCTGCGGAACTGGCAACCCGTTATATTCATGATCGCCACCTACCAGATTCGGCCTTAGATATTTTAGATGAAGCAGGTGCAGCCGTTCACCTATTATCACGCCCTAAAAACAAAATTTCCGTGCATGATATTGAACAAGTCGTCTCTCGCATTGCGCGTATTCCCACCACACGGGTATCAGCCAATGATACGCAACAATTATCACAGTTAGAAGCTAAGCTTAAACATAAAATTTTTGGTCAAGATCATGCTATCAACCAATTAGCCTCGTGCATCAAGCTTGCACGCTCAGGCTTAAACCGTGCAGATAAACCCATCGGAAGCTTCTTATTTGCTGGGTCAACAGGGGTGGGAAAAACAGAACTGGCACGTCAACTGGCAAAAGAATTACAATTAAAAGTGATTCGTTTTGATATGTCGGAATACATGGAAAGCCATGCTATATCTCGTTTAATTGGTGCGCCTCCAGGTTATGTGGGCTTTGAACAAGGTGGCTTGCTCACCGAAGCGATCAACCAAGAACCTTATGCCGTTTTGCTTCTTGATGAAATCGAAAAAGCCCATAAAGATATATTCAATATTCTTTTACAAGTCATGGATCACGGGAAGTTAACCGATAATAATGGTCGTGTTGCATGGTTTCAGCATGTCATTGTGATCATGACCACCAATGCAGGCGCTTTTGATATGCAAAAAAACAGCATTGGCTTTAACGAACAACTCTCTGAAAATCGCTATAAAGATGCGTTATCTTTGGTCTTTTCACCTGAATTTCGCAATCGCCTAGATAAAACTATTTGCTTTGCAGACCTTGATCCCCAACACATTCGTCTTGTTGTCGATAAGTTCATGAATGAACTGAAAGTTCAATTACTAGAAAAAAATGTCTGCTTACATATCAATGACGAAGCATGCGAATTTTTAGCGAAGAAAGGATTTGATAAACAAATGGGCGCACGCCCAATGGCTCGTTTAATTCAAGAAAAAATCAAACGACCACTCGCCGATGAATTACTCTTTGGTTCTTTAAAGAAAGGTGGCAATATTTTCTTTGAAATGCTGGATGAAGATCTTCATTTTTATGTTAGCACTGAAGAGCACGCCCAAAAGTTCATTCCGCTGCCTGCATAACCTCACTCAGTTTCTCATGCAAAGCGGTAACCTTAAACGGTTTTCTTAAATGATTAATGCTGTTGGCATTGTTGCCAAAATAGGCTTCAATATCTTCAGCATAACCCGTAATGATAATCGTAATGGCATCGCACTTTTTACCGATGTCTAAACTATTTTGTAAAAATTCTGGCCCTGTCATTTCAGGCATACGCACGTCTAATAGGATACAGTCAGGTAAAGGATTGGTCTTTAAATATTCAAAAGCTCCTTTGCCATTTTCAAATAACATCAAATCCAAGTCAATATCATTATTTTTAGCCCACAATAAAACCATGCGCCTCATGACAATACGCAACATATCATTATCATCAACAATCATCATTTGTTTATTTATCATAGCTAACCTAACATAATTTACTGATCACACCTGTATGATGTGACCAAAACTTAAAGGAATGACTTCGTTGCAGCAAGCGTATTAAATCTTCAAACCGATCCACATCAAAACTTGTGCTTAATATATTGACTGATAAACCAAGCTCAACGATCCTTTCTAAACTTTGTGCCATCACCTGATCCGAGCCCCAGCTGATACCATGAAACAACGCAGGTTGATCACCTTTCACCGCAATCATTTGATAACCACCATCTTCTACAGGTGCCACAACCACATCCTTATTTTGTAAAACAAGATGCGCTGCCTTTAAACGCGCAGTCGATAAATGTGGACTATCTGTGCCTAAAAACAAACTTGCTTGCATACCCGATTGAATATTTTGATGCATTAACCGCTGTATTTTATCCCCTAAACAACCAAAGCCTTGTGCGACCAATTTTAAATGAAACTGTTGAAAAAAAGGATGTGATAAATCATCCACTGCTAACCATGCTTGAGGGTAATAAGCACTGACCTTATGAATGAAATATGATGCCATCAAACGATGAACTTCACATGCCTGCTGATCTGTTAATTGAGGGGTTAAACGTGTTTTGACTTTAGCAACAACAGGGGCTTTACATAAAATAATAGGACGAATCATTATTTTGACATATAGAACTGATGTAATTTCTTAGCAGGGACACCTATAAAAAATAAAAACCTGAGACTCCACATCAGAAAAATAGTGGATAAAATACCTTTCTCTTCCCAGCGACGGCTTGAAGTCATCACTTTTTCTCTTAAACAGGCAACCTTTCCTTTTCTTTTTAAAAGGCGACTCAAAGCAATATCTTCCATCAAAGGCAGCATCGGAAAACCACCAAGTTCTTCAAAAACAGAACGACGCATAAACATGACCTGATCACCTGTGGAAATGCGCGTCAAGCGAGACCGCCAGTTGATCATAAATTCAACCATCCGTAGCATCCTATGTTGACCTGACAAACAAATATCAAAACGGCCAGAGTATATGGTTTCATCCAACATGACTTGTTGAATGGCTTGCAGGTGCTGAGCCTTAAACTCAGTATCGGCATGAAGAAAAACAAAAATATCAGCATTAAACTGTGCTGCACCTTGATTCATTTGCGCGGCTCTTCCTAAGTGACTATGAATCACATCCAAATGATGCTTTTTTAGCCATGTGCCAGTCTCATCTTGCGATCCACCATCCACAAACAAAACCTCAGCATCAAGGCATGCAAACAAGCCACCATATTTTTTAATATAAGCAGCTTCGTTTAAAACAGGGATAATAATTGCAATCGTGAACATCTTTTAGATAAAACCTTGCTTTACTCTAATGCAGGTGTGTCTTTCTCTATGTTCTTCCAAAAGACTCGCATAGATCCCACTGGGGAATGCGCACGCTTGTGCACCACATACTGCATTTTGGGTATACCTGTCTCAGCATATGGGTCTTCAATATCACCAAAACCCACCGAAGCCATTGATAACATTGATGTGGAAGCTTGCAATAAAGCATCACTCGTTGCCACAATCACATAAGCCTCTTGTGAATGATCCATCCCTTTCAACATGATTTCCCCTGTTAATTTCATCAACATAGAATCATTATCATTCATTTGGGGTGTGAGCACACGGGTAATCTGAAAAGCATGGTCAACAAAAACCAATGTAGGATAAAAAATACTACCTGCACCCATGCCATTTTTAGCATAACTATAAAGCACCAATTTATAAGGATTACTCATTTGCGGCAAACGAAATGCTTTGTACCAACTTTTACCAAAAGAGAACTGAAAAACCTTTGCTGTCATATCCAAGCGTTGTACACCTGCACTTAAAGCACCTTGCTTGAGTTTATCAAACGTCATCCATTGCACTGATTGAACATCAGGTTTTGCTGCCTTCAACCCTTTTAAGGTTGAGGTGCTCAACTCTGTCTGAATCTGTTTTAAACCAGCTTGATGTGCGCGCGCAACTTGTAGGCGACTCTCAGAAAAAGGGGTGACCAACGCTTGATGACACCCCAATAACAAACATAAAGAACATACTAAAAAAAATCTAAACAACCCTACCAACCTTCAACACTATATCATAAAACATTAAGATGCTTTTTGTGTTGCCTCTACCATTTCTGTAATCTTTTCCATCAACGCTTCTGGTTTTAATTGTTGTTTAATCATATAAGCATTTGCACCATCTTTCAGGCACTTAATACGATCTTCTTTACTCTCACGAGTTGAAATCACCATAATAGGTAAATCATTTAGCTCAGCATTACCTCTAACCCGCCTAACCAAGCCAAAACCATCTAAACGTGGCATTTCTAAATCCGTAATCAACACATCGTATTTCCGTCTACTCATTTTATCCAAAGCATCCATGCCATCAATGGCCGTATCAACATCAAAACCCATCGATTCTAAAAGTGATGATTCAATAGAACGTGCAATAAGAGAGTCATCTACCAATAGTATTTTTAAATCAAGAATATTAGTCGTTTCATCGACTTCATATGATAAATCTTGATCTGGTGCAGTACGTCCCATTTCCTTAATGCCATAAGGATCAATAAGCATCAAAACACTACTATCATCAATGATCGTATTGCCAATAAGTCCTGGTGCCTGATAACGCTTAAGGTATGGATCCAAATCTCGAACCACCACCTCTGTATCTTCTAGCAACTCATCCACAATAATACCAACATAACCTTCAATGTGTTTGGCAATAATAATGGTTGGCTCAGCAGAAACATATTCTTCGTCACTGGTATTAAGAAAAATTTGACGTAAATCCACTAAAGGAACTTTAGTATCCTGATATTCATACTGATGGTGACCTTCTGACTTGTTGGCATGTTCATCATAAAGCACGACCTGCTCCACCATATGCGCTAATAAACCAAAACGTTGCATGCCAATACGAAAAATAAGTGCGTGTTGTACCGCAATACTTACAGGCAAAGAAACTTCAAACACTGTTCCCTGACCAATCGTACTTTGAATACGTATATTGCCCGTTAATTTACGCAATGTATCTTGAACCACATTCATACCAATACCACGACCTGATAATGAATCCACATTATCACGGGTTGAAAATCCTGGCCTAAAAATTAACTCAAGCGCTTCTGCTGTATCCATTTTATCAGCTTCATATTGGGTCGTAACCCCTCGCTCTACTGCTATTTTTTTCACAAAATGAGGGTCAATACCTCGACCATCATCAATCACACGAACTTTAACTTCGTTACCCAATTGTTGTGCATGAATCGTTAACTGACCTGTTTCAATTTTACCGACACGCGCTCTTTCCTCTGGTGTTTCAAAACCATGGGCAATAGAATTATTAATTAAATGCACAAAGACTTCGACTAGCTGCTCAGACACACCTTGGTCAAGCTCCACAAATTCACCACTAATAATTAACTTCACTTTTTTCTTCGCACGTTTAGCCGTATCACGTACAGCACGAGGAAAGGTGGAGAAGATACTATCTAGTGGACGTAACATGAGACCTAATACTTGATCTCGAAGCTCTTTTTCAATGATATCACGTTTTTGAATATTATCTTGAAAATTATTTAAGAAGAATTTAGATTGATCCAACTGACTAGCGATAGCCTTATCAAATAAACTCATACCCTTTTCTTGCTCTGTGACAGATAAAACCTTCATTTGAGAGTGAAAACGCCGCCAAGCACTATGTAGATGGCGCATATCTTGAAAAATTTGGCGAAAATCACTTTCCATTTTCACTACATGTGTTTTTTCTGCACTCATTTCAATAATATGGTTGGATAAATCTTCCAAACGCTGTGAATCAATACGCAAAAAATGACCTGAGCTTTTTTGCTGAGTTGCCTTCATTTCAATATTATCTAAATGGGGTCTAAACGGGTTGTCTTTTGGGTCATGATCAAAGAAATCTGCATCTTCTATCGACTCTGTAGCGCCCTGCGATGGGGTAGGCGTTACCGTTTCAAAACGCTCAATTTCTTTATCCAGCGCTTTAAGTTCGTCATCATCAATCAAAGAAAAGGTTGAATCATCCATATCATCCATGATAATAGCATCATCATCTTCTGGCTGACTAAATGAAAAATCCTCAATATTTATACTATCAGCAATCGCATTAACTTCGTCAACAACGTCTAACTTAACATCAGCTTTAACTTCTGCCTTCACCTCATCTTTTTCTATTATCTGAGGTGCTGGTTTTGGGGTTTCTGTTTGCTTCATTGCGATAGCATAAGAAGCATGTAATTGATCCACATCAATAGGATTTTTCCCATCAATATCGCCCAAACGCACTTCTAAGGTATCTCTTAATTCAAACAAAAACTGAATCATGTCTTCTGTACGATGACTCTCATTTTTAATCAAGTCTTCCATAATATCTTCAAAAAGATGCCCAGCATTACCAATATCAGTAATACCTAGCATCAAAGCCGAGCCTTTAATCGTATGCGCATTACGCCGTAAGCTAATTAAGCCTTCGTCATCTAAAACACCCTCTTCAAACTGAACGAGACTGGTATCAATTGCTGATAAAATATCTCGTGCTTCATCAAAGAAAGCAGCAATAAAACTAGAAAAGTCAAAATCAGCCATGCGCGCTTACTCCGTTATACAACTTTATGTAGTTCTTTAGATACATCGCTCAAGCGATGAGAGGCATCACGCGATTTCTGCATTTGCACCGCAGTACCTTGTAATAACTCAGAAATATGACGCATCGTATCCAAGAACTCTTGAGATGTAGCATCTTGGCGTTTGGTTGACAAGGTAATAGCACGAATAGCTTGCGAGGTTTTCTTAGACATTTCCTGCATCTTAATCAAGGCTGTATTCGCACGCTGGGCAATTTCCACGCCTTGCGCCACTTCTCGCAGACCTTCCTGCGTCACTTCAACTGATTCTCTTGTGGAAGTATGCACTTCATCCACAACCAATTGAATTTCTTCTGTAAATTCACGCGCACGCTCTGAAAGCCTACGTACTTCACTGGCCACCACAGCAAACCGTTTACCAAATTCGCCCGCAGCAGCAGACTCAATCGATGCATTCAAAGCCAGTAGATGGGTCTCATCCGCAATTTCTTTAATCGAACCAATAGAATCAAGAATTTGCTCAGCTTTTTCACCCGCGTAAGTCACCTTAGAAGCAATCAAGTTCACTTCATCACGAATCCTACCCATATAATGAATCGCTTCCGTCACCGCATTCACACCATCATTGGCAGATGTTAAGGTTGCCGATGCAATCCGATCCACAGCCATGGATGTTTTCGCGATATTTTTTGCGTTTTTAGACATATCTTCTAAATCTTGCGTTACTTTCATCACAGAGTTAGCCTGAATATTCGCATCCACTGCTTGTTTATCTACCGCTGTTAAAATTTCAGTAGAAGCTTCATCCACATTGGTTGCAATGTTGGAAATAGATCTTGAAACGATTCCAAAGGATCTTGAACGTAAAACACTCGGTAATAACAAAACAACAAACATAAATAGACCTAAGCCTATTAAGTATAATTTAAAAATATCTCTTTGTTTTTCGGTACGGACTTCCAAACGAGACTCTAAATTATTGGTTACCTCATTCACTTTTGTTTGAGCAGCATATACTAAATTCTGCGCAACGGTTACCACGTTTTTTGCTTGTGATGTTGGAATTTTTCCAGTTGAAATTTCAGCGGAAATAACCATCACCTCTTGCATTAAGTCAAAAGCTTCTTGCAATGCGACATTATCCGTATCTTCCAAACTAATAGATGCTGACACTTCAGCATACAAAGCAACAAACGTTTCTGCAATGGTATCAAGTTTTGTGGCATACTTAGCTTCACCCGTTAAACTTAAGTCGTTTAATGGTGACAAAACATCACCTAACGATGCTCTAAACCGTTCTAGGCCAATTTGTTCACGGTATGCCGTTTCCAAATCTTTGATAGATTTCCCTGCTTGTAAGAACACACCACCAGCAACGGCCACCAATAAGACAAACAAAAACGTTGAGATAATATTACTTTTTCTATTATGACTACTTAAACTTGTCACTTCCATATCTTTTACTCCCTAATAGACATCAATTCAAATTATTATTTTAATAAACGTGAAATTTCTAATACCTGACATTCAAGACCGTTATAATCTAAAGAACCTTTCATTGCACTATGCTCCCCTTTCTTTCTTTTTGCTGCGGCATAGTCTTCTTCTAAAATGCGATAAATGCCTTTCACAACACCAACAACCAAACCAATATGCATACGTTGGTAGTTTAAAATAATACAGTGGTTTTGCTCATTAGAATTGACATCAACTTCAATATCCAACATTTTGGCCAAATCAAGCACACAAATAATTTGCCCTCGAACATTGGCCATACCCAACATATGATCTGGTGCCATTGGAACATAAGTATAAGGAACAGGCAAAACCAACTGCTGTAAATCCTTGGTTAAAATCAGAATATTTTCTTTTCCAAGTGTGAAATGCAATAACTCAACATAATTTAAATCTTGTACTGCAATGTCTTCTAAATTTTGATACGTGTCTTCTGAATCCTTCATACTTGAGCTCCCGTGGCATGGCTAATACGCGCATACATGGATAAAACTTTACGAACTCTCACTTGTAGCTTCATCGGTTCAACAGGCTTAATGATATAATCATCAGCTCCAGATTCAAGACCTAAAACCTCATCCTCTTCATCACGCAAAGAAGTTAACATGATGATCGGCATCGTATCAAAACAACTTTCGCTGCGAACACGCTCTACCAACTCAGGACCCGTCATATTGGGCATTTCACAGTCAGAAATCATTAAATCTGGCACTACATCTTGTAATGCGTTCCATGCTTCTTGACCATCTGAGGCTTCCATAACCTCATAACCATCGGACTGTAAAACAAATTTAACAAGATTACGTATACTATTTGAGTCATCGACAACTAAAATACGTTTTTTACCATCAGAGGTTTTTACATTCCCTTTTGCTTTCTTCTTTTTACTGTCGCCTAAAGATAATAACTTTCCTGTGTCGGATAAACGATGCTGTAATTTAAAACCTTCAGGTGCAACACCGATATGAAGCACTTCATCTAAACTGGTAACACCTGACAAAGCCTTATTCATAGCATCTTCAAAAAGGGTATACATGCCTTCTTCACGTGCAGCGAGAACCAAGTCTTTTTCCGTACTTTCATTACTGATCATTTCACGTAAGCGGTCATTCATAAATAAAACTTCGTGCGCACCCATACGTCCACGATAACCGATGTTAAAACATTTTTTACAACCATTAGGTGCGTAAAAAACGATATTATCAGGAATATCATAACGTTTTTTCAACTCATCCGTAATAGGTGCTTCTTTTTTACAGTGAGGACATAGACGACGCAATAAACGTTGTGCCACAATGAGGTTGAGAGAAGCTGCCAGAGTGGTCGGTTCCAAACCCATTTCAACCAAACGTGAAACAGTGGCCACCGCATCATTGGTATGCAAGGTCGATAACACCAAATGGCCTGTTTGTGCGGCATGTACAGCAATATGAGATGTTTCTTTATCACGAATTTCACCCAACATCACAATATCAGGATCTTGACGCAAAATCGAACGCAATGCTGCGGCAAAGGTCATGCCTGCTTTGACATTCACTTGTACTTGGTTAATCCCTTTAATTTGGAACTCAACAGGATCTTCTACGGTCACAATATTGGTTTCATCACTATTGATATGATGTAAGAAAGAATAAAGCGTCGTGGTTTTACCACTACCCGTTGGCCCTGTGACCAATACCGCGCCTGTAGGACGTGCGATACAGTCCTGAACCCGTGCATATGCGGTTTCTTCAAAGCCTAATAAGTCGAGGTCTAGCGACAGACCACTTTTATCAAGAATACGAATAACAATTTTTTCACCATGTACCGAAGGTAAGGTAGAAACACGTAAATCTAGTTTCTTACCCCATAATTTCACCGCACTACGACCATCTTGCGGTGTTCTCGTATTGGAGATGTCCAATTGAGACATGATCTTAATTCTGGAAACAATTAACGTATGTGCTTTTGTTGGAAAATGTAAGGCAGGACGGAGACGACCATCCACCCGTAAGCGAACCACACTTTGCTTCAAGCCAGCTTCAATATGAATATCCGAGCTTCCGATTTTAATGGCCTGTGAAAAGATACTATTCACCATTTTAATAACGGGTGATGCAGCGGCATCATTTTTCAGCTGATCAAGATCTTCAGTGCCTTCTTTTTCTGTATCATCATCATCAAGCTGTTCCATGGCATCGCTGAAATCACTTTCACCATGATAAAGTTCTTGAATTTTGCGTGTGATTAAATCTGGACGGGCAAAAATAGGTTTAACTTTTTGACCCATCTTGAAATGCACGGCATCGACAGCGGTAAAGTCCATTGGGTTCGCCATTGCGACAACAATAGAGCCATTTGCTTCATCAATGGGTAATAAATCATAGTCCTTACACAGCTGCTCTGTGCAAAGATTTAATAAACGTTGCCCCGGTGTAAAGGCTGATATATCCAATAATGGCACCTTATACATTCGTGCCAAACTCGTCATCACAGCATTTCCATCTACATTAGAAACCTGTAGTAAAGCATGTAAAGTTTTACCCTTACTGCCCAATTCAGATTCTAAGGCATCTGTCATTTGCTCAGATGTCACAATGCCGGATTCGATTAAGTGTTTCTGTTGTCTAAGTTGCATTCTATGCTTTACCTGAATCTATCATAAGGATATCGTTGCAAAAAGTAACATATGCAATCATTGCACTGACATTTTATAAAGTAAATTTATTTCTAACTTCTCTAACACAGGCCCCCCATATGCATCCATCTTTTCTTTGCTTTTTCACCTTTTCATTCATTCATATATCAACAGCTTTGGCTAGTGAAGAACCGACACAGCCGAGATTTAACCCTCAACCTGGCGACACTTTAGTCTCTGCCAGCATAGCAGATGCCAGCACCTTAATTCCTATGTTGGCTGGCGATAGTCCAAGCCATTCTATTTCTTCTTTTTTATATCTACCCTTATTAGAGTATGATCGTAATCTCAATATGAAAAACAAGCTTAGCACAGCTTGGCATATTAGCGACGACAATTTAAGCATTCGCTTTGAACTACGCAAGGATATTTCATGGAGTGACGGCCAAGCCTTTAGCTCTGCTGACTGTGCATTTACCTTAAAACTCATTCAAGACCCCTATACGCAAAGCCCTTATAGATCAGATTATGAGAAAATAACATCTTTTGAAACGCCTGATCCCTATACTTTTATTGTCCACTATAAGGAGCCTTATTCCCCCGCCCTTTCGAGCTGGGCTAGTTTAGCCATTTTACCTAAGCATATTTTCTTACATGAAAAAATCATGAAAACATCGCTAGGCCGCCATCCGAAAGCAACATTAGGTCCCTATTTTTTGAAGAAATGGAGAGCACAACAACAAATAACACTACAAGCCAATCCGCATTACTTTGATGGTAATATCTGGTTATCTAACCGTATTGTACGTGTGATACCTGATCAAGCGACTCAGTTTTTAGAACTATCAGCAGGTCATTTGGACATGATGGGCATCACACCACACCAACAAGACTTTATTGTACCTCGTCGCCCAAAGCTGCAAGAGGACTATCAAATATTTAAATCATTAGGATTTAACTATACTTATATGGGCTTTAACCTTACCCACCCTTTATTCAAAGATAAAAAAGTCCGTCAAGCCATTACCTACGCCATCAACCGCAAAGAAATAGTCCAAGGGGTCTTGCTTGGGCAAGGAAAAGTGATTGCCACGCCATACAAACCAGGAACCTACTGGGTCAATCAACAATTAAAACCACGATCTTACCAACCTGAGTTGGCCAAAAAGTTATTGGCAGAAGCTGGGTGGAAAGATCATGATCATGATGGGTTCTTAGATAAGGATGGTCAGGATTTTAGTTTCACCATTTTAACCAATAACGGCAATAAACCACGCTCCGACACTGCAACTATTATCCAGTATCGCTTAAAAAAAATCGGTATTCATGTAAAAATACGTTTGGTCGAATGGTCTGCATTCATTGCAAACTTCATTAATAAACGCAAATTTGAAGCTGTCATCTTAGGCTGGAGCATGTCTCCTGAACCTGATCAATTTTCCATTTGGCATTCATCCCAAATGGACGAAAGACAATTCAACTTTCTTAGTTATCAAAACAAAGTGGTTGATGAAGCCTTAACACAAGCCACCAAAACCTTTGATTTAAAAGAACGAAAACAATGGTATGACCTCATGCAAAAAGAGATCTACCAAGATGCGCCTATGGTTTTTTTATATGCACCATACAGTTTAACGCTCATTCACAAGCGCATTCAAGGCATTGATTCAGAAGCAGCCGCAGGCATCTCTTATCAGTCTGAGTTTTGGCACAGTAACAACATTCAGCCATAAAAAAAGGGTGAAGCAATGCTTCACCCTTTAATGTTATACTTTTATGCAAGAATAGCCTTTAACTCTCATCAATAACATGAGTCTTAGGTATATAACCGAACTGCAAGCGTAGCCCATAAACCACCGCACTTTTAGAAACTGTACCCACAGCAGACGCTGATAAGTTATTAGGATTACGCCAGTATTGAATATCAGGCATCACAGAAACCCAGTCCGTGATCTGCCAGCTGGCATACAGTTCAAGCACAATGGGGTTTGCACCAACATTTGGAGCCACAAAGGTATTGCGAAATTCATTTGATAAACCGTGGTATGCAGTTCCCAAACCAACCGTAAATTCATCATTATATTGGTAATTAAACGCAACAGAAGCAAAGGAAACGACTTCCATGGTTTCTTTAGAACTGGTATAACCCAAACGACCTGACCATAAAATGCTTTCTGTAATCACACTATCAACATTAATATAAGAACCGACTGCACCTTGTTTGGTTCCCGCACCTGTGTGACGGGCTAACTCTTTTGTACTCACCCATGCACCGATGGCAATGCTCGTATCATCATCCAGTGATAACCTCATTTGAGCCAAAGAAAACAAGCCTTTACTTGGCGTGCCTGCACCATTTGAGAACTTAAACAAATCAGCATAATCCATATTAGCATTATCTGCCAAACCATAAGCATTGGCGACCATCACACGCCATGCCACATCCTTATCATCCGAAGACAACACAATGGCAGGGGTATAATCAGGAAAAGGAATGCTTGAGTTATTCACAAGCGGCGCAGCAATAAAGTGTGTTTGCTCAGCATTTGAGATTTCAGTTTCATCGGCAAAGCCTTGCAACAAGATTACACCTGCTGAAAGCGTTGGTCCAGCATCATCATCTGCAAAGTTATACGAATAGAACAATTCTGAGATTTGCACACGACCTTTACCTTTTTTATTCAAGGCAGTTCCCGCATCCATATTGGAACCAGCCACCAAGGTATTGGCGGTAATATCTGCCTGTGTGGAAGCTTCTACATACGCATGCAAGGTTCCAGCAGTACCAAAAGACCAATCCACAAGTACATCAACACTTGCTGTTGCACTCTTATCCATCAACGCTTTTGCTTTATTAGGTGACTGTGCAATAATGGTCGTACCTAGTTCATATTCAAAATCACTAGCCATCCCCAGTGTTGGCACCCATAACAACGATGCCACCCATAACATTTTCTTTAACATACGGACTTTGCTCCTTCCCTTCATCTAAAATAAAAAGTCTTTATCAAATTCAAGTAACGAACAATCCTTTTTTAAAGTGAATTTCACAAGTCTTTTATTTAACAGAACATTCACCCATAATGTTCAAAAAAGGATGCAACAAAGGATTGATCATCCTTTTTTTAAAAAAGATTACAACCATCACAATGACACTTGCAAACATTCCCACCATACAAACAAAACCCAAAAAAACCAATGATTTAAACGATTAATACGACACGTGTTCTACGACCTTCATTTTAATTGCTTGCATCCTTTTTTTTTCTTCGTAGACTTCGGCCTCAGCGCTATAAGTTTTAAAAAGCCGGGATGGCGGAATTGGTAGACGCAAGGGACTTAAAATCCCTCGGTTTTACGACTGTGCGGGTTCGAGTCCCGCTCCCGGTACCACAAACTATAGAATATAGGTGGTTATTGATGCTGATAAATATTTTACAACAAGCATCTCTTTTCTCTGAGCTTAACCTACACGAACTCCAATCTATTGCAGCTATTCTTAAAATAAAAAGAGAACCCAAGCAAACTTTAATTGTTGAAGAAGGCGAAAAGGGTGATCGACTTTTCATTATTCTAAAAGGCTCCGTTAAAGTCTCCTATTACACCAAAGATGGTCGTGAAGTCATTTTATCTATACTTGAACAAGGTGAAATGTTTGGTGAACTTTCTTTGCTTGATGAACAACCACGTTCGGCCACCGTCAGCACCTTAGAATCCACTGAATTAGCGATGATTCGCCGTGCAGACTTTCAAAAGTTAATGCTTGAAAACTCTCATATCATGCTAAAAATCATGAATGAAATTGTTAGCCGCTTGCGTCGTACCAGCCAAGTATTAGAACGCATCAGCACGATGGATGTACCTCATCGTCTTTATGTTTACTTATTAGACCGCTGTAAAGATGCTGGCATACAAAACAAAACAGGCTTATGCGTCATTAAGATACCCACGCACCAAATCATTGCTGACCAACTTTCAACAAGCCGTGAAACCATTTCACGCGCTATTAGCTCACTTAAAAATAAAAAAGTTTTGATTGCTGAAAAGAAACGCGGTGAAATCGCTGTCGATATTATTTCTTTAGAGACATTACGCATGAAACTGGATTAATAACCCTTACAACGCGATACGCTTGATCATTTATACCCAGAAGAAAACCAACCACAAACCAACTTTTTTATTTTGGAAACCTATGACTATTTCTTCTTTTTACCCACCACAACGGACCCTCATGGGGCCTGGTCCTTCTGATGTTGAGCCGCGTGTTTTAGCAGCTATGAGCCGCCCAACGATTGGACATTTAGACCCACTTTTCATCTCCTTGATGGATGAAATAAAAACCATGCTTCAATATGCTTTTCAAACAAAAAACACCTTAACCATACCCCTATCAGCTCCCGGTTCAGCTGGCATGGAATGCTGTTTTGCCAACCTGATTGAAACAGGTGATCACATCATCATATGCCAAAATGGTGTATTTGGTGGTCGGATGAAAGAAAATGTGGAGCGTTGTGGCGGCGTTGCTATCATGGTGCAAAGCACATGGGGTCGCGCCATTGATGCCAATCAGTTAGAAGAAAGCCTCAAAGTCAATCCACAAGCCAAGATTGTGGCCTTTGTTCATGCAGAAACCTCCACAGGTGTTTTATCTGATGCCAAAACACTGGTCGCCTTAGCCAAATCATATGATTGCCTGACTATCGTCGATGCTGTGACTTCATTGGGCGGTTCAAAACTCTATGTCGATGCATGGGGCATTGATGCTGTTTATGCAGGTACACAAAAATGTTTATCCTGCACACCGGGCTTATCCCCGGTCAGCTTTTCAGAAGCTGCACAACAAAAAATTAAACACCGAAAAACAAAAGTACAAAGCTGGTTCCTCGATTTAAATCTCATTATGGCTTACTGGGGAAGTGAGAACAAACGCGCTTATCATCATACCGCACCTGTCAATTCACTTTACGCACTACACGAAGCCTTACTTATCCTTCAAAAGGAAAGCCTAGAAAAAGCATGGGCACGGCATGCACACCATCACCACGCTTTGCGCTCTGGTTTAGAAGCGATGGGCTTAAACTTTGTCGTTCCAGAAGGTGAGCGTTTAGCCCAACTCAACGCTGTTTGCATTCCTAAAGGTGTGGATGACAACGCACTACGCCAAGCCTTACTACAAGACTATAGCTTAGAAATTGGTGCTGGTTTAGAGTCAATGGCAGCTAAAGTTTGGCGCATTGGTTTGATGGGCTATGCTTGTCGCCAAGAAAATGTTCTCAAATGCTTAGCCGCGCTAGAGGATGTTTTCAGTCGGATGAACGCACCTATTGACCGAGGTGTCGCACTCTCAGCAGCACACAAAGTCTACTCTCAACCAAGGATGTCCAACCATGATCTTTAAAATAAGCCATATCTTCTTCATCATTTGCCTTCTCGGCATTTCAGGCTGTGATAGCCAAAGCCAAGATAACAATCCAGGAAAAGTCATGATCGACAAACAACTACAAGCTCTTCAGAAAGCAAAAGCACTCAAAGCACAAATCGCTGATATTGAAAAAAAGAAGCAAGATCAAATGGAGTAACGCTTTCTTGGTATGTTATTTTGTAACTACTTATCCGTAACTTCTCATAAAGTGTAGGTAAATGGCATGATCATAGCCGACATAAAAAATGTAAGTCTATAAAACATAAAGACTTTATATTTTTCAGACTCTGTTCCTTACCTGCACTTTATGAGAAGTTACACTTATCCATAATAAGTCATTGTTTTTAAAGGAAAGACTCCTTTTTAAAAACACATTAAAGAAACTTTTTGTTTTTTTGTATGGCTGAGTAGTTACCCAATCTTTTCAATCGTGCCATCTTCATTTTCTTCATACATATAACCTTTAGGCTCTTCAAGCAAGAACATCACCAGCAAAAAGACCACCAATGCAGCCGAGCCAATCGTGATGAAAAATATTTGAGGCGAGACAAAAGAAAGTACCGTCAAGAAAGTCACAGCACCCACATTCCCAAACGCACCCGTCGTGCCTGCAACTTGACCTGTGAGACGACGTTTGACCAAAGGTACCACAGCATACACAGCACCATTACCCGCATTCACGAATAATGCAGCAATCACCATCACAACAATCGCAGCAGGAATAGACCAAGTGGCATCCACTTGACCCATCAAGAAATAACCCACCGCCAAACCACCAAGTGTGATACTTAATATTTTCTTGCGGCCATATTTATCACTAAAATAACCACCCGCTGGACGCATGATCAAATTTAAGCCTGCAAAGATTGAGGCAATCAAGGCCGCTTGTGCAACAGATAAATCAGCCGTCTCTCTAAAAGTATCAAAGAAAAATAAGGGCAGCATGGAAATAACCGCCAACTCAGAACCAAAGGTGATCATATAAGATAAGTTTAAAGCTGCGACTTGTTTGAACTTATAACTATGAATATCTGGCACAGGCTTAGCATCCACAGCAAACAATGCTTTGTTGATACGAAAAATTTGTGACACTTGATAAACATATAATCCAAGCAATGCCGCATAAATACTATACGTGATTGAACTTGAGAAAATATTCAAGTTAGCAGGTGATATTTTCCAAGCCAAAACACCCAGTGCGAGATACAACGGTGCAGTCATGGCACAATATAAATAAAAATCGCCTTTGCTTGAGACTTCCATCGCACCTAAATTTTTAGGTCGAAAGTAGGTTGTTCCTTTTGGGTTGTTGCTCACCGAAAAGAAAAACACCAATGAAAAAACCAAAGCCAAGACACCGGTTGAAGCCACAGCCCATCTCCAGCCATCATCCCCACCGATCCAAAGCGCAAGCACAGGTAAGGTCATCGCAGCAGCAGCTGAACCAAAGTTACCCCAACCCCCATAAATACCTTCTGCCGTACCCACTTGTTTAGCAGGGAACCATTCAGAGACCAAGCGAATACCAATCACAAAGCCAGCACCTACAAAGCCAAGCAAAAAGCGGTAGGTTGCTAATTCAGCATAAGTTTCAGCAAAAGCAAATAAGAAACAAAACACACTGGATAATGCGAGTAGAACGGAAAAGGTTATTTTTGGCCCATACTTATCGACCAGCATACCGATAATAATTCTAGCAGGAATAGTCAGCGCAACATTTAAGATCAGCAGTAATTTGACTTCTTGATCGGATAAGCCAAATGTTTCACGAATAGATGCCATCAGCGGTGCAAAGTTGAACCAGACCATAAAGCTAATAAAAAATGCCAGCCAAGACATATGTAAAATTTTCATTTTCCCCGTAAAGGAAAATAGGTTGATTTTATTTTGATCAACACCCATTGCAGACATGATTTGTACTCCTAAAACCTCTGTATTGAGGTTTGATGTGTTTTGGTTATGCCTCTTATTTAGCAAGAGGTATGCCAAAACTCACAATCGTTTAAAAGCTGACTTTTCAGAAGTCCCTCTGCATCTAAATGCTTATTTATTAGGCGTATGGTGTTTATTTATTAGGCATTAACACGCCATCCATGTCTTTTTTAGCTGTAATGCAGCCAAATTACTTTTGGCACGACAATTGCTTAGTGTTTAAGTAAAAAAGAATGATGATCCCACGAGGTTGATATGAACGATAAAAAGAAACTGGTGATGATTGGTAATGGCATGGCTGGTGTGCGTGCGATCGAAGAAATCCTCAAAGCCAACCCCGATATGTTTGATATTACCATCTTTGGTGCAGAGAGATACCCCAATTACAATCGTATTATGTTATCGCCAGTACTTGCTGGAGATACCACCGTTGAAGATATTATTCTGAATGAAGAACAATGGTATACAGACAATCATATCACGCTTCATTTAGGCAAACGCATTAAAGAGATTCAACGTGGTTATAAACAAGTCATTGCTGAAGATGGTACTAAGGCCAAATACGATAACCTGATTATCGCAACAGGCTCCAACCCTTTTATCATTCCTATTCCCGGCCATGACAAAGAAGGTGTGATGGCCTTTCGTGATATTGATGATTGCGATGCAATGGTGGAAGCAGCCAAGAAATATAAAAAAGCAGCTGTGATTGGTGGTGGCTTATTGGGCCTAGAGGCTGCAAAGGGTCTCCTCAACTTGGGCATGGAAGCAACGGTGATCCATGATCAAGCCACATTGATGAATATGCAGTTGGATAGTATCGCTGGTGACATGTTGCGTGCGGACTTAGAAAAACAAGGCATGCTATTCAAAACCTCAACGCTAACCACCGAAGTGCTCGGTGAAAAACGTGTGACAGGCTTAAAGTTTAAAGACGGCTCCAACCTTGATTGTGATTTATTGATTATGGCTGTGGGTATTCGCCCCAATATGGCATTGGCAAAAGATTGTGGCTTATTTTGCAATCGAGGCATTGTGGTCAATGACTACATGCAAACAGTCACAGACTCCTCTATTTATACAGTAGGTGAATGTGCAGAACATCGGGGCATTGCCTATGGTTTGGTCGCCCCACTCTTTGAACAAGCCAAAGTACTGGCGCATATGATCACAGGTCAGGGACTTAAAGCTTATGAAGGTTCTGTTGTTTCAACCAAATTAAAGATCTCTGGTGTGGATGTGTTTTCGGCAGGTGACTTTATGGGCACCCCCGGTGTCGACATGATTGAATTGATGGATAAAGTCGGTGGCGTATACAAAAAAATTATTCTTGAGGATGATAAGATAAAAGGCTTGGTCATGTTTGGCGACACTGCCGATGGCCCTACTTTCTTCCAATGGATGCAAGATGGCAAAGATGTCTCTGAGCAACGCTCGACCATGTTGTTTTCAGCATCAGGTTTAGGAGATTCAGGCCATTCAGGCATTGATCTTGCCGCAGAAATGGCCGATGACACCGTGGTATGTGGCTGTAATGGTGTGACCAAAAAAGATGTTGTGGATTCTATTGTTAAAGGTGGCTTAACCACACGCAAAGAAATCACGGCTTGCACCAAGGCCGCAGGCTCTTGTGGTGGCTGTGCTGGCTTAGTAGATCAACTTCTTGCTTCCACTTTAGGGACGGCCTTTGTGGAATCCGAGCATGATCCTATTTGTGCTTGTACTGATTTAAACCATGAGCAAGTGAAAGAACAAATTAAAACCAAGAAACTCACCTTGGTGCGCGAAATTATGAGCGTACTTGGTTGGAAGGGTGAAGGTTGTCAGGTCTGTCGCCCAGCCATCAACTATTATATTGGCATGATGTGGCCCGAAGATTCACAAGATGATCGCAGCAGTCGCATTGCCAACGAAAAGATGCATGCCAACATTCAAAAAGATGGCACCTTCTCTGTCATCCCTCGTATTTATGGTGGGGAAACCACACCCGATGAATTGATGAAAATTGCCACTGTTGCCAAAAAATACAATGTGCCCACTGTGAAAATAACAGGGGGTCAACGCATTGATTTGTTAGGTGTGAAAAAAGAAGATCTTGCCCCCATGTGGAAAGACTTGGGCATGAACTGTGGTTATGCTTATGGCAAAGCTTTGCGAACGGTGAAAACTTGTGTGGGTTCTAATTGGTGTCGTTTTGGCACACAGGATTCAACCTCTCTGGGCATTCACTTAGAAAAAGAACTTGATCGTATTTGGTTCCCTGCAAAAGTGAAATTAGCGGTATCGGGTTGCCCTCGAAACTGTGCTGAAGCAACCATCAAAGATGTGGGCATTGTCGGTGTTGAAGGTGGCTGGGAAATCAGCACAGGCGGCAACGGTGGTGTGCATGTTGTGGCCACTGAATTACTATGCATTGTTCACACGACTCAAGAAGTAGAAGAAATCACCAAAGCATATTTACAACATTACCGTGAAACTGGCCGCCATAATGAGCGTTCCGCACCTTGGCAGAAACGGGTGGGTTTGGAGAGCATCAAAGCAATCGTGGTTGATGATCTAAACAATCGCAAAGCCCTTGTCGCACGGCTGCACTTGTATGTGGCACAACAAGATACAGACCCTTGGGCTGAGCGTGTTGCAGATGCAGAAAAAGGTTATCAACAATTTTCAGAATATAAGCAAATCGTTATTCCTATCGAGGTAGAACTATCATGAGCAACTGGATTAAAGTGTGTCAACTGGATGAAATACCACCTGCGCAAGCACGTACCGTCAAAGCTGGTGATGTCATGATTGCAGTCTTTCGCTTAACTGGTGACCGTGTGAAAGCTGTTGAAAATCGCTGTCCTCATAAGCATGGTCCGCTTGCTGAGGGCATTATTTCAGGTGATGATATTTTATGCCCCTTGCACAACTGGCGTATTCATTTGGAAGATGGGCAAGTGGCAGCACCCGATAAAGGTTGTGTGAAAACGTACCCAACAAAAATTGAAAACGGCGTGGTCTTTTTAGACTTCTGATCACATGAGGCGCGATGCGTCACAATGGTTAAATAATACAAAGGGGTTGGCATGACTCAAACAGTTAATAGTGCATGTTCTTATTGTGGTACGGGTTGCGGCATTCGTTTGGAAACAGATGGACAGCGCATTATTTCACTTTCAGGAAATGAGCAACACCCCACTAACAGGGGGAAACTCTGCTCCAAAGGCCGCGAACTTCACCACACCGTGCGCACGCATGATCGTTTGTTACGGCCTCAAATACGAACCTCATTAAGCCAAGCCTTCGCCCCTGTGGATTGGGATACTGCACTCGATCATAGCGCGCAGAGGTTTGCTGATATTATCAAAGAACATGGGCCTGGTGCCGTGGCCTTTTATGTTTCTGGGCAGCTTTTAACCGAAGATTATTATGCATTTAATAAGCTCATGAAGGGTTTTATTGGTCGTAATAATATTGATACCAACTCCCGACTTTGCATGTCTTCAGCGGTGGCTGCTTATAAGCGCGCCTTTGGTGCAGATGGGCCGCCCACATGTTATGCAGACATTGAATTAGCGGAGTCCTTTTTTATTATCGGTGCCAACCCTGCTTATGCTCATCCCATCGTGTTTCGTCGTTTAGAGGCCGCAAAAGAAGCCAATCCCGACCTAAAAATCGTGGTTGCAGATCCACGGCGCACCGATACCTGCTCTATCGCAGACCTACACTTGCCACTCAAAGCAGGTACGGATGTCGCACTTCTGCAAGCGATGTTAAATGTGATGGTTTGGGAAGACTTAATCGATCAAAGTTATATTGAGCAACACACACAAGGTTTCGATAGCATCTTGAAAAACACACAAGCCATGACCCCGCGCAAAGCGGCAACGATTTGTGACTTAAAGGCAGCTGATATCGTACAAGCTGCCTTGTGGTTCGCAGAGAATAAAACCTTGTCCTTTTGGTGCCAAGGCATGAACCAATCCACCGCAGCGGTGGATAAAAACAACGCCTTAATTCATTTGCATCTGGCCACGGGTCAGGTGGGAAAAGCAGGTTGTGGGCCATTTTCATTAACAGGTCAAGCCAATGCTATGGGCGGGCGTGAAGTCGGCGGTCTTTCCAATATGCTGGCTGCCCATCGCGAGATCAACAACCCGCAACACCGTGCCGAAGTGGCTCAGCATTGGGGCGTTGAGCGCATTCATGATCAAGTGGGTTTAACGGCCACTGAGTTATTTGGAGCACTGGAAAAAGGCAGCGTCAAAGCGGTATGGATTGCCTGCACCAACCCGATGGTTTCGCTTCCCGATGCTAAACGCACCAAGGCGGCGTTGGAGAAAGCCGAGCTGGTGATTGTGTCTGATGCCTATCACCCAACCGATACCACTCAATTTGCACATGTTCTCTTTCCTGCTGCGGGCTGGGCTGAAAAAGAAGGAACCATCAGCAATTCCGAACGCTGTATTACCCATTTGCAACAAGCCTTACCTGCCGCAGGTTTATCTCGACCTGATTGGAAAATAACGACTGATTTTGCAGTCTCTTTAGGCCAAAAATTGGGGAAAGACTGGTCTGATTCTTTTGCTTATCAAAAAGCTGAAGACATCTTTAGCGAGCACTGCGCCTTAACCCAAGGTAAAGACCTTGATATTGCAGGTTTGTCTTATGCCATTTTGGATCAACACGGCCCTCAGCAGTGGCCATTTCCCAAAGGCCAAATACCCAATCAAGCCCAACGCCTTTATAGCGATGGACTATTTGAAACAACCGATAAAAAAGCCCGTTTTATTGACGTGAAATATCGCCCAGTGGCCGAAGCAACCGATGAGGAATACCCCCTTTCACTCACCACAGGACGCATCCGCGACCAATGGCACACCATGACCAAGACAGCACATGTTCCCGCACTCATGCAGCACTATGCTATTCCGCAGCTACAAATTCACCCCAATGATGCCAAAGCATACAAGATTAAAGAAGAACAATTGGTTCGCATCAGCTCTCGTCGTGGTGAGGTGATTGCCCCTGCAAAAATTTCCGATGATATTCGTCAGGGTCTGGTTTTTTTACCCATGCATTGGGGAGAGATGTCCGCCAAAAAAGGCCAAGTCAATCACCTGACCATGATCGCCGTTGACCCTATTTCTAAACAACCTGAATTTAAGCATACAGCCGTGAACCTTGAATGCTTTAAACCTGCATGGTGTGGCATGATGCTGATGGCTGGTGCAAAGCTGAGCTTGGGGCGAGAAATGATTCAGGGTTATACCTATGGCGTGGTCGCATGTGCGGGCAGTGATCACCCCGTCACAGCCATTGAACTGGCTTGCACCAAGCCTTTACAAACCAAGCAATACAAACGCCTTGATCAACTCTTGGAGCAAGGCCAAAGCTTTGAAACATTAAGCTATTCAGAACGCAAACAAGGCATTAATCGCAAAGCATGGCTGCATGATGGACGCTTGGTGGCCGTGCGCTGGATCGGTGGTGACATCCAAGAAGCGAAGTGGCTGCGCAAGCTCATGCTGGAAGGTCGTGACGTGGGTGAGTTACGCCCCTACTTGCTTGCGCCAGGTGGCCCTGTGGAAAAACAAGATACCAAAGGTAAAATCATTTGCGCTTGCAACAATGTGGGTGAATTGGATCTGAAGTCTGCGATCAAAAATGGAGCTAATTCACTTGAGAAACTCAAAGCCTGTACCTTGGCTGGCACAGGCTGCGGCTCATGTGTACCTGAGATGAAAGGTTTACTAAAAAATTAACGTAACTACTCAGCCCTTCTAGGCTAGTAATTCTCATTATGAATAATTTACGCCTTTTTTTATGTGAGGAGCCTTCTTAGCACCATTTTTTCGCTAGATTGGGGTAAAAATAGCAACGAACTGAAATACTACTCAAGCTTTAAAGTCATTGAGAATTGCTATTTCTAGGCCAAACACCTTCTCAACAGAGTCTTTTAGAGTCATAGTTTGCAAGATGAAATTTTGCATGACATCCCGAGACGATATTCATGTTGCCTATGAGCAAGGAGAAGAGGCTGTTGTTGAGTTGATTATGGGGCTTGACGTGGAGGTTGAGAAATTAGCTGTACAACTATTAGAGCAAGGGGCAACGATTCAGGAGCTGCAAGCACGATTAGAAAAAGATAGTAGCAACAGCAGTAAACCTCCTTCCAGCGATGGTTATGGTAAAAAGAATAACGACGAGAAGCGAACGGAAAGTCTGAGAAAGTCAGGACAAAAGACTAATGGTGGTCAGCCTGGGCATAAAGGTAAGACGCTCGAACAATCCAAAGCACCGCATCATATTGAAGTCAAAAAGGTTAATACTTGCGTACATTGCGGTTCGGGATTAGAGAACAAAGATGTGTCTGGCCATGAAGAACGACAGGTTTTTGATATTCCAGCAATCCGTATAGAAATCACATCATTCAAGGCAGAAATAAAAACATGTCCACAGTGTAAGCATGAAAATCGTGGCCAATTTCCTGCTCATGTCACCCAGCCAACACAATATGGGAATGGGATTAAAACATGGGCATGCTACTTTTCAAATCAGCATTACACAATCAACTAAGCGTACATCGTAAATTTTTGAAGATTTGTTGAAACATAGGATCTATGAGGCAACGATCCTCAAAGCATCTGAGTCTTTAAACAATCATATTTCACCCTCGACTGAAGCAACAAAAGAGCTGTTAACGAAAGCAGATGTTATCCATTTAGATGAATCAGGCTTGCGTGTAAAAGGTAAGCTTCATTGGTTACATGCTGCTTCAAATAAATTTTCGACTTATTACCAAGTCCATGCAAGATGAGGTATCGAAGCCATGAATCATGCTGGCGTTCTTCCTCGTTTTTCAGGTGTAGCGATACATGATCACTGGAAATCATACTTCAGATACAATCGCTGTCAACATGCTTTATGCAATGTCCTCCATTTAAGAGAGCTTCAGTATATTGAGAAAAAACATAAGAAAGAGTGGGCAAAATATATGTCTAGTTTACTGCTTAAAAGGAATAGTGAAGTAGAGAAATGTCGGTACTGGGCTTCAGCGATTCCCAGTATTCTCGACAGGGTCATTTTTGTTAGAGTGTGGCCATGTCATCTTCCCAACAAGTAAGTTGCCCATACTGCTTAGGCTCCAATCTTAAAACACACAAAGTTTATACGACGAAACACAATGGTATTCGCTATCTTTATAAGTGCTTAAGCTGCAAAAACATCTTCTCCGAAACAAAGGATACTCCGATGGCGCAGCTGAACAGCCCATTGAGCAAGGTTGCAGGTGTTATTCGTGTACGGAGTGAGGGTTTGGGTTTACGAGCCACGAGACGTATTTTTGGTATCCATAAAGGAACAGTGTCAACATGGGAAACGAAGTTTTCTAAACAAAAGAAACCCTTAATGCTTTACGCCATGTGCCATCAATTTATCAGCTTAACTTTTGAGGGCGATGAGCTTTACACCATTGTTAATAAGCGAATAGGAGCTAGTCACTCAGAAGGCTGGAACGGCTGTTATCATGGAAAGGTCAAGTCGATTTATTGTCGAACAACGTTGTGGTCAAAGGAATCAGGAGATGTTTCAGTCAGTGATGGAAACAATGGTTTCCTACATTGAGCGTAGCCAAGACCTCACTTTTCTCTCTGATGGTGAGCGACGCTATGGCAATACATTGTTTGATTTATGCGCAGAACAATTGCGCAATGGGAAACGGGGAAGGCCACCTAAAACTCTGCCTGAAGGAGTCAAATTGAGACTCAAGAACAAAGGTTCACAGGGATCAAAACCTGGTCGTAAGCGACCCAAATATGAAGCACCTAAACGTGAACACCCTGACACTGTTCAAAACCTTCAATCATCAGACATTCAAGCGAATCGCCTTGAAGCACAAAATGCTGCGTTACGTCGTAGGAACAGTGCTTTTAGAAGGCGGACGAATACCTATGCAAAAAATAAAACTGCATTGCAACGAACTTTAGACGTGCATCAAATTATCCATAATTTTTCTCGTGTTCATTGGACAACACGGGAAGTTCCAGCAGTGGCAATGGGCATCATTAAGGGAGCACTGTCTCTTGAAAATATCCTGACTCTTAGAATAGCTTAAAAGGTCAAATATCAGCTGGGAAAATATTGTTCAGTTAATCTTGATGGAATGACTGAAGCCCAGTGCCACAGACTTCAATCCTGCCCAAATAAACGGTACTGCAACCAATGTGACCGGCTTGATTTCAAACACCACCTATTATTACCAACTGACAGCTACCAATAGTGCTGGTGCCAGCAAGAAATCCAATGCAATAACTCAAGTTACCAATGCCCCTCCACCTCAGGTCATAACCTTTGGTAGCTTGCCCAATTTGATATCCAGTAGCTTAGGCAC
>JAUZRG010000067.1 GCA_030950585.1 Mariprofundaceae bacterium | reverse complement strand
GTTTTTTTTAAGTAACACAAATTAAGGAGATTGTCACACCTGGTAATGTTACACCTGGTAATGTCACACCTGGTAATGTCGCACCAGTGCAACCAGTGCAACCGAAAATTGTCTACGCTACGTATCCAAAACTTAAAGCTGATGTTTTTAAGCCTGATCTATCAATAGTTATTGTTTGGATTTCTTCCATCTTTGGCACGTCTAAAGATTTCACTGTACTTGCTAACAATAAAGATGGACAAAGTATTGATATCACAAAGGATTATGACTTTCACTTGATGCCGAATGGCTCGGTGTGGCTTGATGATAAAACGTATTATGTAGGTGATAAATTTGCATATAATGCAGTCCTTGCGAGTCAAGTTGAACCTGACCATGATAAAAAAGAGGATAATTTCCTTGGTTTGTCTACTGACTTAACGCTTAATTAACATGATGTGTTGCAATGAACGATTGACTTTAGTTAACCTTTTCATTAGATTTGGTTCATGGAGTTAACACAATGACAAAAAATGAAGTTAAAAAAGAGATTCAAGAAAACTTAAGGGCTAAAGGTTTAGTTGTTGATTATTTATCTAATGATCAAGTTCAAGTTAGAATCTCAAGAAGTTCAAACTGTGTTTATACTGGTTCTTTTTCTGGTCTTTATGAAGATGTTTGCAGTGGGTTTATTCATACTTTTAATGGCTCAACTTTTGATGGGTTTAGTGAATAAAACAACTTTATAAAAGGATGTTAATTTATGAAATACGTGTTTTTTAAAAATGAATCTTTTTCTGTTGTTTTAGTTTTTGACAGCCTCAAGACTTCTAATGCTTTTTGTCAAAAGTTTAAGGCTGAAAAGATTCTTAAAAAGAATGTTTCTAGGCATGTTGATGGACAACCTTTCATTGGCTGTGCTTTGGTTATTGTGTCTCCGTTTCTTTGTGATTTCGATGACCGTTTTTTTATTGAGTTTGATGGCGGCCTTCGTTATCCAATCGCCATGCTTGATGGCTGCCTAGGTCATGTCATAAGAGACAAGCCCTTTTTGGGTAGAAGGGTGTTTTAAATGATGATTTGTTTGCGTTGCTCTTGTCTTTGCGCTTGTTACATTAGTTTCAGCTATTGCACGCCTAAAAAAACAATTTAACTGATAGATTGAGGAACCATAAATGAAAATTCCTGTCTTAATTTTTGATCCTCAGTTCCTTGTTTTTTTGTTGTTTTATCGGTTTTTATTTATATTAAAGGTAAATGATTCATGGATTTGTTTTTGTCCATGAATAATGCGGCAGTTCTTTTAAGCTTTTCAGGTTTACCGAGAAAAAGTGGCGAGCAACCCGCGCAGACCGATTTTTCTAGGGGAACCTGAAAAGCGCCGAAGGCGCTAGAAGGTTTCAAAAAAGGTCGAGGTATCTTGTAACACCTCGACTTATTAACAATTTTGTTAATAAAAAGGTAAATTTATGCATTGTGATTGGTTGAAAATAGTTGTTCCCTGCGTGCATTCTAAATGTATTAGAAAGGGTGTTATTGTTAAGTTTGAAGATGACTTGAAGCAATCTTTTGCTTGGGGTGTTCCTGAGCGTCTAATGGTTGAGGGTTCTTTTTCTTCGTCTGTGTCTGTTCGTACTCTGGATACTTTCAAAGACTTTTTATGGCAAGGTACTGATCCGAAAAAAATGACATTGACTGAACAGCTTGTTAAGTATGCTAAGTTGTTGCCTTTGGACTGGATGTCTTTCATGTGTGATGGCATTGGCCAGAATAATTATAAAGACAAGTATTTTTTATTGGAAATTTCAGGGAATCCAGTTAAATTTTTACAGGGTCACTCTCTGCATGGTAGTGATAATTTATTAGCTTTGACTAATGCTTTTATTTTAGATGTTACACGGAAGCTTGATCTTGTTCCTACCCTTCAAGATTTGGCGAAGTGGCGAAGGGGTCAGGTCTATCTTCAGCGTCTTGATGTGTGCGAGGGTTTCAAGTTTCAGAATGCAGATTTTGCCGATCAATTCATTAGCAGTATTGTTCGTACTTCGTCGATGACGGGTAAACCTTTTCGATTTGATCATAACCCAAAAGACCGTGGTTTTACGGCTGTTCATGCCACTGCTGGTCAATTGTGTAGGTTTTCATTTTATAACAAATATTATGATCTTTTGCAGAATAAAGGGGCTGCTCTTCCTTTCGATTCTTTAGTTAATGATCGTTTTATTCAGGATCTAGACGGCGTTGTCCGTTGTGAGGCAAAGCTTAAATCTAGCTTTTTCAGTAAAAACGATGTAAGATATGTTTATGAGTTTGTGGCTAAAATTGATCTTCGATCTATTATTTACGGCAGGTTGGATAAAATGGTAATATCAAAAAATTCAATTGATTATGGTTCTCTGGATAAGCTTCAAAGCTCTTTACCTTCCAAGCTTTTGCCCATGTTTTTGCTATGGAGGCAAGGAACATCTGTTAAATCTATGAAAGATGTTCTTTATTGTGGTAATCCTAAGACAATTTCAGTTTTGTTTTGTAGACACTCTAAAGAACTTAGAGAATATGGTATTAATGTTCGCGTGCGTTTGGGTGATCAGTATTGCACGAAAAACAACGCTTCAAACGTTGTCCCATTTTTTAAGACTCTTGAAGCTAAGGTTTATCAACCATGCCAAGAGATTATAGATAAAACCGTTTTTTTTAAGTAACACAAATTAAGGAGATTGTCACACCTGGTAATGTTACACCTGGTAATGTCACACCTGGTAATGTCGCACCAGTGCAACCAGTGCAACCGAAAATTGTCTACGCTACGTATCCAAAACTTAAAGCTG
>JAUZRG010000066.1 GCA_030950585.1 Mariprofundaceae bacterium | reverse complement strand
GCTTAATCGTGTCGCCGTTGTTGAAGTCATGTATGCTGATAATAACTTCAAACGTTATAAAGGCATGCGCGTACTGGGTATTGATGGCTCCAAAGTGTTATTACCTCATACCACTGATATTGTTAAAAAATTTGGGGAAGTACGCTATAGCAATGATCATACAGAAGTAAAAGGTAGCCATGCATATGGATTAGCCTCGGTGATGTATGATGTATTGAATAAAGTCGCTGTGGATAGTGTTTTGGGTCATGCTACTGCTTATGAAGTTAATCTAGCTACTCAGCACTTAGAGCACAGCTGTGATGATGATTTGTTATTATGCGACCGTAACTATACTTCTTACCGTTGGTTATCGACGCTGACGAAACACAACAGGAAATTTGTCATTCGTTGCTCCAGAAAGTCGTTTAAAATGGCTAGATAAATGTTGAACGGTAAAGGTAACAATAGCCAAACCATGACGATCAAGGTTACTCCTGATAGGTCGAAAGAAATTAACAAGTTAGGGTTACCACGAGAGATCACTGTTCGGTTTGTAAGAGTGTTATTGGACACGGGAGAATATGAGGTTCTAGTGACAAATTTGCTGGACGAACATAATTACCCAACAGAAGACTTTAAAGAAATTTATTATTTACGTTGGGGTATAGAAACTTTCTTTGGCACACTTAAAGGAAGATTGGATTTGGAAAACTTTAGCGGTAAAACAGCCGAATCCGTATATCAAGATTTCTATGCCATGATCTACTTAAGTGGTTTAGAATCTATCTTTACGGAAGACATTAATTGCCAACTTTATGAGAAAAAAGTAAAGAATAAACAGCAGGTAAATCGTGCCGTTTCATTCAATGCAATAAAGAACTGTGCATTTGAAATATTGTACTCAGATGACGATGATGATGAAATCATTAATCGACTAAACAAACTGTTCCTAACCAATGTTGTTTCAACCAGAGAAAATAGAAAAGTACCTCGAAACAAGAAATCTGCGCGCCACTTACTTAACCATCTCAAACGAAAACGAAAAATATGCTTTTAAACCTTAACTTAATGGCAGTGACG
>JAUZRG010000065.1 GCA_030950585.1 Mariprofundaceae bacterium | reverse complement strand
ATGTCCAAAGAAAAATTTGAACGCACCAAGCCACATGTAAACATCGGAACGATTGGTCATGTGGATCATGGTAAAACCACATTGACAGCAGCGATCACGAAAGTGTTGTCTAAAGATGGTGGCGGCGAATTCATGGATTATGCAGCTATTGATTCTGCACCTGAAGAACGCGAGCGTGGTATCACCATTGCAACAGCTCATGTAGAATATGAAACAGAAGCACGTCATTATGCTCATGTTGATTGTCCTGGTCATGCTGATTATGTTAAAAACATGATCACTGGTGCTGCTCAAATGGACGGTGGTATTCTTGTTGTTTCTGCTGCCGATGGCCCAATGCCTCAAACACGTGAACATGTGTTGTTGGCTCGTCAGGTAAACGTTCCTCACTTGGTTGTTTTCTTAAATAAAGCCGACATGGTTGATGATGAAGAATTGCTTGAACTTGTAGAAATGGAAGTTCGCGAACTTCTTGATTCATACGACTTTCCTGGTGACGACATTCCTGTTATCTGTGGCTCTGCTCTTAAAGCATTGGAAGATGATGAGTCTGAAATCGGTGTTCCAGCAATTAAGAAATTGATGGAAGCTGTTGATGAGTTTATTCCAACACCTGCACGTCCTATTGATAAAACATTCTTAATGCCTATCGAAGATGTGTTCTCTATTTCTGGTCGCGGTACTGTTGTGACTGGCCGTATTGAGCAAGGCGTTGTTAATGTCGGTGAAGAAATCGAAATCGTTGGTATCCGTGATACTGCGAAGACGACTGTTACTGGTGTTGAGATGTTCCGTAAATTGTTAGATCGTGGTGAAGCTGGCGATAATGTTGGCGCATTGCTACGTGGTTTAAAACGTGAAGATGTCGAGCGTGGTCAAGTTTTGGCCAAGCCTGGCAGTATTACACCGCACACAGAGTTTATGGCTGAAGCTTATATCTTGAATAAAGATGAAGGTGGTCGTCATACACCATTCTTCAATGGCTATCGTCCACAGTTCTACTTCCGCACAACAGATGTGACTGGAAGTGTGACATTACCTGAAGGCACCGAAATGGTTATGCCTGGTGATAATGTTGCTATGAACGTGACGTTAATTACACCTATCGCCATGGATAAAGAACTTCGTTTCGCTATCCGTGA
>JAUZRG010000064.1 GCA_030950585.1 Mariprofundaceae bacterium | reverse complement strand
AGGCAACTCACCCTGCTGATTAACATACGCCTCAGCAGGTGTCTTTTGCCCAATTCCCCAGTGCCGCCGCTCATTGTTATAAAACAAAAAATAAGTCCGAAGTGCGGCAATGAGCTCGCCAACAGAAGCGTACTCTTTTGTGTATATCTCTTCATACTTCACCGACCGCCACAACCGCTCAACCATAATATTATCAGCCCATCGGCCTTTGCCATCCATACTGATTTGAATATCTTCCGACTCCAACATGCCTGTGAACTCATTGCTGGTATATTGCGATCCTTGGTCAGTGTTGAATACCTTGGGCTTACCATGGTGGCGAATTGCACTCTGCACCGCGCTGATGCAAAAGTCCGTTTCCATCGTAGTAGAGATTTCCCACGATAATACATAGCGCGTATGCCAGTCCATTACTGCAGTTAGGTAAACAAAGCCCTTGCCTAAGCGAATATACGTGATGTCCGTACACCAAACCTGGTTCGGAGCAGTAATCTCCATATCTTTCAATAAGTAAGGGTACTTCACATGCTGCTTGTTGGCCTTGCTTGTATATGGTTTCGGCGCAATGGACTGGATGTTCATCAATCGCATGAGCCGCTGCACCAACTTTCTGTTAACTGTCTCTCCTTGATCCTGCAACCAACGCCTGATCTTTCGTGAACCGAAAAAGGAATGGCGTGTATATTCCTCATCAATAAGGCGCATAAGATGCTTATTACGTTCACTTTCACCTTGAACAGCCTCGGGACGGTAGTAGCTGGAACGGTGTAGTTCAAGCACCTCACATTGGTGTGAAATACTCAGGGTTTTATGGGTCGTATCAATGAGGTCGCGTTTTTCCGCCAAGCTCATGTCTGCGACCCTGAGACTTTTTTTAACCAGTCTACCTCAATCTGCAACTGCCCCACCTTCTTATACAAGGTATCACATTTCTCAGCGTACTTTTGCTCGCTATTATCTGGTTTCTGATTGAACACCTCGGCGGCACTATCAATCAACTGCTTCTTCCACTTGTTAATTTGGGTGCTGTGAACACCATATTCTGATGATAATTCAGCCACTGTTTTTTGCCCTTTAATTGCCTATATCGCAATGCGAGCCTTCTCATTCTTGCTGTACTGTTTCCGTGCCATGCATCTCTCCATTTTCACCCGAGAAATTATACCATAAACTTTGTCTTAACCTCTGTCTCTTTTATGGGGTCGACTATAATTCTGACGATGAAAAACCACACTGCACAGGCGAAAAGATAAATAACGTTGTAAAAGATTGAATCTAATTGGAAGTAGTCCGTAATGAAAAAAGCCCTAGCATTTTAATAAACGCTAGGGCTTTTTTTCTAAAATGTAAACTGACTTATTTGCAATTTTTATAGTCAGAATATCCTGGATCATTTTTCGTTTTTGACACAGCTTTTGAACGTGAATCAGCTTCGACTTTAACTGTTTCTGATTGACCAGAATGAACATTCTCACACGTTAAACTGTATTCTGTTGCACTTACTGATGTTGAGACCATCAATAGAAAAATGGAAAGTGATGCTAGCAATGCAAATTTTTTCATAATACACATCTCCTAAGTTGAATCGAGAAAATATAGACATGCTTAGTATAAATGTATAGCAACTTTTAAAGATTTAATACCCTTAATGAAAAAAATCGTGTCAGTCTTGATAAATAAATTTATAGCTCATGTGTGATCCAAAATACTTATAATATAGTAGTTTAGGTATTACAACAGCACTTCCCGCTATCCTATAAATCCCTTTACTTGTAACGTTTCCAAAAAGAGTCTTTCGCAGACTATTAAATTGATTGAGGTGTCCTATGAAGGAAAGTAGGTTTAGGAAAGACCTTTCGATTAAGGGCTTGCTAAAAACGTGTCGCAATATTTTTGATGGTA
>JAUZRG010000063.1 GCA_030950585.1 Mariprofundaceae bacterium | reverse complement strand
CGGCATCTACAAAATCGCGAGATGATTTTTCTGAAATGCGATAAATGCCTGTTTGTCCTTGTAAAAAAATCCAAACTTTATCCCATTGATCATCAATAAGCCTTGTATTACACATGCAAAAAACCTCACAAAGGTGAAGTCTAAACAAATTAATACCTCAAGCTCACTGTCCAAATGTCAACACAGCCTAGAACTGGTGACACAATTGTATGGTGCAGAAAAATCCCAGCAAATTCGGGCTGAAATTATGGCTTAGTTGGCTTCTCTTGGCAGCTAGCAAGAAACTTCTTCACAAAACCTCGGGCAAGTAAGTATTCGCTGCCATAACTTAAGAGTTTTGTGATCCGTGCTTTGAGATAACAAGGGCGCAAGTGATAACTCAGGTAAGTATGGTAATGAATACGCTCAAGCACCCAATTGGCATGCGTCTCATCTAGTTCTTGCTCTTGTGCCGTGCTCTTCTTAAATAGAATTTGTAAATTGGGGTTGTTGTCATCAGAGAATATATTCTCAACCACAAAACCACATTTTTGAGCCATGGCGATGAGCGTTTTAGGTGAAAAGTTATAAATGTGGGCAAAGTGAAACATTTTACTTAAGCGGCCAAAAGGTGCGGTCGCATTGGGGCATTCGATATAAAGTAAGCCATCATCCTTAATAAGACCGTAGATATGCTTGAGCGCCCTTGTGGGGGAAGTGAAGTGTTCAATCACATGAATCAGCAAAGTAACATCATAATCGGCTTTTTCGTTGAGATCGTATAAATTCTCATTGCGCACATCGGCATGTAGCTCTTGGCGTGTGAACACATTAAAATCTTTATTGGGTTCAATGCCCGAAGCTTCTAAACCTTGTTGCTCAAAAAACTTTACCGTACAACCAATGCCAGCACCGACTTCAAAGACGGTTTGTTTTGGTTTCATGTGCGGTTTCAGTTGAGTGAAAATACGTTCAGCATTGCGATGAGCACGCATAATACGGCGGGCAATAGGCTTGGATGAGCCGTGATAATCTTTTCGATACCGCACAGCATAGTATTGAATGATTTCTTCTTCAGATGGCACGGGAATATGGGATAACAAGCCACACTGTAGGCAAATGCCTGTGTAGAGTTTTCTTCCATGTCTATCTTGATTGCTGACATTTTTATAATTGCCACTATGGCAAAGATCGCATTGATGCTGTGTTTTCACGAATCGACTCTCCTGAAGGTCGCGAAGGTTAACGGTGAAAGGCTGCTAATGCCATGAGGTGTTTCTAAACAGCGATAAATAGAGCTAGCAAGCGGTTTATTGCTATGTATAATCGCGCTCTTTTTGATGGGATAGATCATGAGGGGTCATGAGTTGGATGGTATGAGGTTTTAAGATGACAAATAAACGTAAAATTGCGCTGATCACAGGTGCATCGGATGGTTTGGGTAAAGCGCTAGCCACAGTGTTTGCACAAGATAAGGTAAGCCTTATTTCGGTGGATCGCCGCAAGCAATATTTATACGAGTTGACAATACCTTCGCCAAAAAGTAGCGGGTTCCAAGCAACCGCTTTAGAGTTCAGTTTAGACAAAAAAACCTAAAGAAAGGCTCGGAACCCATGTTCGATATGCTGCAAGTTTTATCCTCATTACGCAATGAGTTAAAATCCAAGAACTATCGTCGTTTTTCGTTGATTGTCGTTGCCGTACTTTCCATGGTTGGTAGAGTGACGATGCTTGGTATTTCGCGCTGGACAGACAAAGGTGGCAGCTACCGTACAGTCGAACGTTTTCTCAATGATGATTCAATATCATTGGGATATCTTAAACTATACCATAAGCGCACCATTGTTACGCGACCCTAACGATGTGATCCTCATCAGCGGCGATGAGACCATTACTACAAAAAGTTGTAAACACTCCAGCTCCTCCCGCTATCGACTTTCCTATGC
>JAUZRG010000062.1 GCA_030950585.1 Mariprofundaceae bacterium | reverse complement strand
CTTCCACAGCGGGTACACTAGCTAATCCTTTCGGTATTCAAGCCACAGGTAATATTGATGTCGCAGCACAAAATAGTGATGTGGCTTTGAGCCTGACTGGCGCAGCAACGTTGGGTACTATTTCAGCCAATAAAGCGGATGGCACAGCCTTTGCGTCATTGATTTCTAATCAAAACATGAATGCGGTGGGTCCCATTTCAGCCAATGATTATATTCATCTTGAAACTACGTTACCGACAGGAACTATCAATGCTGCTGCACCAGCAAGTTTAACGGCTAAGAATTTAGTGACCATCGCTGGCGGCGGTGTGGGTACTGGCGGCGCGTTAAACAGTAATGTTGATGTGTTTGCTGCCAATGCTGGCACGGGTGGCGTGGCGCTGATCAATCAAAAAGCCTTAACCATTGGTGTGGTTGATGGTGTCACAGGTGTGAGAGCAGCTCAAGCTGTGACTATTTCTGGAACTGGTGGCATGACGGTTGCCAACAATGTCACATCAAGTGCAGCTAATGTTGTACTGGATGCTGGCATAGGCCTAGCCACAGTCGATAATCTCGTCGTCAATGCAGCCACAACAGTGAATGGCGCAACAGGTGTCACACTGAGTGCTGGTGATAATATCACGCTGACTGCTGGTTCACAGTTAACAGGTACAAATGTTATCGTTACTGCCAATGCTGCGGGTGATGGTATTGCTGATCTTGTGACAGGGAGTGCAACCTTGGCTGGTAATATCAATGGTTCTGCGGTGACTGTTGCTGGTGGTGGTGTGAAGCAAACGGGTAATATTGTCAGTACCGGAACAGTCAATGTTTCAGCGGTCTCTGCACCCAGCTCAGCCATTCAAGGCATTAGCTTGGGTTCTGTGCAAGCAGCGGGTCAGATTGATGCTCTTTCAAGCAATGTCTTAACTTTAACTCAAAATGTCACGTCTACCGCTGGCCCCATTAATTTAACAGCAGGCAATAGTGCAGCTGTTGGCGATGATCTAAATGTGAATGCTAATGTGACTGTAAATAGTGGTGGTGCGTTGACCATGAATGCTGGTGATAACATGACAGCTGCTTTGGGTTCTCAATTAACAGGTACAGCCATTGCCATGAACTCCAATGTGGATGGTGCAGCGGACGGTGTCACAGGTAGCACAGTCTTGGCGGGTAAGGTCAACGGTGCAACAGTGAATATCACCAGTGGTGGCTTGAATCACACAGGTACAATTACCAGTGCAGGTTTGGTCAACATTGCAGCAACATCAATCTCTGCGGTGCAAGGCAGCATTAACTTAGCCACAGTGCTTGCAGGTGGTGTGATTGATGTGGTTTCTAGTCATGCCTTAACCTTAAATCAGAATGTTAGTTCGACAGGTGGTGCGATTAACCTGACAGCTAGCAATAATGTTGCGACGGTGGATAACCTCACCGTGAATGCTGTGACAGTAGCCAGTAATGTTGGTGTCAATATGACTTCAGGTGATAACGTTACTTTAGTTGCAGGCAGCCAAGTGAATGGTACGGATGTGGTCATCAAAGCTGATAATGCAGGTGATGGTTTTGCCGATACCTTAACAGGTGGTGTCACCTTAGCGGGTAACATTAATAGTTCTACACTGAACGTGACAGGTGGTGGCTTGAGTCAAACAGGTGTGATTACGACAACAGGTCTGGTCAATCTTGCGGCAACGTCAACGGCAAAATCAGCCATTAAAGGTATGAGCCTAGCCACGATTAATGCAGGTGGTTCGGTTAATGCGTTATCCAATCATGCTTTAACGTTAACCAACAATGTTACGTCTACAGCTGGTCCTATGAATTTAACCGCTGGCAATAGTGCAGCGGTGGGTGATGACTTAACCGTCAATGCCAATGTGGCAGTGAATAGTGGTGGTGCATTAACCATGAATGCGGGTGATAACATGACAATCAACACAGGCTCACAGCTTACGGGTACAGCCATTGTCATGAATTCTGATACTGATGGTATCGCGGATGGTGTGACAGGTAGTACATTGCTTGCTGGTAATGTGACAGGTACAACGTTGAACATGACTGGTGGTGGTTTGAATCATACTGGCACGATTACAACCACAGGTTTGGTCAACATTGCTGCTAACTCAACCGCATCTTCTGCAATTCAAGGTATTAGCTTAGCTACAGTGCTTGCAGGTGGTGTGATTGATGTGGTTTCTAACCATGCTTTAATCTTAACTCAAAATGTCACGTCAACCTCTGGGCCGATGAACTTAACAGCATCCAATAGTGCTGTTTCTGGTGATAACATCACAGTAAATGCCAATGTTGCGGTGACAAGTGGTGCTGCGTTAAATCTGAATGCTGGTGATAATATAAACACAGGACTGGCTTCTTCTCTTGTCGGTACAGCGATTGTCTTGGGCGCAGATCGTGAAGGTGCTGCTGTTGTCGATGGTGTAACGGGTAGTTTAACGATTGCAGGTAATATCACAGGTACAACACTGAATGTGACGGGTGGTGGCTTGAATCATACGGGTGCGATCAACACCACTGGTTTGGTCAATATTACCGCGACTTCAACACCAACTTCAGCCGTGCAAGGCATTAGCCTAGCCACAGTGCTTGCAGGTGGTGTGATTGATGTGTTGTCTAACCATGCGTTGACACTGACACAAAATGTAACTTCAACTGCTGGTCCTATTAACCTCACAGCTGCCAATAGTGCGGCCATTGGCGATGATTTAACCATCAATGCCAATGTGATTGTGAATAGTGGCTCAGCCTTGAACTTGAATGCTGGTGACCATATGACGACGGCTGTTGGTTCTCAGTTGATCGCAACAGCTGCGGTCACGATGGCTGCCAACTTAGATGGTGTTGCTGATACATCTGTGGGTAATGTGAATTTATTAGGCACGACCAATGCTGCGGGTGTGATCATTACAGGTGGTGGCTTGAATCAAGTCGGTACGATCACAAGCACTGGCCCAGTCAATGTAGCGACAGTGTCTTCACTCGGTTCTGTGACGAATGGTATCAGCTTGGGCTTGATTCAAGCCGCAGGCCAAACGGTGAGTTTATCTGCGACAGGTACACCAACAGCTGCGATTTTGGATAATAATGATGTGGGTGGTCTGCCTGCATTGAATATTCAAGCTGCTAATCTTGCCATGCTTGCCAGTGGTGGTGTTGGTACAGCCTTGAATGCGATTGAAACAGGTGTATTAACGTTGGCTTCTCAAGGTAATGTAGGTGGTGTAAATGTGAGCAACACAGGCAACTTGACCTTGGGTGCAGTGGGTGCCGTACCAAATGTTAGTGCAAGCGCAGGTGCGATTAATATTAGCACAGTGGGTAATTTGGCGATTAATAATGCTGCTGTACAAGGTGCGGGTTTAGCCGTTTCTTTATTAGCTACAGGCGGAAGTATCACTGAAACCTTACCTGGTCTTGCCGCAGATATTGTTGCAGGTACCTTAAATATGAATGTGACAGGTATCGGCAGCACGATTGGTACCTTGGCTCAACGCTTAGAAATTGATGCCACAACACTCAATGCCACAACACAAGGTGGCAGCATGTATGTGGGAGATACTGCTGGTGGTTTGAGTCTTGGTTTAGTATCAACGACTCAAGCCCTTGGTAGTGTGGTTGATTTGCTTGTGACGGGTGGAAGTTTGACACAATTACCAAATGCTGTGGCCAATACAGCCAGTGTGATCAGTGATACCATGAACTTTGCGGTGACAGGTGTTGCCAGTACCATCGGTACAGCCAACCAATACTTAAATGTGGATGCGATCACGTTGGGTATGGTGACTACACAGGGTGGCGATATTTTCATGGTGGATACCAATGGTGGTGTCATGATTGATCAGGTCAGTACCTTGGGTAAAGCGGGGAGTCAAATTGCTTTGACCTCTTTAAATGGCAGTATCTTAGAGTCGATTCCAGCTGATCCTGGTTTGGAGTTTAATGCGGGTACGGTGAACTTGCAGGTGAATGCACCCAATACCAACATTGGCACGCCACTTCAGCCTTTAGAAATCTTAGCGTCGAATATTATTCTTAATAACTTGTGGGGCACTAGAAGCTTTATTACTACACCAGCAGCAGGTGCGAATGTGTTGTTACCAGCAGGGCAATTAAATGTACCTAAATTTTTACCTGTGATAAATACACCCGTTGTGCCATCTGATTTAATGTTGGTTGGTGGTAATGTGGTGGGTGGAACCAATGTTGCGGCCTTTACCCAAGCGCAGTCAGCGTTGTCTTCTACTGTGATGCCTGATGCCACAATTTTGATTATTCCCAATACAGCGATTCCAACGTCTGGTGCATCACTCTTTGCATTGGCTAACTTGATTAGTGGTGGATCGGGTTATTGGGGTTCAGGTTTTTAAATAACCTAAAGAAAGCATAGGGCTCAGCCCTATGCCTTTAGTTCAAAAACGATTTACATCACCCGAACACGGCATGCTTTTCCTTTAAGCTTGCCGTGTTTTAGTTTTTGTAGGGCGGTATGAACAGCATCTTGTTCTACTGCCACATAAGAGCATTGTGCGAGAATTTTAATTTTGCCAACCTGTGTTCCTTCAATGCCTTGTTCAGCTGTTAAGGCACCAAGAATATCTGTTGGACGAATTTTTTGTTTTTTGCCCAGATCAATTTGCAAGGTTGCCATGCTGGGTTGGGTGGCTTCTTGCTTGAGAATTTTGATCGGAGGTAAGGGGCTGTTACTGATAGGGGTGTTGAGGTAATCGCTGAGTTGGGCTAAGCGGCAGCCATCGTTTTCATCATGCAAAGTGAATGCAGAGCCTTTTTTCCCCGCTCGACCTGTGCGCCCAATTCGATGCACATAGGTTTTTGTTTCATAAGCCATTTGATAGTTGATCACAGCATCGAGTTCATCAATATCGAGTCCGCGTGCAGCCACATCGGTGGCGACAAGGATCGAAATGCTTTTGTTGCTAAAACGAATCAAGGCTTGATCACGTTGTCGTTGATTTAAGTCGCCATGTAAGGCCAGTGCGCTAAAACCGACATTCATTAAATCATCAGCGATGTCTTCCGTTTCTAGTCTGGTATTGCAAAAAATGATGGTGCTGGTGGGGCGATTTTGCAATAAGAGTAAACGTAAAGCCGTGAGGCGTTGAGAGCTTTCTACTTGATAAAAAGATTGTTTGATCTGTTGTGGTTCGTGCTCTTCCTCGGCTTTCACCGTGATGGGTTGTTGCATGATACGTGAGCTGATGTCTTCAAACTTCTCAGGAAAGGTGGCACTAAAAAGCATGGTTTGGCGTTGAGTTGGTAATTGCATGATGATAGCATCTATTTCATCTAAAAAGCCCATGTCTAGCATGCGATCTGCTTCATCGAGTACCAAGGTGTTAAGATGTTCAAATGTTAAGGTTTGTCGTCTGAGGTGATCTGCAATGCGGCCGGGTGTACCAATCACGATGTGCGCGCCATGCTCAAGGGATTGTAATTGTGCTTTAAAAGGCATGCCACCACATAAACTAACCATCTTGATATTGGCGATACCACGCGCAAGACGGCGCAATTCTGTGGCGATTTGATCGGCCAGTTCGCGGGTTGGGCATAGAACCAGTGCTTGTATTTCAAAACGTTGAACATCCAGTTTATTCAACAAGCTAAGGCCAAAGGCAACGGTTTTACCTGAACCTGTTTTGGCTTGGGCAATCACATCTTTGCCTTGTAGTAAAGGGACTAAGCTTTGCGCCTGAATGGGGGTCATGCTGTGATAACCAAGGGTGGGTAGGTTGTTGAGTAACTCAGGTTTGATGGTCAAGTTTTCAAAAGCAGATGGATTCAATGTTGTTCCTATGATGGTGTGTTTTTAGAAAAAGAGTGGAATGCTAGCAGTTATCTTTGACAAGCATGAAGGACTGTTTTTTTGATAATTGATAAATGATCTCCTTTATCTTTATGTGCTGATAAATAAACTTTGCATCTTTGGTTTTTGAGAGTCAGTTGGTAGCCACTTTCATCGTGATTTTTTATGCGTGCATAAATGTGGTTTGGAAAAGGAATAAATAATGAAAAAGATAAGCTGTATTCAGTTGTTGGAAAACAAAAAGCAGGCTAAAAAGAGTGTTTGGCTGACGGCTTATGATGCGCGTTCTGCACAAATTGCAGATCAAGCGGGTGTGGATGTTTTATTGGTAGGTGATTCATTGGGTATGGTTGTTTTGGGTTATGAAACAACGGTAACAGTGAGTTTAGATGAAATGATTGCGCATGCCTCAGCGGTCGTTCGAGGCAAAAAACGTGCGCTTGTCGTTTGTGATATGCCATTTGGAACATATCAAGTGAGCCCTGAGCAGGCTTATGAAAACGCTGTTAAAATCTTGCAGCAATCAGGTTGTGATGCGGTTAAAATTGAAGGGGGCATGCATATGGCTGAAACGATTCATTTTCTCAGTCAACGTGGTGTTCCTGTGGTGGGGCATGTGGGTTTGTTACCACAGCATATCAAGATGATTGGCAAATACCGTCAACATGGCACGACTGATGAAGAGCGTGAGCAGGTGATCAATGATGCCAAGGCTGTTGAAAAAAGTGGTGCTGTTGCCGTGGTCTTGGAATGTGTTCCCGCCAGCATCGCCTCTGAGATGAGTCAGGCCTTAACGATCCCAACCGTTGGTATTGGTTCGGGGATGGCCTGTGATTCTCAAGTATTGGTGTGGCATGATTTACTGGGTATTTCGGCAAAAAACCCACCTTTTGCCAAGGCCTATATGGACTTCTCTAGCCAAGCCGAACAGGCCATTTCAGCATGGTCAAAAGATGTTCGCTGTTCAGATGAGGATGTCTGATGCTGGTGATTGATGATAAAAATGAGATGACATCAACCATTCTTAGTTTAAAGAAGAGGGGTGATGTTGTTTCATTTGTGCCGACAATGGGTTGTTTGCATGAAGGGCACTTGAGCTTAATTCAGCTGGCCAAGCAGCATTCTGATGTGGTTGTTGTGAGTATTTATGTCAATCCTTTGCAGTTTGGTCCGCATGAAGATTTGGATCGTTACCCTCGGCCTATTGAGGATGATTTAGCAAAATGTATGGCTGAAGGCGTGGCGATTGTTTTTTGCCCAAAGAGCCTTTATCCGCGTCAGTCATTGGCGGTTTCTTTGCATGTGTCTGGCTTGGATCAAGTTTTGTGTGGCCAAGATCGGGTAGGGCACTTTGATGGTGTGGCGACTGCGGTGTGTGTGCTTTTTAATATTGTGCAGCCTGATATTGCCATATTTGGTGAAAAAGACTTTCAGCAATTGTGTATTTTAAGGCGGATGGTGGAAGATCTTAGCATAGCTGTTGCTATTCTGGCTGCACCGATTGCCCGAGCCAGTGACGGTTTAGCCTTGAGTAGTAGGAATCGTTATCTGAGTGATGAGCAAAGAAAAAAAGCTTTGTTGTTGTCTCAATGCTTGCAAGCGATGGTGCATCAAGCCAATGCTGGGGAAGAAAGTGCAGCAAAACTTTTGCAATGGGGGCATCATTTTTTATCAGAATCGGGTGTTGATGTGCAATATCTTGAGGTGAGAGAAAGCGAAACACTTCAAACGCTGAATCTTCTCAGCCAGAATTGCGGCCGTGTGTTTGTTGCTGCCCGCATCGGGCACACACGATTGATTGATAATCTGGAGTTACCATGCAAGTCACAATGCTAAAGTCCAAGCTACACCGTGTGTGTGTCACACATGCTGAACTGGATTATGAAGGCTCATGTGCCATCGATAAACGATTAATGGCGATGGCTAATATTTTGCCTTTTGAGCAGTTACATATTTATAACCTTCAAAATGGTGCGCGTTTTGTTACCTATGCCATTGAAGCTGAATGGGATTCAGGCATCATTAGTGTGAATGGTGCAGCCGCTCACAAGGCATCGCCAGATGATCGTTTGATTATTTGTACCTATGCAGCCATGAGCGATATTGAAAGTCAGCACTTTGAGCCAAAGTTAGTTTATGTGGATGAGGCCAATAAAATCACCCATTGCAAAGGGGTCATTCCCGTTCAGACATGAATGTGTTATTTGCTAAGGTTTCTTTAAAACAAGTGTTGTCGTGGCGTTTTGTGCTGTTGTTATTGCCTTGCCTTGCTATTTTCACAGCTTTAACTTTTTACCATGAAGAGCAAGAAAAACAGCGTTATCTCAAGTTTATTGAGCATAAGGAATTACTTCAAACCCAGAAGCTACAGGAAGAGCTTTTTTTAGAAGTGGAGCATTTAAGTCAAACGCTTCTATCGTTATCTCAATATGCCACTGGTTATGATATGATGGATGCGCAGTCGCTTCAGGCATTCCATATGCTTTTGAAGAGTGTCTTGAAAAGCAACCATCATATTGATTCTCTTTCTTTTTTTGACCCTGCGATGCAAGAAGTGCTGCATGTGAGTTATCAATTAAACAGCGATACTTTTGATTGTGATGTTGAATGTGCATTTCCTGTGGATTTAGCTCAGGACACCCTGTTTATCTCAGGCCTTCGCTTAAAAAAAGTGCAAGGCAAGGTTTCACATCCTTTAACCCCAGTGATGCAATTGGTGATGCCTGTTTTTTCTTCAGATGGTATCAAAAAAGGCTTTGTTGTTTTAAATCATCTTAATCAGCATCTATATCAACAGCTTGATTGGGCTAATAAGGACGTACCAAGTCAGACCATGTTGCTTAATAAAGATGCCTATTGGCTTTATCATCCTGAAAGAAAGTATGAGTGGGGATCGTCGTTAAAATTAAGGCAGCACTTGCGTTTGAGTCATCAAAATGCCCAGTTGTGGGAACGTATTCAAAGGGAAAAACATGGTTCTTTTTATGATCATGGTCATCTCTATACTTTTCAAAGTGTTGATGTGGCAGTTCAGCTCAATGAGTCGTTATCCGTGATCGTTGATCGTGCCAAGGATAGTGCGATGCCTTGGGTTATTCTTTCAAAGTACCCTTATCAAGCGATGCAGGAACAATGGAATCATCAGCAAAATATTTATTTATATGCCTTTGTGGCTGTGTTGTTGGCTGGGGTGCTGTTTATGTGGTGTTATGCTTTAGAGCACTTGGCAAACATGAAACGTCATCTTCAACAAAATGATTACTATTTAAAGCAGATACAAAGCTTATCAGCTGTGGGTAGTTGGTCATGGTCGGAACAAAAATTACATTTTTCAGAGCAGGCTAACTGTCTTTTTGGTATTCATCATCAGCATGATATGAAACTCAAATCTTTTTTGGTCTTGGTTCATCCTGAAGACCGTAAAAAAGTGAAGTTAAAATTACTGGAATGCATGAATGATCAAGTCGATTACCATATGATTCATCGTATTATTCGCCAAGATGATCAAGTGATTTGCACGGTACAGTGCAAAGCATGTGTGTGTTTAGGTGAGTATCAACGCATACAAATGATTGGTGTGATGCAAGATATTAGTGCCCAACTACATGAGAAAGAACAAATGCGTGCATTGGTACAACAAGACACACTGACTAAAATTCCAAACCGCAGCTTATTTATGGATCGTCTGGGACAAAATATTTTATATAGCCAGCGCGAAAGTAGTCGTTTTGCCTTTTTATATATTCGCTTGTTTGATTTTAAAGGTATGAAGCAACGTTTGGACACGGCTAAAACAGATCTGATATTATGTGAAATATCACAACGTCTTGGTCATGCCGTGCGTAGCTCTGATACTGTGGCACGCATTGCTGTCGATGTCTTTGCAATCCTCTTAAGGCAGACTTCTGAACGACATGACCTTGTATGCATTTGTAATAATTTACGTGCCATTTTGAATGCCCCAATATGTGTTGATGATCAACAAGAAGTGATTGAAGTTGCAATTGGTATTGCGTGTTTTCCTAACGATGGGCGTGATCTTGATGTTTTAAGTATTCATGCCGATCAAGCCCTCGTCATGGCAGAAGAAAAAAAGAACACAGTCTTTTATAGTGATATGTTTAAATCATCATAGCGCGGCAATAGATACGGTGACATTTTTATCATCACTGCCTTTAAATTTGAATTTCTCTAAGACCAATGCAGATAAGTCTTTTTTGGCTGCTAAAAGTGCAGCGGCTTCTGATACCGCAGGGGTTCCCATGTATTTTAAGACGACATCTGAAGGGTTAGGCACGCTGACTTGGGACAGTTCTTGGGCTGTGAAAAAGTGAAAAGGAAGTTGCCATTGTTTGGCAATGGCCAATAAACCCACTTCATCATTCTTTTTGTCGATGCTGGCCAGTCCAACGACTTGTGCAAGACTTGCATTAATCTGTGTTAGCGCAGATTCAACGGCCAGAACTAAGGTTTCTTGACTCGTTCCACGGTCACAACCCAGACCTAGAATGATTTTTTTCAGGGTTGGGCGATAGATCACAAGCCGTTCTTCAAGCCCATCACGCAGTGTTTGCGGAATATAGCGGTGGGTGACCCATAAAAAAGATTTGAATTGTGTTTGATCCACATCTTCAAAGCGTTTAAACAGATGAATGTTGTTTGGCAAAGCAGTGGGACGTGTCCACCAGTCTTCTGAGCCTGTCTCTTGAATGAAGGCGATTGGCTCTTCGTTAACCACATCTGCGGACACACGGGTGATATTTATTTTGGGAGCATCCACAGTCCAACCCAGTTCACGGCCTAAAATATCCACAGGAATGGTTTTACCCACATCCGATGCTGTGGTGACCACGGGGGTGGCTTGGAGCAATGTTGCCACTTGAATGGCGGCTGCATTGGCACCACCCACATGACCCGATAAAACAGGAATCACAAAATCAGCTTGATCATCCACGACCAAAACAGCTGGATCGACATCCTTTGATTGCAGGTGTGGTGCAATGAGGCGTACCACAGCACCTAAAGAGACAAAAAAAATGATGTGTTGGTATTTTTCAAACAGAATTGGAATCTGTGTGCGCAACGCACCTTTATAAATCGTTGTGGGTTGGCTGAGGTCTGCAACGGCATGCTGAAATTTTTCAGAGGTACAAAAATCGACCTGTGGCATTTTGTGCGCCAGTTGAATGGCCTTTGCAACACCATGCTTGGTGATGGCAACTAAAACAGTGGATGATGACATGGTTTTTTCCTTATAACTTTTTACGGCAGCCACGGATGACTGTGCCGCGTTGACGGTTGGGATTACGCAGTAGAATGAGGGAAAGGTAATTCACCTTTTGATGGCGCAGGCTAAGCAAGTCATGCACGATGTGTTCTTGAGGACTGCCTACTTTTTCAATGAATATGGCTTGATCGAGCAGTTCTTTTTGTTCAAGAAAATCAATAATTTGATCCAGAAGTGGTTTGACTTTGAGTAAAACCAGTGTGTCGAAGTCTTTGAGCATAGAGTTGATAGTTTCAATACCATATCCTGCTGGAAGGATTGCAATGGTGTCATCAGTATCAGCTAATGATACTTTGGTTTTGGCTGCTGCGGCATGGTAAGCGGATATTCCTGGAATGATTTGAATATCTACCTGATCATTGAGGTGAGAAATAGTGCGAGCGAGATGTGCGAAGGTGGAATAGGTCGAAGCATCACCTTCTACCAAAAACACAACATCTTGCCCTTGTTGTAAATGTGTGAGGACTTGCTGTGCAGCCGCAATCCAATGCTTGCTTAAAATACTGCTGTCGTGGGTCATGGGAAAAATGAGTGCAAAAGATTTTTCAGGTGGGCTGAGTTGGGCACGGCTCACAATGTCGAGCGCGTAACTCACACCTGATTTCTTTTTAACAGGGTAACACCAAATCGCTTGGCTATGCAGAGCCGACCAAGCTTTGCGGCTCATCAGTTCAGGGTCACCAGGGCCTAGGGATACGCCTGTGAGTGTGCCTTCCTTTAAAGTTTTCATTTGAAAATAGCTCCAAAATTGTAACGCCATTGTAATGCGAAACTTAATCCTATTTTACCATTGAGTGGGCTGCTTAAAAAGCGTTGCCATTCGTTATCATTGGGTAAGCGTGCAAAATCTTGGTGGTGATCAATGACCCAATCATTTGCTGCGTTAATAATGGCTGAAACCTTGGTGTTGGATGTCTTTATTTCAAGAAGGTGTTGTAACTCTTTTTGTGCCAAGGGCTCGCCCCCTTTGATTAGGGTTTCCTTTTGTTTTTTTATAAAGTTTTTTTCAAGGCAAGATATAGAGTTGTTAATCACGTCGTCTGCTTCGCTAAGTTGGTTCATTAGTGTGAGCAAGGCCTTTGCTCGCCAATCTTGTTGATTTGCATGACATAAAAATTGTAACATTTTCTTACATAGAGCTTCACTCTTATGATATAAAAAATCTCTATTTTTTTGTGCAATGGCGCATAAGTTTCGGTCGGCTATTTCACTTCCTTTTAGATAAACAGCAGTCAGGATTTGTATGGTGACGGGTGGGTTCTTTTTTGCGGTTTGATAGTCAGTTAAAAGAATAAGTGCGTCGTTTGTATTACCTAAAACTCTCTCGTAAGCAGAAAAGAAAGGCTCACTTGTGCAAAAGTTTTTAGAGGGTGATTTTATTCCAAGGTTTAATAGGGGGATATCGACACCTTTTGCAGGGTTAATGTCCAGAGGAGGTATATTAAATTGAGCCAGTGTCTGTTTTTCGAGGACGCCAACAAGTACCATCTCGATGACACTTCCAATGGTTTTACCATCTAAATTTGGCATGTGTCCTTTTTTTAAAAGAGGATACCAGTGAGGTGTTTTTTGATTACGGCCTATACGTGTTAAGGTCTCTTTGATGACATGTGTATTTTCACCTCGGAGATAAGCATTTAGCATTGTTGTTATTTCATCAAGGTGATCCTGAATGTGATCTCTCAATTTTTGATTCGAGGTCAAAATAACTCCTTTTTTTTGGAAATATTATTTAATGGAACATGTTTTTTGTTGATGATACGGTCAATCACCCATTTGACTAAAGCAGGTGGCACGGCGTTACCGTATAAAGGATACTGATCATAGATACTTACAGATTGGCAATGTAAATCAGGAAATCCTTGTATGCGTGCATATTCGATATTGGTGAGCCGTCGATATTCGTTATGAATGCGATAACGTTCGTAATGACGGCTTGTTGTGCATGTTAATGTTGGTGCAACACCTGCCGTACCAAAGATGGAGTAACCCATTCTAGCCCCGCCTTTTTGATTGTATAAAATTTCCACACCGTTATAAAATTTATTGACGACATCACTGTTCTGAATTCTCTTGAGTGTATCTTTAGTGAAGAAAAAACGAGAGTCAGGCGTTGCTTCTAAAATGCTATGAAGTCTTGTGTCAGCTTGTTTTTCGGAAAAAGATAATACATCCGCATGACAAAACCGACCTTGAAATGCCATGCCCCAATTTAAAAATTTAGAGCGATGATGTTTGATTTTTTTCCATTGTGTAACATGTGATATGGATGAGTTGGTTTTGCATGATAGCGTATTAAAATCGGCATTGCTGCAAAGGTATGCATTAAATGGACTATTACGGTGTCCAATGATGACGATACGCTCTCTATTTTGAGGTAATCCAAAGTGAACGGCATTTAATAGCCGCCATTCAACCAAGTAACCTAAATCTGACAAAGATTTTAATATCCTTGCAAAGTGGGCTCCTTTTTCCATAGATAGTAGTCGTTTAACATTTTCTAAAATAAAGTACTTTGGTTTTTTTTTATTGATAATATAGGTTATTTTTTCAAATAAGGAGCCTCTTGAGTCGTTAATACCCAGTTTTTTCCCTGCGCTTGAAAAAGGTTGGCAGGGAAAGCCTCCTGTGAGTAAATCATGTTCGGGTATGCTATCAAGATAATCGTCTATATTGCCTTCAACGTGTTCTTTGCAACCAAATTGGCTTGTATAGACTTGGGATGCCTTGGGTTCAATATCATTTGCCCAAATTGTTTGAATATCAAGTTCATCACAGGCAATCCTAAACCCCCCAATACCTGCAAATAGTTCAACTGATTTCATGACTATTCCTTTTCCAAATATGTTTTTTCTGCTGTGATCACCCAAACAGGGTTGAGGGCTTGTAGGCGGTTCATGTGTAAGATGGGTTGAGAGCAGGCAATTTGTAATTGACTCATATGCCATGTGACTTGCAATTCTTTTAAAGTGTTGATGGCTGTATTCATGTTTTCTAAGGTCACAAAGTTCATCACAAGCTTACCATGACTTTGCAAGCGATTTAGGCAAAGTGCAATCAGTGTGGCCAATTCGCCACCCGACCCACCAATAAAAATAGCACTGGGATCGGGCCATTGCTCTAAACCTTCGGGGGCTTTGCCCTGTGTCAGGCTGTAGTTGATCGCATGCATGCGTTGTTGGTTTTGGCTGGCAATGTCAAAATCTGCCTTATTTTTTTCAATGGCATAGACATGGCCATGTCGACAAAGTCGGGCTGCTTCTAAGCCGACAGAACCTGAACCCGCGCCAATATCCCACACAATACTATCAGCGTGTAATTGTAGGTGTGCGAGTGAAACAGCACGCACTTCATACTTGGTGATTAAACCTTTATCAGGCTTTCGTTGTATAAATTGATCATCATGGTTGCCAAAGATGATCGGCTCTTGGGCTTTGATGCGTTGTAAGATGACAATGTTGGTATCAGAAAAAATTTGTGTGCATACCTCACTATGGTTTAAAGATGCTGTGACTTTTTCATGTTCAGACATGAGGTCTTCTGTAATAGAGAACGACCAATCTTGTGCCATACCCATGCTTTTCAAAAGTTCTACAATGCGCTTTGGGTTATTTTCTGGACTTGTGAATACACCTATTTTTGTATGATGTTGCAAGGCATATGCTAATTCATAAAGGCTGTGTTTGGGGCTTGCACCCCAAAACCAGTCGCCATGATCGGCTTTGTGAATGGAACAAATATGCAAATCTTGCCATGCTAAAGTAAGGCGAGCGCAGGCCAATTGCATATTGGAAAGGTTCGGTAAAACACGGATGTTTAGCTGGGGTAGTTTCTTTGTTAAATAACTAGCAATGCCATGACATAGTGGGTCACCGCTTGCCAAAATAACGACTTGTTTTTGTTGCTCATACGCCTCTTTTATCCACTGTGAGACGAGCTTGAGTTGGCCTGTGAAGTCAAAGCATTGGGCATGGGAAATGTCTTGCCGACATAAATCGAGTAAGCGTGTGCCAGAAATCACGACATCTGCTTGCTTGAGTGTTTGAAGCTGCTGCGGGTTGAGGCTGGATGTGCCGTTGTCTAGGACACCAATAATATGGATAATCTGATTCATAAGTGGGCATGATGGCGTGATCATATGGCTTTACAACAGCATATTTATTGCGGTTATTGCTTGATGACAAGTCATAATACTTGTTTTAAGGTCGGCATCTTGTTGCGTCGTTGTGCGTTAACAGATTATTTGAGGGGTAATATGATGGCAATTGTACAAGGAAAATTAACTTATGATGCAGAAGGTATGGAGGGCGGTCGTTATCATAGCCGTGTTTTACATGTACCAAGTGGAACTTCTGGCCTGACCATTGGTCGTGGTTATGATATGAAAGAAAAGAAATCTTCTAAAATTGAAGCGGATATGTTGGCTGCGGGTGTAGATGCCGCTAATGCCGCCACGCTAGGCAAAGCAGCACACCTTTCAGGTAGTGCTGCGAAATCATTTATTTCAGATAATAACCTAGGTGATTTTGAAATCAGCATGGATACGCAAGAAAAACTTTTCGCGTCTATTTATGCAGAACTAAGCAAAGATGTACAACGTATTTGCAACAAAGCTGATTGTGTGGCGGCTTATGGTTCAGTTGATTGGGCTAACTTGGATGATAAGATCAAAGATGTCTTGGTAGACCTGCGTTTCCGTGGTGATTATACAGGGCGCACCCGTCGTTTGATGCAACGCTTTGCAGCAAAAAATGATTTAGCTTCTTTCGCAGCTGAACTCAGCAATCGTGATAACTGGGCATCCGTACCCCAAGATCGTTTTAACCGTCGTGTAAAATATTTAAACGCTTAAAGTTTAATTTTTGACTTAAAAAGGCAGCGGTCATGGTTGCCTTTTTTATTTCACTGGCTTCATTTGTGCTAGTATGCGCGCATACTCCATGATCTAATGATAAGAAGGATTTATTTTGCATCAACCTCCTAAACTGTTTTCACAACAAAAATATTGGGCATCTTGCTTTGGTCAAGTGTCGCATCACCCCATGTCACGCCAAGAAATGGATGATTTGGGCTGGGATAGTTGTGATGTCATTTTGGTGACAGGTGATGCTTATGTGGATCTACCCAGTTTTGGTATGGCAGTCATGGCGCGTGTCTTAGAACATCAAGGTTTTCGCGTTGGTATTATCTCACAACCAGATTGGCTTAACTGTAAGGATTTCCAGCAATTAGGTGAGCCTAATTTATTTTTTGGTGTGACCAGTGGTAATATGGATTCAATGGTGAATCATTATACCTCTGAGCGTCGCAAGCGCAGTGATGATGCTTATACAGCCGATGCTCAAAGCAACCGTCGCCCTGACCGTGCAGTGACAGTGTATGCACAACGCTGCCGTGAAGCTTATAAGGGTTGTAATGTTGTGATTGGTGGTATTGAAGCCAGTTTGCGTCGGCTAGCCCATTATGATTATTGGTCAGATAAAGTGCGTCGTTCGGCCTTGTTAGATTCAAAAGCCGATATTTTGGTTTATGGTAATGGTGAGAGACAAATCTTAGAAATTGCCCATCGTTTGGCCGATGGTGAAGCTATAAGCAGCATGCAACATATTCGTGGCACTGCGATTGTGATGAAGCATATGCCTTTGAATTGGTTAGAAATGGATCAAACTGAGGTTGAAGAAAAACACTACTATGTGCATCAAGAGGGCGGTAAGGTTCCTTCTGAATTAAAGGCAGCACCACGTGAGCGACGCTTTATTCGTGCGCCATCGTTTGAAGTGGTGAAAGATCATAAACTATCCTATGCACATGCTTCGCGCTTGCTGCATATGGAAACGAACCCACACAATGCCTATGCCTTGGTGCAAGCCCATGCTGGAAGAGAGTTGTGGATTAACCCACCTGCCATTCCGCTAACGACCAAAGAGATTGATGCCGTATTTGATTTACCTTATGCGCGTTTACCTCACCCCTGTTATGGCAATGCACGTATTCCTGCCTATGAAATGATTCGTTTTTCAGTGAATATCATGCGCGGTTGTTTTGGGGGTTGTACCTTTTGTTCGATCACCGAACATGAAGGGCGATTGATTCAAAGTCGTTCTGAAGATTCGATTGTGCGTGAAGTGGAAGCGATGCGGGATAAGTCTGTTGATTTCACGGGTGTGGTGTCTGATTTGGGTGGACCAACTGCCAATATGTATCGTCTTGCCTGCAAGGATAAAAAGGTTGAAGCTGCTTGCCGTTTGCCTTCTTGTGTTTATCCGACCATTTGTCCGCAACTCAATACCGATCACAACCCGCTCGTTCAACTTTATCGGCGTATTCGTGCTATTTCAGGTGTGAAACGGGTGATGATTGCCTCGGGCGTACGCTATGATTTAGCGGTGAAATCACCTGAATATGTGGAGGAACTGGCCAAGCATCATGTGGGCGGTTATTTGAAAATCGCACCTGAACATACTGAAAATAGGGTTTTAGATAAAATGATGAAACCCAGTATTGGCAGTTATGATCAGTTTAGCCAGATGTTTGAGAAATTCTCCAAACAAGCGGGTAAAAAACAATATTTAATTCCCTATTTTATTGCAGCTCACCCTGGTTGTACCGATGATGATATGCTTAATTTGGCACGTTGGCTAAAACGCAATCGTTTTAAACCCAATCAAGTGCAAACCTTTTTACCCTCTCCGATGGCCACAGCTTCGACGATGTACCACAGTGGTTTTAACCCACTTTATCCTTTGCATCGTAAAAAAGAAGTCGTAAAATCGCCCAAGGGCAAACGTCAACGTGAATTGCACAAAGCCTTTTTACGTTATCACGATCATAAAAACTGGCCATTATTGCGCCAACGCTTAAAAGAAATGGGGCAAGGTGGTTTGATTTCTCAAAGTGAAAATGGCTTGATTCCACCTGAAAAAAATCAAGTAGAAAAAACATCTGTTGCAGTGAAGCAGCGTGGAGGTTTCAAACGTAAGAAGCGGGTACAATCATGATAGATACAAGTATGCTGAATGGTTTTTGCGATGCCTAGCCAAATACAAGTTCGCACGGCACAAGCTGATATTTATCAACAAGCTTTAAGCATGGGTTTAGCTCCAATCTTGGCACAAGTATTGGCGTGTCGATTGCATGATTTCAAAGGTGATTTGGCCAGTATTGTTCACCCTGCACTCAGTTATATTCCCGCACCTTCGTTGCTGGCTGATGTCGATATGGCTGCACACCGTTTGCTCAAAGCTATAGCCAAGGGTGAAAAAATTGGTGTGCTCACCGATTATGATGTGGATGGTATCACCTCCCATGTGGTGATACTGCATGCTTTTTTAGATTTCTTTGGTGTGAAAAATGAAAATATATTTAGCTTTATTGGGCATCGAATCCATGATGGTTATGGTATTAGCCATGCCTTAGTTAAACGTATTTTATCAAACACCGAACGGCCAAGCTTAATCATCACCGCAGATTGTGGTTCATCCGATGAAGAGCGCATTGCATTGCTAAAAGATGCGGGCATTGATGTGATTGTGACGGATCATCATGCCATTCCTGTGGAAGGGATTCCGATATCTGCTTATGCCGTGGTCAACCCGACCCGCGCTGACTGTTCTTACCCCGATACGAGCATTGCTGGTTGTATGGTGGCTTGGTTATTGATGGCGCATGTGCGTCAAACTTTGATTGATGCTGAACAGATCTCAGCCAATGTGCCAAAATTAGTGTCACTGTTGGATTTTGTGGCCTTAGGTACGGTGGCGGATTGTGTGAATCTTTCAAGTAGCGCAGTGAATAGGGCGGTGGTGCATGCAGGTTTGCATATTTTAAATCGCTTTCATCGGCCTTGTTGGTTGGCCATACGTGAGATGCTTAAGAAAACAGATCAATCTTTTGATGCGCAAATCTTGGCCTTTCAAATTGGTCCACGCATTAATGCGCGTTCCCGCATGGCAGACCCTTATGCTGCTTTACATTACTTATTATCAGAAGATGATGCCGAGGCGATGCAATACTTGCAGTGCTTGGATACGGATAATCAGCAACGCAAAGCTGTGGAACAAGCGATGGTCTTACAGGCCATCGCTCAAGTGGAAAAATCAACGCAAACGGCTTGCTCCATTGCCTATTTAGAAGATGGTCATGCAGGGGTACAAGGCATTGTTGCCTCGCGTTTGGTGCAAAAGTTTGGTCGGCCTGCGGTGGTGCTTTGCCCCACAAAGAATGCCAGCCAATTGACCGCTTCTGCCCGCAGTATTGCAGGTGTACATATTCGTGATGTGTTACAAGAAGTTGCCAATAAGCATGACTTTTTAACACGTTTTGGTGGGCATAGCGGCGCGGCAGGTTTGGGTTTTCCATTAACGCACTTGCCGACATTTAAGTTGGCATTTGAAGATGCTGTACGCACGCAGATCGGTGAAAAAGAACTTCAGCCTATTATTTGGAGTGATGGCAGCCTCAAGACATCCTTTATTAGCTTAGAGGTATGTGAACAATTACAGGACTTGCAGCCTTATGGGCGTGAATTTGAGATGCCTATCTTTGATGGCGTGTTTGAGGTTCAAAGCATCAAAACAATGGGTAAAGATGGCACGCACCTCAGTTTGCAATTGGAACGTGATCAGAAAATTTTTAGAGCGGTATGGTTTGGGGCTTTAAATCAAGCAGGTGATGCGCTTCCATGCCAAAAAGGGGATAAAATTCATTGTGCGTATCAATTAAATATCAATGATTTTCGCAATGTAAAGCAAATTCAATTGATGATTGAATCGGCTTTTGTTATTCACTGATGTTGTGCACCGTCATAACAACGATCTTTTATCTCCTCTCCTGCTGGAGAGGGTGAGGAGAATCAATCAACGGTGTTTAAAAGAATGGATTCCCGATAAGATAATTCGGGAATGATGATATTTTGTCCCTCGTTCCCATCGCTCCATCGTCACTGCCATTAAGTTAAGGTTTAAAAGCATATTTTTCGTTTTCGTTTGAGATGGTTAAGTAAGTGGCGCGCAGATTTCTTGTTTCGAGGTACTTTTCTATTTTCTCTGGTTGAAACAACATTGGTTAGGAACAGTTTG
>JAUZRG010000061.1 GCA_030950585.1 Mariprofundaceae bacterium | reverse complement strand
ATAATCCATGAATTCGCCGCCACCATCTTTAGACAACACTTTCGTGATCGCTGCTGTCAATGTGGTTTTACCATGATCCACATGACCAATCGTTCCGATGTTTACATGTGGCTTGGTGCGTTCAAATTTTTCTTTGGACATTCAAAAACTCCTTAGCCTTTAACTTTAGCAATAATTTCTTTAGAAATATTAGCTGGTACTTCATCATAGTGTTCAAATTGCATTGTATAGGTTGCACGACCTTGACTTGCAGAACGTACGTTAGTGGAATAACCAAACATTTCTGAAAGAGGTACATATGCATCAACAACTTTGGCGTTACCACGTGCTTCCATGCCATTGATACGGCCACGGCGACGGTTTAAATCACCAACAATATCACCCATATAATCTTCAGGGGTTACAACTTCAACTTTCATAATTGGTTCAAGGATAACTGCGCCCGCACCATTAGCCGCATTACGGAAACCCATAGAGCCAGCGATTTTAAACGCCATTTCATTAGAATCCACATCATGATAAGAACCATCATACAAAGTAACACGAACATCAACCATTGGATAGCCAGCAAGAACGCCATTATTCATAGCTTCTTCTGCACCTTTACCAACAGATGAGATATATTCTCTTGGAACAGCGCCACCAACAATCTTATCAATAAATTCAAAGCCAGAGCCAACTTCTAAAGGTTCAATCTCTAACCAGACATGACCATATTGACCACGACCACCTGATTGACGAACAAATTTACCTTCAGCTTTGTTACTCTTACGAATTGTTTCACGATAAGCTACTTGCGGTTTACCGACATTTGCATCAACACTAAATTCACGCTGCATACGATCAACAATGATTTCTAAGTGAAGCTCGCCCATACCTGCAATAATGGTTTGGCCCGTTTCTTCATCAGTACGAACACGGAAAGAAGGATCTTCAGCAGAAAGCTTGGAAAGGGCAATACCCATCTTCTCTTGATCTGCTTTTGTTTTTGGTTCAATTGCAACAGCAATAACTGGTTCAGGAAATTCCATACGCTCAAGAATAATAGGCTTATCTATAGCACACAAAGTGTCGCCTGTTGTTGTATTCTTCAAACCAACAGCGGCAGCAATGTCACCAGCTCTAACTTCTTTAACATCTTTACGATCATTGGCGTTCATTAACATGATGCGACCAACGCGCTCTTTTTTACCTTTTACTGAGTTAACGACATAAGATCCAGCTTCCATCACACCTGAATAAACACGGAAGAAAGTCAGAGTTCCCACAAAAGGATCTGTCATAACTTTAAACGCAAGTGCTGAAAAAGGAGCTTCGTCAGATGTTTCACGCGTATCTTCAGCATCAGTGTCAGGATGAACACCTTTCACATCATCAACATCTAGCGGTGATGGCATTAAATCAATCACAGCATCCAATAAAGTTTGAACACCTTTGTTTTTAAAGGCCGTACCACATAAAACAGGAATAATATCGATATTAATCACAGCTTGACGTAAGCAGCGAGTAACATCTTCTTCGGAAACAGACTCACCTTCTAGGTAAGCTTCCATTAATTCATCATCGTGAACTAAGATAGCATCTAAAAGCTGTTCACGATACAATTGAGCATCATCTACTAAGTTAGCAGGGATATCTTCAATTGTGTATTCAGCACCCATTGTTTCATCATTCCAAACAATGGCCTTCATCTTAATAAGATCGACGACACCTTTGAACTCATCTTCTGAGCCAACAGGAAGGTTTAACGGAACAGCATTATGACCAAGACGTTCGGTGATTTCGCCAACGACACGAAAAAAGTCAGCACCAACACGATCCATCTTATTTACAAATGCAATACGAGGAACATTATATTTATCAGCTTGACGCCATACAGTTTCAGATTGCGGCTCTACGCCACCCACTGCACAGAATACACCGACAGCACCATCTAAAACACGTAACGAACGCTCAACTTCAATAGTGAAGTCAACATGTCCAGGTGTGTCAATAATGTTAATTTGATGGTCTTTCCAAGCACAAGTGGTAGCAGCAGAAGTAATAGTAATACCGCGCTCTTGCTCTTGCTCCATCCAATCCATGGTTGCTGCACCATCATGAACTTCACCGATTTTATGCGTCACGCCTGTATAAAACAACACACGTTCTGTGGTTGTTGTTTTACCAGCGTCAATATGTGCCATAATACCAATATTACGAACATGCTGCAGATCAAACTGTCGAGCCACGGCCTACACCTCTTCCAAAACTGTTTAGAACAAAATTAAAAAACTATTTACAAAAATAAAAGACTAAAGACTACCAGCGGTAATGAGAGAAAGCCTTGTTAGCTTCAGCCATACGATGCGTTTCATCACGCTTCTTCATCGCACCACCGCGCTCACTTAACACATCAACCATTTCATAGCCAAGACGTTCAACCATAGTGTGTTCACTACGCTTACGTGCAAATTCAACCAACCAACGTACAGCCAATGATAATTGACGACGAGCTGTGATTTCAATTGGCACTTGGTATGTAGCGCCACCAACACGGCGAGACTTAACTTCAACCTGCGGCTTAATTGCTTCAACAACTTGAGCAACTAAATCCTTAGCTTCTCCACCATTTTTCTCAACTAAAATATCAATCGCACCATACATAATTGCTTCAGCAGTGGTTTTTTTACCACCCCACATTAGCTTATTAACAACGCGAGAAATTAAAATATCATTGTACTTTGCATCTGGGGTAACGGGACGACGGGGTGCAGGACCTTTACGTGGCATAACTTATCTCCTCTACTACTTAGGACGCTTCGCGCCATACTTGGAGCGAGACTGTTTACGACCTTCAACACCTGTGGTATCTAACACACCACGAAGAATGTGATAACGAACACCAGGTAAATCCTTCACACGTCCACCACGAATAAGAACAACCGAATGCTCTTGCAAACGGTGACCCTCACCTGGGATGTACGCTGTTACTTCCATACCATTAGTCAAACGCACACGTGCCACTTTACGCAAAGCGGAGTTTGGTTTCTTAGGTGTAGTTGTATATACACGAACACAAACACCACGACGTTGCGGGCAAGCTTGTAGTGCAGGTACTTTATTGATTTTACGCTTGTCCTTGCGCGGCTTGCGAATCAACTGATTAATGGTTGGCATGAAGTCCCTCTATAACGTTTAAAGGCAAATTAAATCCCCTCCAAAGTTGGAAGGGGCGCGAAACTTAGCCATGATTTTTCTTAATGTCAACACTCTTAAATAAGACTAGCCCCTCATTACCCTTTATATTTCAATAAAAAACAATGAAAAACATTTAGTTATAGCCCTTAAAATTATTAAATAACCTTTAAAAACAACACTCTATGATAACAAGTGACAAATAATACTTAACCGCTAAACTCGAACCATTCTAATAAAGAGGTCTCATTAACAACGGTAACACCTAGCTCTTCAGCTTTTTTCAATTTAGACCCAGCTTTTTCACCTGCAATTAAAAAATCAGTTCTTTTTGATAATGAAGAGGACGGAACTGCACCCAGCTCACGTAAACGCTGCTGAACATCGTGACGTTTTAGGGTTTTTAATGTTCCCGTCACAACAACCTGCTTATTATATAAAGGGTGACCGTCCTTCACATCCACCAAATCATCAGGCCAAACACCTAGACTTTTCAAAGACTGAAGAATTTTCTGATTATGACTATCTGCAAAAAAACTGAGAAGGTTAGCACAGTTTTCTGAACCAACATCCTGCACCTGTAACAAACTTTCTTCCTCAGCCATCATTAATATAGAGATACTTTTAAAGTGAGTCGCCAAATGTTGCGATGTGCTTTGACCCACACCCGCAATGCCTAAAGCATGAATAAAACGAGATAACTCACATTGTTTTGCTTTTTGCAATGCCACCAAGGTGTTTTCTGCTTTTTTAAGTGCGAAACTAGGTAGTGCTAAGAGTTGATCTATGTCTAACTTAAACAAATCATCTAAATGACACAGCAACCCTGCATCAATCAAGGCAGCAATCACTTTATCACCCAAGCCACGAATATCTAAACAGTTCCGTGATGCAAAGTGACGAACCCGCTCCTTTAGCTGTGCAGAACAAGACAAACCTGCAGGGCAATACAAACGAATATCTTCACGAATCAATGCTGATTCACACTCAGGACAAGCCTGCGGAATATCAATCAACACTTTTTCTCTATTTGGACTAAGTGAACGCAACACTTCAGGAATCACATCACCCGCACGTCGCAACAACACCTGATCACCAATTTGAACTTGTTTACGCTGTATTTCTTTAATATTGTACAACGTCGCTCTTGATACGACCACGCCACCTACGGTCACAGGATCCATCTCAGCAACAGGCGTCAACACGCCACTACGACCCACCTGCCAAACAATCGCATGAACCGTCGTGACAACCTCTTGAGCTGCAAACTTATGCGCTATCGCCCAGCGTGGGGAGCGAGAAATACGGCCAGCAGTTTGCTGCAAAGCAAAGTCATTCAGTTTATAAACGAGCCCATCAATTTCGTAGGCACTATGCTTACGCTTTTTCTCCCAAGCCTCAAAACCCTTAAGAACTTCCTCAACACCATGATAAAGCTGCGTATTTTGAACTTGGAAACCCCACACTTGAAACTGATTCAAAAGCTTAACTTGAGAAGAGGCAACTTCTGAAACACCTTCGCCAGCAGCATAAACAAAAAAGGATAAGGGTCTCGAAGCCGTCATTTTGATATCTAATTGACGAAGGGATCCCGCTGCGGCATTGCGTGGATTAGCAAAAACCTTTTCACCCGCCTGCTGTTGCTGTTCATTTAGCGCAACAAAACCAGCATGAGACATATAAACCTCACCACGAACTTCTAGCCATTCTGGTGCATTTTCTCCCAATTGCATGGGAATATCTTTGATACTACGAATGTGATCACTGACATCTTCACCCACACGACCATCACCGCGTGTCGCTGCACAATGAAAATAACCTTGATGGTATGTAATATTTACAGCTAACCCATCAACTTTAGGCTCCACCACATAATCACATGACCCAACATCTAAGCTCTGACATAAACGGCGGTTAAACTCACGCACTTCTTCAAAATCAAAAGCATTGGCCAAAGAAAGCATCGGTTCACGATGTTGGCGCGCTGTAAAGGCTACTGAAGGGGGTGATCCTATGGTTTGAGTTGGCGAGTCATTGGGAATGACTTCTCCTAAACGAGACTCTAAATCCTGCAACTGACGCAACAAAGCATCGTACGCGGCATCATCAACACAAGGATTATCTAAAACATAGTAACGATAGTTATGTGCCTTCAACTCTGCACGTAGCTCCATCACTTGCTGCTTCATCGTTACCATATAACTATATCCCAAAACCATTATAAAAAAATAAATTTACCTAAAAAGAAGGTTCGTTTAAAAATATTATTTTGATGCTAATAATGATTCAAATAAAGCGACTGACTCATCACTCATCCAGTCCACACCACCCACTTTAAACAAACGCACCTTACCTTCTCGGTCAATCACAAAGGTCTCAGGATAACGGTGGACACCGTACTGACGCGCAACCTCACCTTCACTATCATGAAGAATTTGGAATGTAAGGTCGTGATCTTGCACAAATTTTTGCACATTACCGACTTTAGCATCCACTGAAACAGCTATGATTTTTAGACCTTTAGCCTTAAACCTAGCATACAAGGCCTGCATTGATGGCATTTCTTCACGACAAGGTGGACACCATGTTGCCCAAAAATTTAACAGCACCACTTCACCTTCAGGCAAAGCTTGCATCTTACCCGCCAAATCAAGAAGCTCAAAAGAACTCACAGATTCACCCACTGCAGGCTTTAAGGACGCTAAACTTGTATCAAGTTTTAATGGCGTTGTTTGCTGTAATCCAACCCATGCCAAAACCCCAATACTGATAAAAACACCTGCCATAACCAACCAGTTCTTCAACATTATTGCTGCCCCTTCAAGCTTTGCATAAAAGCACCTTTATCCATCCGATGCTTAAAACATACCGCATCATTAATCAAAACAACTGGAATATCCCAACCATACAAACGTTTTAAGTCACGATCTTGATCAATGTTAACGGATTCCCATGTACACAAACCCGCTTCGGCAGCTTCTTGAATGAAACGCTTAGGCTCTTCGCATAAACTACAGTCTGGCCGTGTCATTAAACGCACATGTTTTAGCATCAATCTGAGACCACACGCAAAATCGTAAAGACCTGACTTCCATGTCGATCAATCATACACTGTACCGCCTGACCCTTCTTGAAGTGTGTTAAAATTTTCTGAAAATCTTTCAAGTGACGTATAGGCTGACCCGCCATACTATAAATCACATCACCTTTCACCAGACCAGAGCGCTGAGCAGAAGACCCCATCACAACATCTTCTACCACAACACCCTGCTGAACCCTCGTTGCCAATATGCGTATGTCAGACGCAATCATTGTACGCCCTTTAATACCTAAGCTGGACGCGCGACTTTCAACCTGTGCAGAGCTTTGTTCATCATCCATTGCCTCAACACGCGCTGAAAGCTTTATTTCCCGCCCTTGGCGAATAAGCAATAGATCAACTTTATCACCAGGTTTATGACTTGCGATGCGAATAGGTAAATCACTTACACGCTGAATAGGATGCTCATCAACTTTAATAATAACATCACCAGGCTCAATACCCACACGAGCTGCGGCTGAACCTGCTGCGATTTGACGAATCAAGGCACCTTTCTGATCTTTTAGACCCAAGGCTTGCATCACATCTTTACTTACCGCATCAATGGTCACACCCAAACGCGCACGTTCAACATGCCCAGTGGTACGCAAATCTTCGATAACTGGTAACGCAAGCTGTATTGGAATCGCAAAACCAATACCATTACTACCACCACTGCGTGAATAAATCGCGGTATTAATACCAACAACCTCTCCGTTAGTATTAAACAATGGACCACCTGAGTTACCAGGGTTAATCGCAGCATCTGTTTGAATAAAGTGATCATAAGGCCCAGCGCCAATCACTCGACCTTTTGCCGAAACAATCCCAGCAGTCACTGTTTGTTCCAAACCAAAAGGGTTACCGATGCTGATCACCCAATCACCCACACGCAGTTTCTCCGAAGGCTCAAAGACAACTTTATCCAAACCTTTGGCATCAATTTTTAACAAAGCAACATCGAGCTTAGCATCTCTACCCACAAGCCTTGCTTTATACTCCTTTCCTTCTGCCGTTTTCACAACAATCTTATCTGCCTGTTCGACCACATGGTTGTTGGTCACCACATAACCATCTTCAGAAATAATGAAACCTGAACCCAAAGCATGTTTCTCACGCGGAGAGGGTGTGGGCATTTGATGGTTAAACAAATCTTTAAAGAAATCGAGAGGCATGCCCGGAATAGGGCTAGAGCGCGCCACTTGCGTGGTACTAATATTTACCACAGCATTTTTCTGTGCATCCACCAAATCAGCAAAACTTGCGGGATGACCCCAAGCCAAACAAGGCATCAACACCATAACCACGGTAAGTAAAAAAACCTTTTTCAATGTTTACTCCTTCATTCTTGGACAAGACAAATTTCACCACTATCAAAGCGCAACATCTGAACCTCAGGCTTTTGATCAACGTATGAACTCACACGCCACATCATCGCCATACCGATACAAGCACCCGAAACAGCCCATAAATCAACTGAAGACCATTGCATCATGGTCGCCAAAGCATGCATCAACACACCACTTCCGATAAAAGCCAACATAGGCATGCCGTATAACCACCATGTTGCACGCAACATCGCACGGTCATCCATCTCTAAAACCACACGGTCACCAACTTTCGCCATTAAACGATTAGACACAGATAACATAAACGTTGCTTTTTGCTGCCCACCCAACGCTGCACAAGAGGATTTTGCCTCACAGCCCTGACAACCACCTTGATCACTACGAACCAAAGCATCATCACCTTTTATCTCAACGATTATCACAATTTGTTGCATTAGGGCTGCAACCTAATCACAGCTATATGAATAGAATCTGAAAGAAAAAGAATCACGCCGCTGACTGAGAGGATAAAACAGCAAGTAATGCATCACGATCCAATCTTAAATCACGACGAACCTCTTGTTGTGTGCCATGATGAGGGAACACATCATCAATGGCTAAATGCACAAAATAACCACAGAAACCATGCTTTAATGCCAAACAAGCAATCTCTTGGCCAATACCCCCGCTCGCCATACCTTCTTCTAAAATAATAAGAGGCTTATCCAAAATCAAGAACGATAGAATTGTTTTTTCATCTAGTGGCTTAATAAAAAGAAGATTGATCAAGGCATAACTTTCTTCTGATTGTTGTTGCCAAGTATTTAAAGCTTCTTGTGCTTCATGCACGCAATGACCGACTGCAATCACCAAGCCATCCTGCCCTTCGCACACAACTTCAGACTTCGCCATTGGTAGTGGTTCAACCTGCGTTGAAAGTTTAACGCCCGTACCTACACCCCGAGGGTAACGAATAGCACATGGCAAAGATTGCGATAACGCAGTGCATAAAGCTCGCTGTAACTCCTCTTCGTCCTTTGGCGATATTAAGATAAGGTTGGGAATACAACGTAAAAAAGCAATATCAAAAATACCAGCATGAGTTGCACCGTCCGCCCCCACCACACCCGCACGATCAAGGCAAAACAACACAGGTAATTTTTGCAAGCAAACATCATGAATAATTTGATCATAAGCACGCTGGATAAAGGTAGAGTAAATTGCCACTACAGGTCGTAAACCACCTGCACATAAACCTGCTGCAAATGTGACCGCATGTTGCTCAGCAATACCCACATCAAAATACCTCTCAGGAAAGCGTTTCGCAAAAGGCTCTAAACCTGTGCCACTCGGCATCGCGGCCGTGATCGCTACCACCCGCTTATCTTTCTCCGCAAGCGCAAGCAAAGCATTGGAAAAGACACTCGTATAACTCGGTGCAATAGCTTTCGATTTAAGCGGTTCTTTTTTTTCTAAGCAATAAGGCCCAAGACCATGCCACGTTTGCGGATCTTTTTCTGCGGGGCTATAACCCAAGCCTTTTTTTGTTAACACATGAAAGATAATAGGCCCAGTGAGTTCAGCACAATTTTGCAGGGTTGGAATTAAATGTTCAAAGTCATGCCCGTCGATAGGGCCAATATAACGAAAACCCATTTCTTCAAATAATGTCCCTGGCATCAAGACACCTTTGACATGCTCCTCAACCCGTTTGGCTGCTTCATACGCATGGGGTAACTTTTCTAAAACACGACGCATCCCACTCTTCACTTGAGAATAAGGTTTGCCACTAATCAACCGTGCCAAATAAGCTGAAATTGCGCCAACATTGGGTGCAATCGACATTTCATTATCATTAAGAACCACCAAAAGATTATCTTGGCGTGCGCCTGCATGATTCAATGCTTCAAAAGCCATACCACCCGTCAAAGCACCATCGCCAATAACGGCAACGCAATGATACGATTCTTCCTGCACGCCACGGGCAACAGCCATACCATAAGCAGCTGAAATAGAGGTTGAAGCATGACCAGCCCCAAAAGCATCATGTTTAGACTCTGCCCTTTTGGTAAAACCAGAGAGTCCACCATACTGACGAATGCGCGGCATACCCGATAAGCGACCTGTGAGCATTTTATGCACATAAGCTTGATGCCCAACATCCCAAACGATCTTATCTTCAGGCGTTGAAAACACCACATGTAAGGCAATGCTAAGCTCAACCACACCTAAGCTTGCACCTAAGTGCCCACCAATAGGCGCTAATGTTTGAATTAAATACTCACGAATTTCAGCTGCAAGTTGCTCTAATTCTGTCACTTCCATTTTTTTTAAATCAGTTCCCGATAGCGTGTCTTTTAAAAACAAGCTTGGGCTCATGTTTTTCGGCTCACAATATAATTCGCCAATAACACAAGAGGCTGCGCTGCTTTTTCCTCAAGTGGCTCTAAGGCTTCTAAGGCAATCTCAAGCATTTCTTGCAACTTTTCTTGTGCCTGCTCAATACCCAGAATAGAGACATAAGTACTTTTTTCTTGCGCCTGATCTTTGCCCGCGCTCTTACCAAGCTCGGCATCTGTCGCGGTTGCATCCAAAATATCATCAGCAATTTGAAACAACAGACCCACAGCTTCACCATAACGTGCGCATGCATGTGCAACTTCAGGCTCAGCCTTGGCTAACAACGCACCCGCCTCACAGCAGTAGCGCAATAGCATGCCTGTTTTATGAATATGAATACGTTCAACATCTAGCAAATCAAGATCAACACGACCTTCAGCTTCAATATCTAGAACTTGTCCACCACCCATGCCTTGGGCACCTGCCGCCACAGCCATTTTTTGCACCAATGAGGGGGTCAAATCTTTATCGACGGTCATTTCTGAGAGCAGTTCAAAACTCAGCGTGTGCAAAGAATCACCAGCTAATACCGCTGTTGCTTCATCAAAAGCCACATGACAGGTAGGTATACCACGGCGCAAATGATCATCATCCATACAAGGTAAGTCATCATGAATTAACGAGTAGCTATGCATGCATTCCACACTCATCGCCACAGGCATAATATCACCTTTTCCACCACAGGCTTGATATACTTCCAGCATCAAAGCAGGGCGAATACGCTTGCCACCCGCCATAAGACTATAGTGCATGGCCTTCCATAATGTTTGAGGAATACGAGTTTGGCGTTTCTGCATCATCGCAGATAAAGCAAGCTCTATTTGTTGTTGTCGTTGTTGTAAGAATTCAGGTGGTTTCATCATCACTCAACACATGACAACGACGGGTAATCTGCACAATAAGTTCGAGTACTTGGGTTCTAAAATCACAAGAAAGACCTTGCTTTTCAAGTTCCTCTACCCAATATACCAATGCTTGCACCGCCTGCTGCATGTTCATCGTTATTAGTTGCTTATACCACTTTTCTAGCGGCAAATCTTGTTCATCCATGATACAGTGCGCACACACTAGGTTGCAAATCAGGAATAGCAATCTGGCTACAGATGGAAAGACCGCATAGGAAATTAATAGCTACAGTGCTCAAAAACAATCATCAAGGACACCGTAAACGCTTACGGCAACGCTTTACAAGTGATGGGTTTCAAGGCTTTCATGACTATGAAATCATTGAACTCCTTTTGAGCTACGCCATTCCTAGAAAAGATGTGAAACCCATCGCTAAGCAAATGTTAGAGCACTTTGGCTCACTGCCAGCTATTTTTGAGAGCACTGCACAAGAACTGCAACTTATCTCTGGCGTTGGCACTGAAAGCGCCATGTTTTTTCAACTTATTCGGCAGACAAGCCAATATTATCTACAATGCAGCTTAAAAGATAAAGTTGTTTTAAATCAAGTGGATAAAGTCAAGAAATACCTACGATTACGCTTGCAAGGCAACACAACTGAAGCTTTTGGTGTTATCTATATGGATAACCAACACAGATACCTAGATGCGCCTATTTTATTTAAAGGAACGCTTGACTATACCACGATATTTCCACGCGACATCATCAAAAAAGCCCTAGAACTGGATGCCAAAGCCATGATTCTGTTTCACAACCACCCTGGTGGATCCACAGAAGCAAGCACTAGCGACATCCAACTAACGAAGAAGCTGCAAACATTAAGTCAACTCATGGAAATAAAGGTTCTTGATCATTTCTTGATTGCTGAAACACATGTTTTATCTTTTTTAGAGCATGGTTGGATGACCCGACAAGATTAACCCTATCTGAGGCGCTGCATACCTAATCGAGTGACGCGTAAAATAGTGGATGCTTGCTCGCAATGTTGATGTGACTTATTCACCAAACTTCGCATTTGAAAACGTTGCCAACGCCAAGCTTGCTGGCATATGGGAGTCTTCGTTCGTTGCCCTCGTCGATTCAAGCTACTTGAAACAAAACAACCACCCATTTCTTTTGCTAAAAAACAACAATTAAGATCCGAATCAACACGCACCGCAATCATCCCTTGCTGATACAAGCATGCATCCAAGCCTTTTTTAGCTGGAAAAATAAGCGTTGTTTTATCAGGCCAGCCATGTTGCAAGAACTGCCGCAAGGCAGGGGAAATATAGCGAGCCCACTTTAAAGCAGACGACATATCTGAAGCCAATAGTAAAAAAGGACCTTTGCGCTGCTTAAAAGAACACAACGCAGCTAAAGAAGAGACTGAACAACCAACACCCGCAAGCGTCGAGGTGTGGTGTGCCAACAACTTTCCTTGCTGCATCCACTTAGCATGACGCAACAAAGAAAGCTGACGCTTCAGCTTAGGCAATACGCGCCTGACGCAATGCTTCAGATAACTTTTCATTACCAGCTGCAATCATCTGAACCGCTAAAATAGCAGCATTCTTTGCACCACCAATGGCAACAGTGGCTACTGGAATACCTGGAGGCATCATCACAGTCGCTAGCAATGCATCTTGACCTTGCAATGCACCCGAAGCCAGCGGCACACCAATCACAGGTTTAACAGTATGAGCCGCGACCACACCTGCCAAATGTGCAGCCATACCCGCGCCACAAATAAACACTTGGCAACCATTTTTATCTGCTTCAGTCACAGCTTCAACGGTTTCAACAGGGGTACGATGTGCTGAGCGAATCAACATTTCATAAGATACGCCAAATTCATCTAAGGTATCTGCTGCTTTTTGCATCACAGGCATATCACTTTTACTACCCATTAAAATCAACACTTGAACACTCATTGTTTTATCCATCGTTTAAAATATTTTTTTTGCCAAAAAAGAGGCTGAGACTGACGAAGTAGTGGCAAAGCATAAACAATATCCCAAACATCACGTTGACTTAACTCCCAATCCATCGGTGCCATATTGGGTCCACCATGCAAAATACGTGTATAATATTGTGCAGGCGTGGCATCTGCACGCTCTAACAAAATAGGAGGCCCCGACGAAAAAGCCTCTTTTGCCACAGCACTGCCCGTACCATCATGATTATGACAATTCACACAGTAATTATTAAAAAGACGCAAACCATGACCTAAATCAAGCTCAACAAACTCAAGTGCATAACTTGGGCATGCACTTGTGAGCATGATCAAAAAGAACCAACTAGATCGCACGGTAACCAATGTCTTTACGATAATAAGCACCTTGCCAATCAAGTTGATCAAGATTTTCATAAGCAGCTTGCTGTGCTTCAACCACAGAATCGCCCAATGCCGTCACACCCAAAACACGACCACCAACGTTGACAAGATCCCCATTTAACATGGTTGTGCCTGCATGAAAAACCATCACACGATCATTTTCTAACTTATCTAAAGCACGAATCGGTTGATTTTTTTCATAACTATTGGGGTAACCTTCTGAAGCAATCACCACACACAACGCTGCGCGCGTATCCCACTCAAGGCTCACTGTATCCAATTCACCTTGCGCTGCTGCCAACAACACATCACCCAAATCACTACGCAAGCGCATCATTAATGGCTGACACTCAGGGTCACCAAAACGCACGTTAAATTCCAAAGTACGCAAACCTTTTTCAGTCAACATCATACCTGCATATAAAGTACCGATAAAAGGAATCTCACGTTTTTTAAGAGCAGCAATGATCGGACGCGCAACTGTTTCCAAGACTTCTTCTGCCACGGCATCCGTCACACAAGGAGCTGGTGAATAAGCACCCATGCCACCTGTATTAGGACCAAGGTCCGCATCTAACAACGCTTTATGATCTTGGCTTGATGCCAATGGTAAAATAGTGTCGCCTGAAACGATGAATAAACAAGAAGCTTCTTCACCTGCAAGAAATTCTTCTATCACCACTTCATGCCCAGCTTCGCCAAAACTATTACCAGCCAACATATCACGCACAGCCTCTACAGCCGTTGCTTCGTCATCTGCAACAATCACACCTTTACCCGCTGCCAAACCAGAAGCCTTCACCACAATCGGCGCGCCCCACTGAGCAATCAATGCTTCTGCTTTCACGACATCTGTATGTACTTCAAACTTGGCAGTTGGCACGCCCGCTTCATCCATCAATTCTTTAGAAAAAGCTTTGCTACCTTCTAATTCCGCTGCTGCTGCGCTAGGGCCAAAGACATCCAGACCTTGTTGGCGCAACAAATCTGCCAAGCCATTCACCAAAGGAACTTCAGGCCCAACAACAACCAAACCTGGTTTTTCCTCTGCTGCTAACGCACATAGTGCGGGCACATCTTCAGCACCAATATCAACACAGCGTGCAACAGCTTTAATACCCGCATTACCCGGTGCGCATACCACTTCAGATACACTGTCAGAATGGTATAGTTTCCAGCACAAAGCATGCTCACGCCCACCTGAACCAATTACGAGAACTTTCATTTTTTTCTCCATTTTCTTTTATGTTATACGATGCACGATTTCGGTGTAAAAGAGCAAAAAACTTTAATGTCTAAAGTGACGAACACCTGTAAACAACATGCCAATACCTGCATCGTCAGCCGCTTTAATCACTTCCTCATCACGCATAGAGCCACCAGGTTGAATCACAGCAGTTGCACCAGCTTCACTCAAAGCATCAATACCATCACGGAAAGGGAAAAAAGCATCCGATGCCACTACAGAACCTTTAATCTTGTCGCCACCTTTACTCACTGCAATTTGCGTGGAGTCAATACGACTCATTTGCCCTGCACCAATGCCTGTTGTCACACCATTTTTCGCAAAGATAATAGCATTTGATTTCACATGTTTGGCAATCGTCCAAGCAAACATAAGGTCAGCTTCTTGTCCGCCATCCAAAGTGGCACGACTCACCACTTTGGCATCGCCTAAATTTAACTGATGTGTATCACGCTGTTGCACAAGCAAGCCGCCATTCACCCGTTTATATTCCAAACCACCGCTCACAGCCTGTGCTGAAGGAGCACGCATCACACGTAGATTCTTTTTAGTGGCTAACAAAGAAAGAGCTTCAGCTTCATAGTCTGGTGCAATCACCACTTCCATGAAAGTTTCAGCAATCAAAGCTGCGGTCTTAGCATCCAAACAACGGTTAAACGAAGCAATACCGCCAAAAGCAGATGTGGCATCTGCTGCTCTGGCTTTTTCATAGGCTTCGGATTGAACCTCGCCAATAGCAACGCCACAAGGGTTAGCATGTTTCACAATCACAGCTGCGCTTGTTTCAAAGTCACGCACACAAGCATAAGCTGCATCCATATCAGCAATGTTATTATAAGAAAGTGTCTTACCTTGCAGTTGCTCACAATCAGCAATAGACACACCTTTATCTTCTAAGTCAGCATAAAAAACGCCATCTTGATGTGGATTCTCACCATAACGCAAATCTAGGTTACGCACATATTGTGTGGTTAAGATATCAGGAAAAGAGCGTTTAGAACCATCTGATTCTAAAGAAGAAAAGTGATTTGCAATCGCACCATCGTAACTTGCAGTATGTGCAAATGCTTTCACTGCCAACATACGACGAAAACCTTCATCTAGGCTATTGCTCTGCATTTTTTCTATCAATAGAGAATAATCACTAGGATCAACTACCACACTCACATGACGGTGGTTTTTAGCTGAAGCGCGAATCATGCATGGCCCACCAATATCAATGTTTTCAATGGCATCTTCAATACTGCAATCATCTTTAGCAACGGTTTGACGGAAGGGGTATAAATTTACAACTACCAAATCAATCGGTGTAATGTCTTGTTCTGCCATCACGGCTTCATCTTGGCCACGGCGTGCTAAAATACCACCATGAATTTTTGGATGAAGTGTTTTAACACGTCCATCCATAATTTCAGGGAAGCCAGTATGCTCGGAAACATCTTTCACTTTAATACCTGATTTTCTTAGTAAAGATGCCGTACCGCCAGTAGACAAAATCTCTACCCCTGCATCGGCCAATACGCTTGCTAACACTTCAATTCCTTGCTTATCAGAAACACTTAATAGTGCACGTTTGATATTTGACATGGATTCGCCCCAATATAATTCGTTGTTTTCGGCCACAGGATACGAATCAACACACCTAAGGCAAGTTGTAACCCTACCTCGTTGTGCTATAGTCAGGCCAAGTCACGCATGTTTCCTATCCCTCCCTTGAATGTGCGTGGCTTAACACCTTCATTTTTTCATTTAAACGGTTTAACGCTTGCCAGCTTCCCAATCTATGCACAGCATTCGGACATATGCCAAAAAGCGTTTTTGTTTGTCAACAATGTGGTGCAACTCATCGAAAGTGGATGGGGCAATGTAGTGCTTGCCGTGAATGGGACTGTATTTGTGAAGAGGCAGAAACAGGCATCGCACAGCAAATCAAAGCCAAAGCCATCACCACCGTTTCTATTCAAAAAGTAAAGAGCCACAAACAAGCACGTAGCAGCACTCAAATTGAAGAACTTGATCGTGTTCTAGGCGGTGGATTAGTCCCTGCTTCTGCCATTTTAATTGGTGGTGATCCTGGCATTGGGAAATCCACGCTTCTTTTACAAACCAGTAGTTTACTCGCAGCACAAGGCTCCGTATTATACATTTCAGGCGAAGAGTCCGTGCAACAAATTCATATGCGTGGCCAACGCCTACAAGCCATGCATCCAAAGCTAGAACTGGCTGCCTGCACCGATATTGAAAAAATCATTGCCACAACCCAGCACATTAAACCACTGGCCTTGGTCATTGATTCAATTCAAACTATGGTGAGTAACCAACTTTCATCCGCACCTGGAACCGTTGCACAAGTGCGCGAATGCGCAGCTAAATTAATTCAACATGCCAAACAACAAGGCCATGCTCTCATTCTCGTTGGGCATGTGACCAAAGATGGCACCATCGCTGGGCCAAGAGTCTTAGAACATATGGTCGATGCTGTGCTTTATTTTGAAGGTGATCGTGGCCATGCTCATCGCATTTTACGGGCTGTGAAAAATCGTTTTGGCCCTGCAGGTGAAATTGGTGTTTTTGAAATGCAAGACAAAGGCTTGGTTGGTGTGCGCGATGCTTCAAAATTGTTTCTGGCAGAACGTGCCAAAGATGTTCCTGGCTCTGTGGTCTTGGCTTGCATGGAAGGCACTCGCCCACTCCTTCTTGAAGTCCAAGCACTGATCGCGCCCACCGTTTATGCTACCCCCAAACGCTCATCTGTGGGCTTAGATGTGAATCGAATAGCCATGCTAACAGCTGTGTTAGAACGGCGCATTGGCCTGCCCCTCAATCAACATGATGTCTATGTAAACCTTGTTGGCGGCACCAGAATTCACGAACCCGCTGCCGACCTAGCCATTTTATTAGCGATTGTATCAGCCTATCAAGAACGTGTTTTTCCTGATGATATGGTTGTCTTTGGTGAAGTGGGTCTAACAGGGGAAATTCGTGCTGTATCCCAACCTGAGGCACGAATGAAAGAATGCATGCATATGGGCTTCTCACGCTTACTTATTCCAGAAAGCAACAAAGAAAGGTTAAAGGAAAGTAAGGCGACACTTGGCAAGTCAGGTGAAAATACCTTAGCATTCAAACCTATTCGCCATCTTTCTGACGCAATACAAGCAGCGTTAAACGCAACTTAAATTGTATCACTGCGATCGTATATTCCATATCTGTAACAGGGGTTATTTTATATGAACAACTTTGATTACGTCATTCTTGGCATTATTGGTCTCTCTACCATTATCGCCGTATGGCGAGGGTTCATCAAAGAACTCATCTCTCTTATTAGCTTAAGCTTAGCCTTTATTGTGGCAGGCCAAACATCTTCCCTCGCAAGTGACTTCTTATCTGAATGGATTACACAAGATGATGTAGCTAATATTGCAGGTTTTGCACTAGTGTTTATTGGTGTATTAATGCTTGGTGCCATTATTTCATTTATTATTTATAAAGTAATCAACATGGCTGAGCTTAGTATGCTCGATCGCATTCTAGGTATTTTCTTTGGCTTAACACGCGGCATATTATTCGTAAGCATTGGTTTTTTAGCTTACTTAAGTATGTACGAAGATGGCCGTCACGTTAGCTGGCTAAAAGGCAGCTTATTGACCCCTTACGCCATCGAATTATCAGAAATATTAGGTAAAAGCATTCCTGAGGGCTACCCTCTATCTCGACAAAAGAAGAGTATCTTTTCTTCTGGAATTAATATCACTGATGATTTACAAGATTTAAGCAAATCAATTAAAGAGCAGATAAAATGACATTAGGCAAAATAGATGACGACCACTTCCATGATGAATGTGGCGTTTTTGGTGTTTTCAACCGTAAAGAATCAAGCAATTTAGTCTACTTAGGCTTATATGCTCTACAGCATCGCGGCCAAGAGTCTGCTGGTATCGTCTCCACAGATGGCACAACATTTCATAGTCACCGAGATATGGGGTTAGTCGCTGATGTTTTTAAGAAGAGAGACATTGCCCGCTTGCGTGGTAAGCACAGTATCGGCCATGTCCGTTACTCCACATCGGGTGAGTCAGATACGCGAAACTGCCAACCATTTACTTTTGAATATGTGCATGGAGGCATCTCTATGTGCCATAATGGCAACATTATCAATGCCGCAAGTTTGCGTACCGAGCTTGAAAAAGCTGGATCTATTTTTAACTCCACCTCAGATACTGAAGTTTTCATGCACCTCATTGCCAGATCTTCAGGCAAAACCACACAAGAACGTGTGTCAGAAGCAGCTCAACCTTTACGCGGGGCTTTTTCTGTTCTTTTACTAACAGAAGATAAAATGATTGGCCTTCGTGACCCTAACGGTATTCGTCCGCTTGTTTTAGCCAAATTAGAGGATGGCTGGATTCTCTCTTCTGAAACTTGTGCCTTGGACCTTATTGGCGCTGAATACATTCGCGATGTTGCTCCAGGCGAAATGGTGTTAATTGATAACAATGGTGTGCAAAGTTTCTTTCCGTTTGAACAAAAAGCAGAAAAACGTTTTTGCGTATTTGAGTACATTTATTTTGCACGCCCTGACTCGACCTTAGAAAACATCAATGTTTACCAAGCCCGTTATAATATTGGCTGTGAACTTGCGCGCGAATCTCAAGTGGATGCTGATATTGTCGTGGCTATTCCTGACTCAGGTACGCCACCAGCCATTGGTTATGCTAATATTTCTGGCATACCTTTCCACCAAGGGCTCATTCGTAATCACTATGTAGGCAGAACCTTTATTGAACCCAAACAAAGCATTCGTCACTTTGGTGTTAAATTAAAATTAAATGCAAGTCGAACTTTGATTAAAGGGAAGCGTATTGTTCTTGTCGATGACTCCATTGTTCGCGGCACTACAAGCCGTAAAATTGTCGAAATGGTGAGACAAGCTGGAGCCAAAGAAGTGCATATGCGTATTTCTAGCCCACCCACCAAACACTCTTGTTTTTATGGTATCAACACGCCTGACGAAAGTGAGTTACTTGCCAACAACAAAACACTTGAAGAAATGTGTACGGACATCGGAGCTGATTCTCTAGCATTCATTTCCTTTGATGGCCTCTACCGCGCTGTTGGACAAAGCAGAGATAGCCACTGTGATGCCTGTTTTTCTGGTAATTATCCAGTACCTTTAAACCAACGCACAGAATGCAAACAATCTGTTCTTAAGTTTTACAACAAAGGAACTCAACATGAATGATCCTGTTCGCTTCAGCAGTCCAGAATATTTGACGATATTGGATGCACGCCCTTCCGATCAAACGTGCTTTATCCATGCACAGCATCAAGCATTCATGTCTCAAGAAGCTCAAGAGGGTTATCCTTTAGAAGTATGCGGCCTACTGATTGGCCGCTACGACAAACAAGGTTGGCACATCGAAGATGTCCGTGCTGTTCCAAACCTCAACCAAGAAAGGGCTGCGGATCGGTTTGAACTTGACCCCAGAACTTATCAAAAAATTGACCGCAGTTTACGGGGTACAGGCCAAGAAATTATTGGCGTGTACCATAGTCATCCAGACTGCCCAGCAAAACCATCTCCCACTGACTTAAGCAGTGCTTGGCCTTGCTGGGCCTACATCATTGTGCGCGTACAAGACGGTCAAGCTGTTGATATTCAATGTTGGGAAGTCAAAGAAGATAGTCAAAAGTTTTGCCATGTACCAATTATGGAGCTGTGATGCGTCTATTTTTAAGTTGCCTTCTTCTCTTGTGTGTTTCTAGTTGTACTCAGCACCACAATAAAAAACCAGAAGCAATATCACAAAAAACAACGATAGCTAAAACCAAATTTATCCCATTAAACCAACTCAACCCGAGTTTTTTATTCATTGCAGCACAAGATGCACTGAGTACAGGTGATTCTGTCAAAGCTATTCGCTTTTTACGTGTTTTAGTTGAAAAAGACCCAACAGCCATTCAACCTAGACTACAGTTAACCGAACTTTTGCTTCATCATAACGCAGCTAAAGAAGCTCTTTCACACATAGAAAAATTACTCAGCATGAATTTAAACCATTCACAAATCGATAGCTTACAACAACTACAAATTCGTACCTTGATGTTATTACAGCAACACAGCGAAGCAATCGTAAAAGCCAAACTATTTTTAACAAAAAAACCAAAAAACTTAGGTATTCGCAGCACCTTAGTTCGTTTATATATGGAAACAAATCAATTTCCTTTAGCTATGAATACAGTCACAAGAGGTCTAAAGTTAACAAACAATCCAAAACTTAGACTCTTAGAAGTTCGCATGTTCATGGTACAAAAGAAATATAAAAAGGCCAAAAGTTCGCTTCGTAAGCTTCAAAAACAACAACCCAAAGATCCTATTGTTCCTATCTTAGGAAGTGAAATAGCCGAACTATCTCAAAATAATGTGCAAGCAGAACAAATACTTCGGAACTTTATTCAAAAAAACTCTCATTCTATTGCTGCACACCATGCTTTAGCCAAGTTACTCATTCGTCAGAAAAAATTAGATGAAGCCATCTCACTATATCAAACATTACAAACGAAGCATGGTAATAATCCAGCAATAGCTACGGCTATCGGCCTCATCTACATGCAAAGTGAGCATTTTCCTCAGGCAGAACAACAATTTAAAAAGAGTCTCAAGCAACAAGATAATAGCTCAACACGCTTTTACCTTGCTATGGCATTAGAAGGACAACAAAAAATAGAGTCTGCAAAAAAAATCTATCAACAATTCAGCCAACAGGAAAACTTCTATGCGAAAGCACAGTTACGCCTTGCTAACCTCAGCTTCGACCAAAAACGCTTCACAGATAGCGCCACGACCTTATTAAACCTAAGCCAACAACGTCCTATGCTAAGCGAACCTTATTACCTACTTTTCAATATTCGCAGCATACAAAAAAAATATCAGCAATACATTGATGAAAGCCAAGCTATTATTGAGAAAAAAAAGGATCTAAACCTTTTATTCAACAGAGCGATTGCCTTTGAAAAATTAAAACAGCAAAAAAAAATGGAATTAAGTTTACGCGCAATTCTTCAACAAGACCCCAACAACACTGAAACACTCAATTTTCTTGCTTATTCTTTTGCAGAACGAGGCATTCGATTAGATGAAGCTGAGGCATTGATCAAAAAAGCCCTCCAGAAAAAACCTCAAGATGGCTATTACCTTGACTCACTCGCATGGGTTTATTATCAACAAAAAGAATATGCAAAGGCTTTAGACAAACAACAAAAAGCTGTTAAGATTATTAACGATGACCCTGTGATGCTCGAACACTTAGGCGATATTCTCATTCAATTAAAACAAGATCAAGAAGCACGAAAAGCATGGCAAAAGGCCATCGAATTAAAGCACGAAAAGCCACAGGAAATACAAAAAAAGATCAAGAGATCAAGAGATTAAACATATAATCATCCTTCGACAAGCTCAGGAAAACATCAGCTAATGCGTTGTACAGTTAATCGCATGCTTACACTACCATATGAAAAACTGTTTGATCATTTCTATGCCTAAAAGTGTAAACAATGCACTTATCTCTTACACATTTTAGGCACGAACTGTTTTTTTTCTACCCCCCAAATACACTCGTCCTATTAAAGAAGGGCTAAAATCTAATTCAACTTTCCTTTCACTCGATACCGCCTTTTCTATTATTGGACAATCTCTTAGAGTAAAGAAAGCTAAACACAAATAATAGCAACAACACAGGATCAAATCCTTGCTGAGAGGCGATAGTACAACCACCTGAAGCTTTTGACGGTTGTGATGCTATACTAGAATTTACCACAGGGCTAACGCTATATAAAGGTGGTAATAAGGGATTATTCGTAGAACTTAGCACAGGCGTAACCACCATCATCGAATTGCTAATGCTACCATTAGCCAAACCATCAAGATCATAAATGCCACCATCTATTAAGGTAATATGAATATTTCCACTAGCATCAAGATTCCAATTCGTCGATGGAATAAGAAAAAGATTGCCGTTGGCATTCATCTTATAAAGCGAGGCATTGGATGGAACTGTCTGATTGAAAACTAAGGTAATATGACTACTCGAACCGATAGAAGGAGTTCTAATGGCGTAATGAATCAAGGCATTATTGAAGACCTGATGGTTTACGGGTGCTTGAGTGGTTAAACTAAGGCTATATTGATCCAAAGTACCCGATGAGATACTTAGCATGACCTGTGTTGTCATCTTTGCATCCGAAAATTTAACAGATTTAAGAGGGTAAGTGACTGTAATATATGAATATTTACTGGATCGATTACCCGCGCTATCCCTACTACTGAAATTGATACTGGTCGTACCTATCGGTAATTGGGTAGGTGTATTATTGCTAATACTTAAGCCTCTATCGACGTTATCGCTGACAGTTGCTGCTTGTAAAAAGGCAAGAAGAAGAGGGTCACTACTGGCAATACCATAAGTATCCACTGCCGCTACTGTCATAGATGTTGGCACAGTAATGATCGGGGCTGATTGATCGCTGATAATCTGAATAGTACCTATCTTTGTTGCGGTATTTCCAGCCGCATCAGTTACACTAAATATCACGGAAATGGGATTTCCCACGGCAAAAATATAGGGCGCATTATGATGGAGAACACCAACCGTACCTACATTATCGGTGGCTGTTACTGTATTGAGCCATGACTGAATCGCAGGATGTTGAATAGAAATACCATAGCTATCCTGGGTTGTGATCGTTAAATTTTGAGGGTTTATCGAAATCACAGGTGCTTGCGTATCTACCAATGAGCCTGCAAGCAAAGCCTTTTGCGTTGCTGTTAAGTTGATTGACCAACGGGATGACAAGTAAGGTAAGCTTTGTATGACTTGTAGTTGAGGCAGTGTGAGCTGTTGCATCCAAAGGGCGTTGGTGCTTGGTAACATACTACGAATCGTCGATGAAAATTTTGCAGCTGGAATCAGCGGCACTTGTTCAGGAAGAAGCTCTAAAAAAAGTGTGGCGTGGGTAAACCCTGCAATTTGTGCTGGTGTTAGCCCACGTTTTTGAACAGGGCTTAACTTTCCTACCCAATGGGGGATATAAGTAGCTTGAATATAACCCACTTGCTCTGGCGTTAAGGCGTTGATCCATGCCACAGGAACCGTGCTTTCAACAACGGTTGTGCCAAATGCAGTGATACGCGCAGGACTTAATAAAGGAACATCAGGCAGCGGAATGTGCTCAAACTTAATGCCAATATAGCCTTGTTTTGCAATCCACGAGTAAGCTTGTGCGGACGTTTGGGTGGATAGATTTTCATTGCGCATTAAAGCAAAAGAAACCGCATTCCACGTTTCTTCCTTCACGGTGCTTTCTGCCATGGGAATCAATGACCATGCATCGGTATATCTGCGTAACACAGGATAAGATGCAAACCAATCATTTGAAATCCAAGGTGTGGAACTAACCGTACTTTCTTGAGGGTAATAGGCGTTATTCACAGCAATATAAGGTTGACGAAAAGCAGGTAAATGATACGTCACACCCGGTACCAAGCCGCCACGAATCACTGCTGCATAAGGATCTGTAAAGGAGCTGTCGAGTGGATGTAATGGTGGATTATACCCCACACCCACCAAGTAACTACGGTTCTGTGGATTGGTTCCAAATTCAATATTAGGGGTCGTCCATGCTGCATCCCTATACTTTAAATCATGGGTAATATAATAGCCTTTGAGTAGCTTGGTTGCTGAAATAGCGGATGCAGAAAAACTGTGCCAGCCTGTAAAAACAATGGCAGGGTGTTTGGTCGAATAAAAAGGATGGGTATTCATGCGATCCCACATACTATCGGCTGCAAGCATGACCATTTTTCTTGCTAGTTGGGTTAAATAGGGGTCTCGATTGGCATAGTGACTCATAAGCATTGCCCAAGAAGCATTACCCTCATCGGTGGGGTACATATTGGATACTTGAGGGTTTTGAATGCTATGAAAGGTGGATTCAAACGCAGTTTGATAGGTGTTATCCCCCGTCAAACGATACAATTCGGCAGCAGCCCAAAGCTTGGCTGGTTTCATTGATTTTACGGAATATTCACCACAACCTCCAGCCACACTGGGATTGTGATAAACAGAACCTTCAGCAGGCCATTGCACATGGGTATTGATATAATTCCATGCTTGAAGCGAAGCTTTTTTTGCATTG
>JAUZRG010000060.1 GCA_030950585.1 Mariprofundaceae bacterium | reverse complement strand
GCAAGCCCTTAATCGAAAGGTCTTTCCTAAACCTGCTTTCCTTCATAGGACACCTCAATCAATTTAATAGTCTGCGAAAGACTCTTTTTGGAAACGTTACAAGTAAAGGGATTTATAGGCTAGCGGGAAGTGCTGCTCTTTCAGCCACCGTTCACTTGTTAGCATCAAGACGGTTTAATGATTGCGATGCCAAGAAAGTGATTTCTCTGCTTGATCATATTCATGCCAATGTGCTGGTGTCTGTGGCATCATGAGCAGGCTTTTCTTTCATTGGTAGGTTTGCATCCCTAGAAAAGACGATATATTGCGCCCCTAGCATTACAAAGGACATGTTTTATGATCATTCTCGGCATTAACGATATGACACCGCATAACACTTCAGCCGCTTTGTTGCGTGATGGTGAAGTCATTGCTGCTATTGAAGAAGAGCGTTTATCACGGATAAAATTGGATGCCGCTTACCCGCATCAAGCGATTGCAAAAGTGATGGCTGATGCGGGTGTGAGTGTTGAAGATATTGATCAAGTGGCCTTTGCGGGGCTGTCGCGTTGGCAACAACGTCAGCCATTGAACCTCATGTTTGATCGTATTCGCACCTTGGCGCGTGATGATCAACCCATTCGTAAATTCTACCGCAAACAACAATTCAGCCGTTATAGTCGTTTGCTCAAGCAACGCACCAATCCACCCGGTGTATTGGGAGAGAAACCCAGTATCACGGTAGAACATCACAAAGCACATGCCGCAAGCGCGTATTATTGTTCACCCTTTGCTGATGAGCGGGTGGCGGTAATTTCTTATGATGGTTCAGGTGACTTTTCTTGTGCGTCGGTTTGGTTGGGTGAGCAAGGCGAGATGCACTATGTGGATTATTTACATGCGATCAACAGCGTGGGTTTGCTTTATTCAGCGGTGACCGTTTTTCTTGGTTTCAAGCATACACGTCACGAAGGTAAAGTTTTGGGCTTGGCCGCTTTTGGTGATCCTGAGCCTTTTTTTTCGCGTTTGATGGCTTTGGTTAACCTCGATAATTGGGATCAATTGTTTTCGGCCAAATTGGCACGGGTCACCTTGCGCCAGTTTAGTGAAATGGGACAATCGGTGCTTCAAGAATTGGCGGGTGATTTGTGCAAAGAGGATGTGGCCGCAGGAATTCAAGCCTTCACAGAGCATTTAATTTGCCAGTGGGTGCAAAAGATTTTGCAAAAAATTGAGGTGCATCACTTGGCGTTGGCAGGTGGTTTGTTTGCCAATGTGAAACTCAATCAACGTTTGATGGCTTTGCCAGAAGTCGATAATATTTATGTGCATCCCAATATGGGTGATGGTGGTTTGGCCACAGGTGCTGCACTGGTGGCATGGGCTGAACACAGTCAGGAAAAACCGCGCTTTTTGTCGCACGTTTACTTGGGGCATTGCATCACGGAAGAAGAGGCCAAACAGGCTTTGGATGCTGCTAATCTGACTTACACCAAGCCTGAACAACTCGCTCAAGAGGTTGGGGCATTGTTGGCCAACGGTAAGGTCGTGGCACGGGCTGCGGGTGGTATGGAATATGGCCCACGCGCTTTGGGTAACCGTACTGTGATGGCACCTTGCCATGACCCTGAAATTAACCAATGGTTGAATAAAAAGTTTCAACGCACTGAGTTTATGCCATTTGCACCCGTCGTTTTAGAAGAAGCAGCCGCATCTTTTTTCCCAGATTGGCATCCAGATCATGTGACTTGTCGTTTTATGACCATGACTTGTGATGCGTCTGAATTGGCAAAAAAACAAATCCCAGCCGCTGTGCATGTAGATGGTACGGCCAGACCTCAGGTGCTTAGAAGAGAAGATAACCCTGATTATTATGATATTATTGCCGCTTATGCCGCGCTTGCAGGCATACCGTCGGTGATCAATACCAGCTTTAATATGCATGAAGAGCCGATTGTGTGCAGTGCAGCCGATGCAGTGAGGGCTTTTTTGGATGCACAATTAGATGCCTTGATTCTCGGGCCGTTTCTGATTGAGTTGCCGAAATCTTCATGATCATGATCATGAATTTAGATGTAAAAGAGAGGGGGTAGGAATGTCTCAGACATTTTCCCAACAAAAATTTGATGCGTTGCGTACTGAAATCAGTGCGGCCATCGTGGCGACAGAGGGGCATTTGTCTGATCACGAAGTTGATTTTCTGACCTTGGCCAGTGCTGTTCCTTCTGCAACAGGCGAAGTGCTAGAAATTGGTTCCTTCAAAGGAAAATCAACCATCGTATTGGCCAAATCAGCCAAACATGCGGGTGATGCACACACAGGCTTATGGGCTTGTGATCCATTCACATCGCCAACGGTGACTTGTCCTGATTTGGAAGAAGATTCGAGCTTTTCTGATTTTGAACGCAACTTGCGTTCAGCAGATGTCACAGCAGATGTGAGAGTGTTTCAAGACTACTCCGATCAATTGGCTTTGACATGGAACACATCCTTGCGCCTGCTTTGGATTGATGGCGATCACACCTTTGCGGGTGCGAAAAAAGATTTTGATAACTTTTCACCTTGGTTGGTGGATGGCGCGATTATTGCCTTTCACGATACCTTGCATAGCCACGATGGACCGTGCCGAGTGTTTGCCAATGATATTTTGTTGTCTCCTCATTACGGTGCTTGTGGTTTTTGTGGTTCTATTGCTTGGGCGCGCTATAGCAGCAAGCCCATCACCGATGAAACCATTAAACAACGTAAGTTACAGTTGTATCGTCAATTGACGCATTTGGTGGCTTTGACTGCCCTAGATCAAGACATCGCAGGTTGGCGCAAAGTTCTTTACCGTTGGTCACGCACTTGGATTCCGCATGGTCCAATGTCATTACCTTCTTGGAAAAAATGGTTAGCTATGGAGGTGTCATCATGACCCCGTATCAAGAATTTATTTACCATCATCGCCCACGCATTACAGGCGCAGTTGCCATTGTTTTATTATTCTTTTCCTATCCAACCTTGCAAAGCTTATTGATTGGCACGGTGATTGTGTTGTTGGGAGCTGTTGGCCGTACTTGGGCTTCAGGTTATATTGATAAAGATCAAAAGTTAGCCACATGTGGCCCTTATGCTTATACCAGAAACCCGCTTTATGTTTTTAATTTCACCATGTTTGTGGGTTGCTGTGTGATGAGTGCCAATATCTGGGTCGGTTTGGCTTGTATGATCTCATTCCTGTTGATTTACAGCCCTGTGATTCGGGTTGAAGCACAACGTATGGCCGATTATTTTGGTGATGATTATCATAACTGGGCGTTGCATGTCCCCTTGTTTTTCCCACGGTTCACGGCTTTTTCTAGCAATGATAACCGCCCTTATTCCTTTAAACTCATGTTTGAGCATAAAGAGCATCACCATTGGGTGTGGACAGTGATCGGAATTGGCATCTTTTATGCGTTGTATTTTTATCGGACGATGTCATGAATGATTTTGAAATCTTCCTCGCTTTAAATGTTAAAATGCCCATTTCTTATTTGGGTTATCGTTTGCGTTTTATCAGCCGTGAATTGCGTGGCAAACGCAGAGATCAACAACCGACCACCTTGCCGTGCCGCAGTTGGCGGAACTTGGTGTTGAATGCACCGATTCGTTTGCTCGAAGCAGACAAAAGCCAAGGCAATGTGAGTTTGTCCGAAGTCATTATGTTGGCGAAGTTGGTCACAGAAGCCAAGGTAGGCGAAGAGATCATCGAGATTGGTACTTTTGATGGTCGCACAACGCTTAATATGGCTGTGAATAGCCATGCATCATGCCCTATTTTCACCCTTGATCTACCACAAGGTGATGATACCGCCTTTGATGTTGAAGAAGGCGAGAAAAGTTTTATCGACAAACCCAAGCCTGGTATGCGCTTTGTGCAAAGCGATGAACCAAGCACACAGCGTATCACCCAAATGTTGGGCGATTCAGCGATCTTTGATTGGTCTGAGCATGAAGACAAAGCAGGCTTTATGTTTGTGGATGGTTCACATGCTTATGATTATGCTAAAAAAGATACCGAAACCGCGTTTCGTTTGATTCGCCCCGGTGGTTTTATTGTTTGGCATGATTACGGTGTTTGGGAAGGTGTCACCAAGGCACTGGAAGAAATCGAAGCAGAACAAAAACTGGGCTTACAACACATTCGTGGCACAAGCTTGGTGGTTTATCGTCACCCTGAGGCTGCGTAGTTTTTGCAAGGTGTAGCCATTTACCCCGGAAGTTTTGATCCGATCACTTTAGGTCACGTAGATATTATTGAGCGTGGCCTTAAAGTTTTTGATCACATCATCGTCGCGATTGCTGTGAACACCAGTAAAGTCGCGGCGTTCTCTGATGTGGATCGTTTGCACATGATTGAAGAAAGCTTTGCCCATGATCGCCGCGTTTCCGTGGTGTCCTTTCAAGGTCTGCTAGTGGACTTTGCACGCCAACAAGAAGCTGTAGCTGTGTTGCGTGGTTTGCGTGCGGCATCTGACTTTGAATATGAATTTCAAATGGCTGCTATGAATCGCCGTTTAAACCCTGATTTAGAAACCGTCTTTATGACTTCTCGTTCAACCCATACCTTTATCTCATCCACCCTGATTCGCGAAGTGTCAGCCATGCGTGGTGATGTCTCAGAATTTGTGCCTGAAGTGGTGCTTAAGTACATTGCAAAGCGGTATGCCTGAATTTTTAATGGGTGTTTGATGATCCCAACACCTTCACATCTCTGCCAGCTCAGACCCATTTCGCAAAGATCTTAGTTTGATTGTTCAAAAAGCTTTAAGTCTATAAGGTCAGCCATGCACAAAGGGGTGGTACATGGATGAACCTATTCAAACACCCGTTACTAACGCAGAGCGTGGGAACTATTAAAATAAACTTTTTTACTTGCAAGCTGACTCTAGAATTTCAAGTCGACGAACATCTGATTTACCATTAACTGACGCCTTTAATAAAGGGATATTATAGTCATTTGTGTTGAATTCAATTTGATGATTGTATGTGCTGGTTCCTCGAGATGTCCATGTATGTGTCCACGAGGCAATATCTTCACCTGTAAATGTGCACTTTGTAGAACCAGTCGAAATGACGTAGCTATTCTTATTAGAATGAAAAAATAAGGATCCTGACACTGGGGTATAGCCGTCCGCAAGTATCTCTCGCTCATTCTTATTGCTCGTTTTTATACCATTAATGATCAATAAAGGAATGAAAATGACAAGGAAAGTGAGAAATAAAGTGGTCATGAGAAGCCCGAAAACACCTTCTAAGTCCTTTAACTCTAAGTCCGTTAAAGCGGAAAATAGATCGGTTCTTAATTCAGGGAATACCACTAAGGCTATTATTGCAAGTATAACGTATAATATAATATATATTTTAAAAATAGGTAACCCTTTATTGTTTGTGACCACAATCATAATGACTCCTTTTCTAATTTATCATGACGGTTAAAATATCTTTTTTTGTTGAGATAGTAACAAAAAATAACAGCATGTTTTGCGTGGCCTTTAAAAAAGCGAATAACTCATAAATAAAGGACATGAGATACAATAATTATACCCATCACACCTAAAAACGCAGGATTTCAGCAAGTCGAGAAGCGTTCATGTTCGAGACTTAAAAGCGCAGTGTTAGTCGCTCTAAGCCAAGCTTTTGTAACGAAGAATATGGATGCTTCTCGGCTTGCCCTACGGGAGTTTAGGAGGAAAATCAGCACTGCGTTACAAGGCTTGAAAAGGACTCGCCATTCTCTACACCTTGTGCCTTGCTCTGAATTCCCTCCTAAGCTCTGAAACATGCATCTTGAAGTGTGATGGGTATAGAAGAGGTCTTTCACTCCATAATACCAAGCTCACATTCCCATCAGTCCTATGTGAAAATGCATATCAGATGAGCAAGTTAATCATTGATTATTATTCCTTTTTCCTAATCTCCCCCTGATAAATAAAGAGACTAGAATAAGGATGTTTTTATTTACTGCCCAACAGTATTGGCATAAACCACGGCTAAAATCTCTCTTGCACCATCATCGAGCATGCGGTTGGCTAAATCAGTGCCGATTTGGATGGCATCGCTGCGTGAGCCTGTGCTGTTGCCTTCGATGAAGACTGTGCCTTCAACATCACCGACACGGCCTTGAATCGAAAGGGTATCACCATCAAGATGGGCATAGGCTGCAATCGGGACTTGGCAACCGCCTTCTAAGGTGGCCAAAAAAGCACGTTCGGCTTTGGTGCGGTCTAGGGTGTCGGTATGGTTCATTTGTGTGACGAGCACATTGACTTCAGTGGCATTATCACAGGTTTGAATACCCAAGGTGCCTTGGGCAATGGCAGGAAGCATGGTTTGAATATCAATGGGGCCATCCATGCGATTATACAGGCCAAGACGTTTCACACCCGCAGCGGCGAGGATGACAGCATCCACTTCAGAGCCGAGTTTGTTTAGGCGTGTTTCCACACTGCCACGAATCGAAACGCATTCGAGGTGTGGATAATGTTTTTTGAGTTGGCAGACGCGGCGTAGGCTTGAGCTGCCCACTTTGGAACCCGCAGGTAAATTGGCAAGGCCAACCTTGCCTACAGTGGCAACCACATCACGTGGATCTTCGCGTTCAGGAATCGCACAAAGCGACATGCCTTCAGGTAATTGCGTGGGCACGTCTTTCATGGAATGAACCGCAATATCAGCGCGGCCATCTTCAAGTGCCAAGTCAATTTCCTTGGTAAATAAGCCTTTACCGCCGACTTTAGCCAGTGGAACATCAAGAATTTTATCACCTTTGGTGACAATCTTCACGAGCTCTGTGGTAACTGATGCGTCTAGTTTTTTTAATTCAGCAGCCACATAATTGGCTTGCCATAACGCCAAGGGCGATTTTCTAGTCGCAATTCGGATATGCATGTGTACTCCTAAGGTCTGAGTGCATAATCAAGAACAAGTCCTGAAAAAATCAATGCACCTAAATAGTGATTATTCAAAAATGCTTGAAAGCATCGTTGTGCTTGTCGGTCTTTGATGAGCCATTGTTGATAAAGGGATAAACCCGCAGCACAAAGTAGCCCAAGCCAAGCATAAATGCCTAAGGCGAGCATCTTAGCCACGATGACCAGCAATGCCAGCATAGCCAGCTGCAATAGGCCAATGATGAGGCGGTCGTGGCTTCCAAATAGAATGGCGGTGGACTTCACACCAATTTTTAAATCATCATCACGATCCACCATCGCATACATGGTATCGTAAGCCACCACCCATAACATGGTTGCCCCAAGCAGCAGCCATGCGATGAGTGGGAGTTGATTGCTAATCGCTGCAAAGGCCATAGGGACTGAGCATGCAAAAGCTGCGCCCAACACAAACTGGGGTAGGTGGGTGAAACGTTTCATAAAAGGGTAGAGGGTGGCCAAACCAACGGCGACAAAAGCTAGCTGAATGGTCAGCATGTTGAGCCATAACAGTGATAACGCGGCCATAAAAATTAATACAGCAAATAAGATCAAGGCTTCGCGTGGGCTAACCTCACCTGTGGCGAGTGGGCGTGTTTTTGTGCGGGCGATATGGGCATCAATCTTGCGGTCAGCATAATCATTGATCACACAACCAGCGGAACGCATCAAGACTGCACCGATCAAGAAAATGATGACGATGAGGTAGTCAGGATGGCCTTGGCCTGCGATCCATAAAGCCCAAAGCATTGGCCATGCCAATAAATAAATACCAATGGGTTTGTCGAGGCGCATGAGGCGGATATAACAATTTAGTTTGCTAGCCATCGGCTTATGATTTCCTCATATGACGTTTTAAGTGCGGGCAAGCATGGCAGCCCTTTTGAATCATGCCAAATGGAAGCTTTTGTGAAAAAGCGTGAAGCATGTTTATAGTTTGCTCAGCTTATCGTTATTTAAGTATGGCATCACCTTTCGCATTGAATCAATAGAGAAGGTGAAAGATAAAAAGAACGATCGATTTTGATTCCCTCATCCTAAGCTTCTCCCAGAGGGCGAAGGGACTAAAAACAAAAGTTTTTTCTTTGTTTTGGGTGAGGGGGATGACTATAGCGCATGATCAGAGGGCAAAAGGTAGGCAGATGAAAAACATTTTGATTAAAGGTGCGCGTGAGCACAACTTAAAAAACATTAGTCTTGAGCTACCCAGAGATAAGCTGATTGTGATCACAGGTTTGTCGGGTAGTGGAAAATCGACCTTGGCTTTTGATACCTTGTATGCCGAAGGTCAGCGGCGTTATGTCGAGTCCTTGTCGGCTTATGCACGGCAATTTTTGGGTTTGATGAATAAACCTGATGTCGATGCCATCGAAGGTTTGTCGCCAGCCATTTCGATAGAGCAAAAAACAACCTCTAAAAACCCGCGCAGTACGGTGGGAACCGTTACCGAAGTTTATGATTATTTACGCTTATTGTTTGCGCGCATTGGGGTGGCACGTTGTCCGACGCATGGCACTGAAATTATTGCACGTTCACCACAAAACATTGCCCAGCGAATAATGGCTGATCATCAAGGCACCGTGACTATTCTTGCACCGCTTATTCGGCAGAAAAAAGGCACTTATGAAAAGCTTGTCGAAGATTTGCATGGTGATGGTTATGCCCGTGTGCGGGTGAATGGTGAGATCATACGTACTCAAGGTGCAAAGCTTGGTTTGGATCGTTATAAGAAACATGATATTGAGGTGGTCATTGATCGCTTGAATGCGACGGATGAATCACGTTTGGTAGAGGCTGTCGAATCGGCCTTGCAGCAAGGCCAAGGTTTATTGTTGGTGTTGGATCAAGCGGGTGAGGCCAGCCTTTACTCTGCCAACCTTGCCTGTAGCGCCTGTGGTTTTTCCATTGAAGAACTTCAACCTCGCATGTTTTCATTCAATAGCCCTTTTGGTGCTTGTGATACCTGCTCTGGTTTGGGTGTTAAGATGGAATTTGAGCCGAGCTTGATGATTCCTGACCCCAGCTTATCCATTGTTGACGGTGCTTTGGCGGTTTATCGCAAAGCGGTGGATGGCTGGCGAGGCCAGTATGTTGCAGCGGTGGCGGATCATTTCGATTTTGATATTTTCACACCCATCCAAGATCTGACTAAAAAACAATACAAAGTGTTGATGTTTGGCTCAAAAGAGAAAATAAACTTTCAAATGAGCATGAAAGGTGGGGATGCCAGCTGGTCTCATAAAGGCCAATGGGAAGGTTTGTTGCCACAGTGTCAACGCCTGTATCAGCAAACAGAATCAGATCATCGTCGCCGTGACTTAGAAAAGTATATGCGTATTTCACCTTGCCCAAGTTGTGAGGGGCAGCGTTTGAGTGAAAAAGCCTTGGCTGTGCAGGTCAGTGGCAAAAAAATCATTGAAGTGACACAAATGTCGATTGCCAATGCGGTCCTGTTTTTTGATGAACTCAAGCTCAGTGACCGTGATCTATTTATTGCCAAACAAGTGCTCAAAGAAATTCGTGAGCGTTTACACTTCTTGCACCAAGTGGGTTTGGGTTATCTGAGTTTATCACGCAATGCAGGCTCATTATCGGGAGGTGAGGCACAACGCATTCGTTTGGCCACTCAAATAGGCGCGAATTTGATGGGGGTGTTGTATGTGTTGGATGAACCTTCGATTGGCCTGCATCAACGTGATAATGAAAAGCTGATTGATACCATGCTTCGCTTGCGTGATATTGGTAATACCTTGGTGGTGGTCGAACATGATGAAGACACCATCCTTCGTGCCGATTATGTGGTGGATGTCGGGCCTGGAGCGGGTATTCATGGTGGGCATATTGTGGCGAGAGGTACACCCAAAGAAGTCATGGCTGTGCCTGAATCCTTAACGGGTCAATATTTATCAGGAAAATGTTGCATTGAAGTCCCAGAGCATCGGCGTGTGTCTTCGACCTACATCAGCTTAAAAGGCTGCCGCGAAAACAATTTGAAAAATATTGATGTGCAAATTCCACTCGGTGTATTGACCTTGATCACAGGTGTGTCGGGTTCTGGAAAGTCCACCTTGATTTATGATATTTTGTATCGTGCCATGATGCAAAAACTGCATCAAAGCAGCGAACAAGTCGGAAAGTTTGATGGTTTGGATATCGCCAACATTGATAAAGTCATCGTGATTGACCAATCACCCATTGGCAAAACCCCACGTAGTAATCCCGCAACCTACACCAAAATCTTTGATGAAGTGCGTAAGCTGTTTGCCCAAACCAAAGAAGCCCGTTTGCGTGGTTATAAGCCAGGTCGTTTTTCTTTTAATGTGAAAGGTGGACGTTGTGAGGCTTGCCAAGGGGATGGGGTGATTCGCATTGAAATGAATTTCTTGCCCGATGTTTATGTGCCTTGCGAAGAGTGCAAGGGCAAACGCTATAACCGTGAAACCTTAGAGGTTCGTTATAAAGGCCACTCGATTGCCGATGTCTTGGCCATGAGTGTGGAAGCGGCCTTTGAGGTCTTTGAAGTCATTCCATTGATTCGTAAAAAACTAAAAACATTGCAACGGGTAGGGCTGGAATACATCTCCTTGGGTCAAGGTTCCAATACCCTTTCTGGTGGCGAAGCTCAGCGTATTAAACTCACCCGAGAACTGGCTAAACGCGCCACAGGCCGCACCCTTTACTTATTGGATGAACCCACCACAGGCTTACACTTTCATGATGTGCGCAAGTTGATTGCAGTGCTGGGTAGTCTGGTGGAAAAAGGCAATTCGGTGGTGGTCATTGAGCATAACCTAGATGTGATCAAATCTGCTGACCATGTGATTGACCTTGGCCCTGAAGGCGGCGATGGTGGTGGTTTTATCGTGGCTAAGGGAACACCCGAAGAAATTACAGCCTGTGCAGAAAGTTATACAGGGCATTTTTTGGCGAAGGTGTTGTAGGTTGTTAGCGTGCTTTAACACATAACCGCTTTAAACGATGTCTGAGCTTGTAGAAGACTGTTGTTCACAGTTAACAACCCTTCGACAAGCTCAGGAAGCATAGAATGATACGGTTAACACAGACTTTAGGGCTTGGATAAATCAATCTCTATTGCTTCAATTTGACTGTATTCATGCGTGATGGTGTTTTGCTCAGATGTGGTGGTATTCTCTAAGGGCACGTTCGTTTTTTTAGGACCATGATTTCTTTCCTCTAGGCTGGTGTATGTTGTGTCATTACGCTTGTCGAAGATGGTATTTAAGTCTTCATCAATGGCCAGTAAGCCATCTTTGATATATTGGTTAACCAAATCAACGTCTTTTTGCATTTGTATTC
>JAUZRG010000006.1 GCA_030950585.1 Mariprofundaceae bacterium | reverse complement strand
GCATGTAATCAGTGTCATCAAGAACGCTCACAAGCCAATGTGAATTTATATCAAAATTATCACAGTACATCTGAAGCTAAAATGTTGGGTGATTTGGCAGGTGTGACCGATATCAGTACCTATAATGCTGTGGCGAGTGTACCTGATTATCATACCGATGTGGTGCCATTGTTTAATATGGCAAGTGCGACTTCAGGCCAAAGCTGTGCCAGCTGTCATAAGAGCGGTAGTCATCTGAACTTAGCCAATAGCACAGGTATTGATTCACAGGTTCCTTCATGGTTGGCATTGTTGGGTCAGGCACATACGACCAGCAGAACAGGTCAGGTCTTGCCTTATATCAATGATTCGATTGGCCCAATGGGCATGGACAATCGTTATCATCCAGCACCATTTTTATGGTCATTGTTGCTTAATGATGATTTAAGTGTGCCTGCGGATGGCACGCATCCCAATGCCAGTAGCCGCACACTTGAGCGCGTGGGCGATTATGGTGCTACCTTTGATCAGAATATCCTCAATGACATTCAAAGTATTAATGCGCAATATGACCATAGTAAGCATTGGACACCTGCTCAAACACAGGCGTTTATTACTTATAGTAGCACACAGTCACGTGTGGGTTTGAGTGATCGTATTCAATTTACATCTTCAAAATTAGCGACCAATACACCCGCTGCACAACGCGCTTATCAAGTGATGCTGCGTCAGTGCTTTAGCTGCCATAGTGACAGTAAGAACAGTACATTCGATGCAAAACGAGCAATTGAAACAGCTGCTTTACCATTTAAAAAGGCTTTTATTGATGCGACGAAGTTAAAAAATAGAGATTTCCGTTTTGTGATGAAAGGGCATATTCCCTATATGACGGATACCAAGTTCTCTTCATTAAATTGGCAAAGTGATTTAACTTCAGCCATGAGTTCGACCATGAACTCTTCACGTAGACGTGTTGATTTCGCTCAACTCACAGCCTCTGAATTACTCAATTATGCCACAGGAACAGGCTTGGATGCTACGGTTTTACATCCAGCAGTTTTGACGACTGGTAGTGCGGATTACAACGATTTGTATACATGGGTATCGGGTGGCACAGCGGTAAACCAAGCACCAACCGTGGTTCAACCCATTAATCCTATTGTGATGCGTGAATACGAAGCACCCAAGTGGATTGGCCCCATTGATTGGGTGGATGCTGATGGTGATCTTGCTCAGTTAACGATTCGTCCCGTGCTTGGCATCAATGACTCGATGATTGCAATGGATTACTACAGCTTTAGTCAAGCAGCTTTGAAAACCTATGCTATTTTGGGTGATCGAGGCACACGTAATTTAGAGTTTATCGTGAGTGATGGCTTGGATAATCCCGTCATTCAAACCATTCCTGTGGAAGTCTACAGTGATTATATGGTGCCCAAACCTCAAGCTGCAATGCCGAATTTCTATTCTTATTATACGGTTAAAGTCAGCAATGAGTTGCGCATCATTGATCAATATGGCACCGATACCTTGGTGGGTGTGATTCCAGCCAATACAGCCACATGGACCACGGTGTATCGTCGTTCAGATAAGGGTTGGTTGTTCTTTAATGATCAAATGACCCAAACGATTTATGTGGTGGATGAAACAAATGCCAACCTATTGGCTAGAATTATCTTGGATCATCAGCCCAATGCTGATCGGGTTGGTCATAAACAAACCAATTACTTGTTGTGGTGGAGACCCGCAGATCCTTACACTGGTAACCCTGGTGAGTTGCAAGGTATGCTGGAATCTAAGTTGGCACAGTTTCCAGCAAATAATGGCGATTTTTATATTGGTTTGATTGATGCCTACACTTTGGATGCCGCGATTGCGGGTTCAGTCGGAACGGTTGTGGATATTACACGTGTTCCTGAGTGGCGCACGAAGATGGGTGGTGGCAATTATATTTCTGCTTATGTCTGGCGCAATGCAACCTTTATGACGCAACTTGTCAATCAAGGTGTGGATGAGTTGTATGCCATTAACTTGATCACAGGTAAGCAAAAAGCAATGACGGGCGGCTTTACCTTTATGGATGACTTGGTTAACGGTTATAGCGCGGCTCAATACTTTAACATCAGAGCCACAGTGGTGGCAGAAGATGGTGCTTTTTATGCCTTCAACTTGGACATTAATCAGCAATTAACTGCTTTTAACTTTGATCCGATTACCAGAACACAAATACCTGTTCCCATTCCTGCATGGTTAAAATCTTATATTTTAAATGTGCAAAATTATGCCACACCATTTTTGGTTGTTGCACCAAGGCTATAGGAGATACTTTTATGAAATATATTGTTTTTTTGATTGTTTTCATTGGTTTTTCCATGCCTGTGCATGCTTCAGGTCTGGAAACAGAAACAGAGGCTTTGATACAAAGGTATGAGCATGTTGAACATTACCATGCTCGCCTCAGCTTGAGGTTTGCGGCGTTTGCATTGCATGAGCAGCGTGAAGGTGATTGGATAGATGCGCGTTATTTTTTGGATTTAGCACGCCAACATGATCGCCAAGAACAAGGTGGAACGATATGAAGTTCTTTTTTTTATTGCTGACCCCTTTGCTGTGTGTTGCCTGCGCGACATCTAGCCCAAAAATGGATCATTACCTTTTGCAGGATACACGCGCCTCTTTTGAAGCTGGTATGCAAAAGAACTATGCCAAGTGTGCTCCTGTGGCTTTTGCTGAGGCAGAAGCACATTTGGTGATGGCCAACCATGAACTTTCGGAAGGTAATATGGATCGCAGTGATGCACTTGCTTTAAAGCAAAAAGCAGATGTCTTTTTAGCGCAAGCCAAAGAGTCATGCACACCCAAGGTCGTGAAACCCATACCTGTGCTGAAAGTGGCGAAGGTGATTAAAAAAGTTAAAATAAAAATCAAGAAAGAGTCCGTGAAGAAACAGCAAGCACTGCGTGAAGCTGTTTATTTCAAATCAAATCAGTTTAAATTATCTGAGATGGCACAACAAAAAATCGAAAGTATCGTCTTGAAACTATTGGATAAACAGCATGCCAATGTGATCGTTAGTGGGCATGCTGATGAGCAAGGAAGTGCTGAAGTTAACCAAAGGTTGTCGTGTTTACGCACCAACGAAGTGGGGTTTTTCCTAGTTAAATCAGGGCTTAATATTAAAAATGTTAAAAATCATTGTCATGGTGAATCTAAACCGTCATCCCAAGGCCATGATGAAAAGGCATGGAAAAAAAACCGTCGGGTTGATATTCATATCTTGCCTATGTTGAATGCGCCAGAAGTAAAATAATAGTTGATGTTATGCAGTTGTGATGAAAATGATCATCCTCGTGAAAGCGGGGATCTATGTGGGAACACTCAATGAGTATCTCGTGTGCAAACATATTGAAAAAATGCGTTTTTGATCAGACAACTTAGAAATAACGTGATCATAAAACGAGATGATTAACATCATATTTTAAAAATGAAATGGTAGAAAAATGGGTAGAATCTTGACAGTAAAATATTGTTGACTACCATGCGCTCCCTTCTGAATTTGAGGATATAACAATGAGTTTTACATACAACCCTAGTCGTATACGTCGCGCCCGCAAACATGGTTTTCGTGCTCGCATGGCCACCCGTGGTGGTCGCGCTATCATTAACCGTCGTCGTGCCAAAGGCCGTAAACGTTTAAGTAACGTCGTTTAATTTCTGAACCAGAAATATGTTCCCGCCTTACGCTTAAGGTCCAAGTCGGACTTTGCGCGGTTAAGGCGTGGTAAAAAATATGTTTCTGGTCAGTTATTAATTGTCCATGGCAAAAACAATCTGAATCATGCCTGTCTGGGATTAGCCGTATCACGAAAGTATGGTAATGCAGTGCAAAGAAATCGCTTGAAGAGACGCATGCGAGAGGTTTACCGCTGCCATCCACTACGGCATTTATCCGTTGATATTTTGATTATTCCTAGAACTGGCTGGCAAAGCATGAAGGATCCAATAAAGGATGCTGAATTGGGCATGAATAAATTGATGCAGTGGTACCAAGCTTAAGATGTTAAAACGATGTTTAATTGCCTGTGTGCGATTTTATCGTTATTTCATTTCGCCGTTACTGCCTGCTAGATGTCGTTTTTACCCTACTTGCTCTGAATATAGTTTAGAGGCATTGCAACGTTATGGTGCTATGCGTGGACTTTTTTTTTCTTGTCGCCGAATTTGTCGGTGTCATCCTTTTTGTAAGGGTGGCTACGATCCACTTCCTTGATATTGCTGGAGTAAAGCATGGATAATCGTAATTTAGTGATCGCATTTGTTCTTTCAATGCTAGTGCTTTGGGGCTGGACCGCAGCATTTCCGCCACCAGAACAGAAAGTTGAAAATCCAATAGTGGAAACACTAGAGACTTCGTCTAAAGTGAAACAAGATGAACGAAGCTCTATGCCAAGTTCTGAAAACGATACCAGCGTTGCGCCTAGTGAAATAAGCCAAGCCTCCATATCATCTGCAACACCTTCTCAAGCGAAAGCAACAGATCAAATTATTGCCTCTTTGAGCAATGATCAAGTTGAACTTGATATTAATGAAAAAGGCTGGTTGGTACATGCAAGCCTGAATGATTATAAAAAATCGCTAGAGCTTGATGCTCCCAATACCGATGTTTTAGAAAAGAATGAAACCCACTCGCTCTATATCACTTCAGGTATTATAAAAGAGGAAACCCCTCCATTTAAAGTGATTGAAAAAACCAATCATTCTGTGACATTACAAGCAACCTTACCCGATGGTCGGCTTTGGACACGTGATCTGAGCATGGCTAGCAATGGTTATGTTGTGGATGTTGTCGATCGCATTGGTGAAGGCAGTGGACTTCAGCTTTATCGCCAAATAATGGAGCGTTACCCCGATAAAGATGCATCAACATTCCAAGAGTTTGTTGGACCTGTTGGCTTTATTGCTAAATCTTTAACAGAGGTCAACTACACCGATATTGATGACCACGATCAACGTTTGTTGGCTGTTGGTGGTTGGACTGGGATCACAAGTCGTTACTTTATCGCTGCGATTATTGGTCAAGCAGACAATGAGTACCGTTATTACTTTAAAGGTGACGGCCGTTCTTACCAAGCTGGTATGATTGCCGATGCAGAAGCTGATGGTAAAGATGGTGTCTTTAAAGCCAGTTACTATATGGGACCTAAGTCTATTCCTATCATGGAAAAACTGGGCGTAGAGCTAGAGCGAAGTGTTGATTTTGGTTGGTTTGCTGCAATTGCAAAACCCATGCATGGTGGCTTGTTATGGCTGTATGATAATGTGGTTGGCAACTATGGTTGGTGTATCATCTTATTGGTGATCGGTATTAAAATCTTATTTTTCTACCCCACCCAAAAATCATACGAATCCATGGCTGGGATGCGTAAGTTGCAACCAGAAATGGAACGCCTGAAGAAACGTTATGGTGATGATCGCCAAAAAATGGGTCAGGAAGTCATGGCCTTATATAAGAAAAACAAGGTAAACCCACTGAGTGGTTGTTTGCCTATTTTGATTCAAATTCCTGTTTTCTTTTCGTTATATAAAACATTATTGATGTCAATTGAAATGCGTCACGCGCCTTTCATTGGTTGGATTCATGATATGTCGGTGCAAGATCCTTATTTTATCTTGCCAGTTGTGATGGGTGCGTCGATGTTTATTCAACAAAAACTAAACCCACAACCAACTGATCCGATTCAAGCCAAAGTGATGCAATTTTTACCACCATTGTTTACAGTGTTATTCTTATTCTTCCCAGCTGGCCTTGTGCTTTATTGGGTCGTGAACAACGTTCTATCCATTATTCAGCAGTGGTATGTTCTTAAGGTTAAACAAGCGCTTTAATGTCTACCATTGTTGCGATTTCCACGGCTTCAGGCCGTGGCGGTATTGGAATATTACGCCTCTCAGGCCCTGATGCTTTGGCAATGGCTCAAAAGCTTTGTCACGCTAAAAAAGATTACCTTCCTCGTTATGCCCATTATGTGAATTGTTATGATGCAAAAGATGCCTTGTTGGATAGTGGCTTGGTGCTTTATTTTCCTGCCCCACATTCTTACACAGGGGAAGAAGTCGTCGAGTTTCAAGGTCACGGCAGCCCTGTGTTGATGCAGGCTTTGTTTAGCCGCTTATTAGAACTTGGTGCAGAAGCCGCCTTACCCGGTGAGTTCACACGCCGTGCTGTAGACAATAATAAAATGGATTTATCCCAAGCTGAAGCGGTTGCTGCTTGTATTGATGCGGCCACCTTGCGTGCAGCCCGTCAGGCACAACGTCACCTGCAAGGTGATTTTGGTCGTAAGCTCGATAGTTTAATGCAAGAAATGACACGTTTGGTTGCCCATTTAGAGGCTTGTTTGGATTTCCCCGAAGACGAAGTTCCCGACATGCTTTTTGATCAAATCAGGCAGGATGTTGAGAGCAACTTATTAACACCCATGACCGCCTTGTTGGGCACATCCAATTTTGGTGAACGTCTTTTTGATGGTGCAACTGTGGCCATCGTTGGCTCACCCAATGTGGGTAAATCCAGTTTATTCAATGCTTTGAGCGGTCGTGAACGCGCCATTGTGAGCACCACCGCAGGCACAACGCGCGATGTGCTTGAAATGGATTTTTCCATCAACGGTATTCCGCTGCGTTTATTGGATACCGCTGGTATTCGTCAAACCGATGACTTTATCGAAAAAGAAGGTGTGAGCCGTGCCATGCATGCCGCAGAAGATGCCGACTTGGTGATCTTTATGGCAGATGTGAGTCGGCCTGAAAGTTGGGAGAGCACGTTACGCGCCGATGTCTCATTGATGAACAAAGTGGATACCGATTCCACAATCAACATTCCCAGCCATTTTATGCCTATTTCTGTTCACCAAGGCACAGGCTTACAAACACTAGCCGATCAATTGGCCGAACTCTTAGGTGATATGCCAGCCCATGAAGAAGGCATCTTGCTGTGCAATGCACGGCATCGCCAACTTGTTGAAACGGCCTTACAGCACCTCAAACAAGGTCTGCAATACCTAGGCCGAGAAGAAGTCATGGAACTCGTCGCCCTCGAATGGCGACAAGCATGGTCAGCATTGGGTGAAATCCTAGGTATCGGCGATGTTGAACACATTTTGGATCATGTCTTTTCTAGCTTTTGTATTGGGAAGTGAGTTTAAGGCTTCAATTCTTGAAAGGCTTCCATGCTAAATACAAGTTGTTGGTGTTTTAGCAATACACCTTGGCTTGTGATCGCAATGATTTGCAGTTCAGGGTGAACCCATTGCCCTTCATGCTTGGTATCACCATTGATCATCACAATGCGGTCTGTTGCTTGTTCGTTAAAGAAGTGAGCTGAAATATTCACATGGCCAATTTTTTTGCGTTGTTGCGGGCTAAGGTCGTTCAGGGTCATGGTTGTGTTCTTCGTGACCAATACTTGTTTTCTTAAGCTTTTTTCTGGCGTTAAACGCATCGGTTGTTTGTTTTTCTCTATGAATGCTTTGCTGGGTGTGGCTTGTGCTATGGGCGCATCTTTCAGGTGACTGAAAGGCAAGCTGATCGTTTCTTCTTTTTGTTCTTGTTCTGGCACGATGGCTTGTTGTTTTTTAATCGTTTTTTGCTGTGTGATTGGTGGCTGTATCATTGGCTGCTTTGCTATGGTTTGTTTGGGCGTTGTGCTTGGGTAGAACCAAAAAAACAAAGCGACGTTAAGCAATATGGCAAGGCTTAGAAGAGAGATCCAAAGCCAAGGCCATTTTTTTTGCGTGTATGTGGCATGTTTTGTTTGTAAATTAGGTAAAACATCTTGCCGTTCTTGTTCTGACTTTTTTAAAGCATCAAGTAAAAAGGACATTATGGTGCTTCCTGTATGAGTTTGGGTGCATGGGTATCAATGCTGATATACAAATGAATGAGGGTTTGTTGACCAATCACACCGTCAGCTTCTAAGCCTTGTTTCAGTTGGAATTGTTTGATGGATGCGATGTCTTCGGGCTCAGCTTTCTTTTGGACTCTTTGCAGAATACGTAAAAACTTTTCATGCTCTACTGAGGGGCGAATGTATTTTAGGCTGCGCCATAATAGTAAATAATCACCATACCAATATTGATCAATGAGATCTGTGCTGACGATCTTGATCTGGCTATCAAGAATGATTTTGGCTTGTTTGTTCTCAAGTGATACCAAGGTAATATCAAAGCTATGCTGATTTTCATCAAGGAGATGCAGAACCACGGGTCGATTAAGCTGCCTTAAGCGTTGCCAGTTGCCCTTGCCCGTTAAGCAATTGAGGCCATAATCTGAAATGTATTGGCAGGCTGGTTTCTTGAAGACTTTATCAACGTCCCAGTATTGTAGCATGGTTTGAAAAGCGGCTTGGCCATTGTTGGGATGTGCTGATGATAAGTGTTGTACTTCTTTTTTTTTCTCCTCTTCTACGATCTTTATGGGCACAGGTGCTTGTGTTGTGATGACAATAGGGGCTTGTGTTTGGTTTGTTAGGCTGATTTGCATTTGATAGGACAGAGCAAGGCAGCATAAAAAGAGAATGAACCATAAGTTGGTGCGTCGATGGCTGGAGGTGGGTTTATTGTCTTGCTCACCGATGATCTCATGAATGGCTTTGCGCATGGTCTTTTCTGAGACTTGGGCTTGGTGTTGGGCATAGGCTCCCAGCAAGGCTCGATCACAAAAAAGGTTGATTAGGCGTGGAATTCCTTGGCTATGTTGATAAGCCAGTTTCAAGCTTTTAGCTGAAAACAAATTTTGGATCACACCTGCAATATTGAGTCGGTGCATCACATAGGCTTTGACCTCATTTTTTTTCAAAGCGGTGAGGTGATAACGTGCGATGATGCGCTGTGAAAACTGGCGTAACTCTTGTTTGGCGAGCATGTTTTGTAGCTCAGGTTGACCCAATAAGATGATTTGTAATAATTTTTTTTGATTGGTTTCAAGGTTAGTTAGCAAGCGTAACTGCTCTAAAACTTCCGCACTGAGGTTTTGTGCTTCATCAATCAATAAGATGGCACGGCGATTTTGGCTATGCGCTTCTAAAAGGTAGCAATGGAGCTGGTCTATGAGGTGTTTCATGCCGTGGTGTTGGTATGATATGCCAAACTCATCACAAATAGTGGCCAGTAGTTCTTCGACCGTTAGTTTGGGATGCACCACAAAAGCAAGCTCACAGTTTTCTGGTAGTTGTTCTAAGAAACAGCGACAAACGGTGGTCTTTCCTGTGCCGACTTCACCTGTTAACAAGGTAATGCCACCATCACTTTGTAGGGTGTAATGGAGGTGAGCTAAGGCTTCACGATGGCGTTCGCTCATGTATAAATAATGAGGGTCTGGCGAAATAGAGAAGGGCGAACCTTTTAAATGAAAATACTGTTGGTACATGCTTTATATGACATCCAAAATGGTATGTTTTCCTTGGTTTTTTATGTGATGAAACAAAGGCCAGTCCCACTGTTTACCTGGATCCCATTTTCTGACTGGGGCGATGTTCTCATGGCCTGTGATGTCAGAGATGCTGGGAAAGAGATGCTGTAAACTATGGCATAATTGCGCACAGCATTGGTATTGCTGAGCTGAAAATGCTTGCTCTTCATCGCCAATCATTTCAATTCCGATGGAAAAATCATTGCATTGCTGACGTGATTTCCATTGCGATACGCCTGCGTGCCAAGCTCTTTTTTGGCAAGGTACAAATTGAATGATCTGGCCTTGTCGATCAATTAAAAAATGTGCGGATACTTGTAAATCACGTAATTCATCAAAGCCAGGATGTGCGTTGTGATCGAGTTGTCCTAAAAATAAATCAATGATGTGTTGTGTGGTAAATTGGTGTTGAGGCAAGCTAATGGCATGCAAGACAATGAGTTCTATCGGCATGTTTTTTGGGCGATCATCGTGGTGCGGTGAGGCTTTAAATATCATGGCTTAACCTTGATTTTTTCGTGTTCGGTGATGATGGCGTTAATCGGGTAATCGTGTGTTTCATGAGGAATGCTGGGTAATTCTTGGCAAGAGAAAGCAAAGGCAATGATTTGTTTTACGTGCATCCCATAGCGACTTAACCAGCGATCATAACAGCCCATGCCTTGCCCTAAGCGATGACCTTGGCGATCAAATGCCAATAATGGACAAATGATGGTGATGGGGCTTTGGCTGGGGTTCCATTGTTCACCATTGCTTGGTTCAAAAATAGAAAAACAACCTTTTTCCCAGATGGTGTCTTCGTGAATACGCAGCCATGTCATGTGGGCATCAGGTTTTGTCATAGGCGCGAAGACGTGCTGCTTTAAATGCTCAAATAACCATGTGGTTTGAACTTCTTGTGGGCATGCTTGATATAAAAAAACATGGGATTCATCTTTTAAAAGGGGAAAGACACGTTGTTGAATTTGCATTGATTTGAATGCTTTTTCTTGAGGGGTTAAGCCTTGGCGAGCAACCCTGATTTGTTGTCTGAGTTGCTGCTTCAAGAAAGCATCCCCGCATTGCCGTCAAGACACGAAGTTGTCGAACCCTCAAAAGTGAGGTGGGCAGTGCATCGCAACATCAGGTTTCCCAGCTAAAAGAGGGACTCACACAGTTGCAATAGCGGTATCCCCTGTCGACACGTATCGGCTCTGCCAACTTTAGTGTTTGTCGTTCAACACAGGGACGCTTTTTCTAATTGCTCTGATTGCAACGCTAACGTATCGAGTGATGATTTCAATGTTTCTGTTTTGCCTTGTTGCTCTTCTTGTTGTTGAATAAGTTCGCCTGCAAGGTTTAAGGCCACAAGTGAAAGCATGCGATCCGAGGATACTACCATACCTTGATGACGAAACTTATCGACTTTATCTTGGACAATTTTTGCAGCTGCAATGAGATGTTTTGGGTCATCATCGGTGCGAATTGATAAATCTCGGCCCATGATGGTCACTTGAATAATTTGGTTCATTTGTCTCTCTCGGAAGAATTATTCAACATTTGATCAAGGCGAGTCACAGCTTGGTCGATGTTTTTTTGTGCGACTACCCGTTTTTCTTGCATCTTTTTAAGGCGAGTTTCTAGTTGATAAATATGTTCACGGCGTTGGCGTAGCTCGTTTTCTGATACACGCATCAGTTCGCGTAAGCGTAAATTATCAGCCATCACCTTTTCAACATTTATTAAGCTCTTCTCCATGGCCTGAGCTATTTTTTCTATCTGCTTCTGAATAGAGGCTTCATTATGATCATCAACATGCATGCTGTGATTGAATCACCAGCTGGAATTGAGGTCAACAACTAATTTTTCAAGGATGATTCAATGTCTGCTAGCGCGGGAAATACTTCACTAACCCAGCTTGCCAAAAGGTTAAAGTCTCCCATGAAAATAAGTACACCCACAATCATCAATAAGATGCCTGAAAAGATTTCCAAGGTGCGCAGGTGTTGACGAAAACGAATCATCCAGCGCATAAACTGATCGGTTAATGTTGCTGCCAATAAAAAAGGAATCGCCAGTCCTGCTGAGTAGGAACACAATAATAGTATGCCCAGACTTAAGTCATTTTGTGTGCTTGCAATGGCAAGGATTGCACCCAAGATAGGCCCAACACAGGGAGTCCAACCAAAAGCAAAAGCGGCACCGAGAAGCAATGCACCAAAGCCATGCGATGTTTTTAATTTATTGGTATCAACATGAGCATCCATCATTAAAAAGCGAATGCGAATCAAGCCTGTATAGTGCAGGCCAAAAATAAAAATAATACCACCTGCAATTTGAGCCAATAAGTTCATGTTTTGCCAGAGTAGCTGGCCTAATAAGGTTGCCGATGCACCCAAAAAGATAAAAACCAAACTAAAACCAGAGACAAACCAAAGTGATTGAATGATGGCACGGTAACGGTGAGAGCCACCACTTTCGCGCAATGTGTCGATGGATACACCGCTAATATAAGATAAATAAGCAGGTACTAAGGGTAAAACACAAGGGGATAAAAAGGATAAGATGCCTGCAATAAAGGCACCTGTGAATGTCACTTCCAGCAAAGTTACTGCTCCTGTAGTCGATGATTTATCTATGAGTCGGTGTCTTTTCTTTTTTCTGACAGCGGGCGCAAGGTAGAACATGTTTATGGGTAAGTCATATGGATACTTGAATTTTCTTTTGTTAACTTAGTGATAAGGATTGGTTCTGACAGGTTTAGTTGATGCATACGAAGTGATATTATTGGATTTAAAAATCTATTTTCTCTTTTGTTTTCAGTGACTAAGAGATTTTTTGGTGATTGTCGTTGAGTAGATATGATTATTTTATGCTTTACCAATACTTCAAGTCAGCCAAGAATTTGCAGCATGCATACACAATCTGGAGATGTTTCTTTGAAAGCATCGAATCATCATGCCGCCTTTCAGGTTGGCCAACATCTTATTGATCCCCCCTTGGTTCTTGCGCCTATGGCAGGAATCACGGACTTACCTTTTCGACGCATTTGCAGTCGTTTTGGTTTGGGATTAGTCGTGACAGAAATGATCGCCTCGCGTGCCATTGAATATGGTCGAGAACGTACCATTCGGATGGCTCAAGTCGGTGATGATGAACATCCTGCCGCTGTGCAAATTGCAGGTTCTGATCCGCAATATATGCGAGAGGCTGCACGCTGGGCTGTTGAGCAAGGGGCGGATTTTGTTGATATCAATATGGGTTGTCCTGTTAAAAAGATTTGTAAACAAATTGCAGGTTCTGCGATGTTGCGTGATGAAAAGCTGGTGGGACTCATTTTAGATACGGTGGTTGCTGCTGTGGATGTGCCTGTGACTTTAAAAATTCGCACGGGTTGGGATGAAAACAGCAAGAATATGCGCCGCATTGCACGTATTGCCGAAGATGCGGGGGTGCAAATGCTCACTGTGCATGGGCGGACACGCTCCCAAATGTTTAATGGTCATGCCAACTGGGAAGACATTGGCGAAGCCAAGTCAGAGGTACGCATTCCTGTGGTGGGCAATGGGGATGTGGTGGATGCTGAAAGTGCCAAGGAAATGATGGTTATCTCAGGCTGTGATGGTGTGATGATTGGTCGTGCTGTGCAAGGGAACCCTTGGGTACTGGGTGAAGTCAGTGCGATGCTAAAAGGCCAGCCTATTCCTTCAGAGCCAATAGGAGAAGAACGCTGGGTCGTGGTTCATGATCATTTACAACAACTCTTGATGCATCATGGGGAACGCACAGCATCCAAATTAGCGCGTAAACATGTGCCTTGGTATAGCAAAGGTTTGGCAGGATCGGCTGAATTTCGGATGTCCTTTCAGCACTGCCAAAGTTGGGAAAAACAACTGCTAGATGCACAAGTTTATTTTGAGAAAGCTTATACTTCACATGCAACGTAAGCATCATGTAGATGTTTCTGATTTACCATTGGCTTTGCTGTTGTTGAATCAGGATTGGACGATTTCTTTTGCCAACAATCTTGCAGAGCAATTGCTGCAAACATCGCTACAACGTTTACTGGGCATGGACTTGACGCTTTTCTTTGAGCCACGAGAAGCATTATTGGCTTTAAAAGAGCGCGCACAGGGCATAGAAATGGATATTTCTGATCATACATTGCGTTTGAAATTGGGGCATACACCCCTTTCCATGCATTTAAGGCGTTCAGATGATCAGGTTTGCTTGTTATTGATTCCTGAAACCAATCGTATGAATGTAGAGCAACAAAATAAAAGGCATGAGATGTCTCTAGTTGTGTCTCGTATTGCCTTGGAAATGGCGCATGAAATTAAAAATCCATTGGCTGCTTTACGAGGTGTCTGCCAATGGGTCTCTGAACATCCATTGCAACAAGATTTGCAAGAAGCCATGCAGCAGGTCATGGGAAATGTGGATCGTATTGCGCAACGTGTGGATTATTTTCTGCAACTAGGACCACGAGCCGATATGGCGATGCAGGATGTGAATATTCATAGCCTTTTAAACGATGTGATGCACACCGTGCCCGATGGTGTAAAAATACATCGGGTTTATGACCCTAGCTTACCTGTGCTTCAAGCACATCCACAACGTTTACGCCAAGCGATTGAAAATCTTTGGCAAAATGCATTGGAAGCCAAGCCACAATACATTGAATGGCAAACTAGATTGGCCACGGCAACATCTTTACCTCAACATAAAGGGATGGTTTTGGAAGTGAAAATTGTCAATGATGGTCAAAGTATTCCAAAGTCCTTGCAAGGCTCACTATTTGAGCCTTTTGTAACGGCAAAAAAACGTGGTAGTGGCTTAGGGCTTGCTGTGGTGCAGCAAATCATGTTGGAGCACCTTGGTCGTGTACACTTCACGGCGGAAAATGGGCGAAGTTGTTTCTTTCTTCATTTGCCTTTGCTTCATTCACAATGAATATTTTAATTGTGGATGATGATGATGGCATTCGTTGGGTTTTGAATCGTGTGTTGAGTGAAGCTGGCTATCATGTTGAACAAGCCTCCACTTTGGATCAAGCAAAAAATCTGATGGAAAAAAATAATTTTTCCTTGGTTTATTTAGATGTGTATTTACCTGATGGCAATGGTATGGATGCTGTGGCAGCTGCATGTTTTTCGATGCCTGTGGTGTTGTTAACTGCGGAGTCTACCTTTGGAAATGCCAGTAAGGCCTATGATTTAGGGGTGTTGGAGTATTTACCAAAACCTTTTGATTTAGATGAAGTACGAAAGTTGGCTCAGCGGGTTCAAGATGAGCAAGACTTGAACAAAAATCTTTCTTTAAATGAAGATAAGAAAATAGAAGAATCCTTTTTACAAGGACAAAGTCCTGTCATGCAACATCTTTTTCGTACCTTGGGAAAAGTGGCTGCATCGGGATTAACCGTGTTGATCACAGGTGAATCAGGAACAGGAAAAGAATTGGTAGCGCAGCTTCTGCACCGTAAAAGCAAGCGTTCTCATCAAGCTTTTGTTGCTATTAACACCGCTGCCATTCCTTCTGAACTCATGGAGTCTGAGCTTTTTGGTCATGAGAAAGGGGCTTTTACAGGTGCAGATAAGCAGCACATTGGTCGCTTTGAGCAAGCCAATGGTGGAACGCTCTTTTTAGATGAAATTGGTGATATGCCGATATCTTTGCAGGTCAAGATCTTGCGAGTTTTAGAAACAGGAACTGTGCAAAGGGTGGGTGGAAAAGAAGATATTGCGATTGATATTCACTTGTTGGCAGCCACGCATCAAGACTTGCTTCAGCTCATTAAAGAAAAGTCTTTTAGAGAAGATTTGTATTATCGTTTGAATGTGATTCCTGTGAGAATACCCGCTTTGCGTGAACGTCAGGATGATATTAAATTGCTGGCAGAGCATCTCTTGCAAGAGGTCGTGGCAGAGTTGGGCATGCCCATTCCCATTTTGCTGGAACCTGCTGCCGATTTACTATGCAAGCATGATTGGCCCGGAAATGTGCGAGAGTTAAAAAACGTCATGCGTCGTTTGGCAGTATTGACTCCGGGTGCTGCGATCACGGTGTCGGATGTGGCTTTGGCTTTGGATTACCACGGCAACCCCGATCAGGTTCAGGAGTCTTTGTCGCAAGCTGTTTATCGCAATATGCACATGTACTTGAATCAACTGGGGCATGCATCGGCTTGTCATTTATATCAACACATGTTGGCAGAAGCCGAACCTGCATTGCTCAAACTTGCCCTTGAGCATTGTGATGGAAATCAAATAAAAGCATCTAAGATGCTGGGTTTAAATCGCAATACCGTGCGTAAAATGCTTACAACGTATCAAATATGTAGTGCTGACTATCGCAAAAGAAGATAAAAAACGATAGTTTTCAGCATGAAAAATGAAATAAGTTGGTGAATAGGTTATGCAAGCATTCAGTCAAGCGCAAAAATCGAAAGATGTACAAAAGTATTTCCAGCAACAAGGACGCATTCATATTGTGGTGAATGCCAGTCGTGATGATGTGATTTTACCTGATTTTTTAAAAGGTGATCCTGCCCTGCGTTTGGTTTTAAACTGCCGTATGCCTCAACCGATTCACTTTTTTCATGATCGCATCGAATCTCAATTTTCTTTTTCAGGTGTGTTGTCTCTTTGTGTGATTCCACTATCAGCTATCTGGGCTGCTTATCCGCCTGAACTGAGCATGGAAGATGGCTTGATGTGGGAAAGTGATATTCCTGATGTTATTTTATCAACATTGCAGCAAATGGAGTCTGAGGCTTCTTCGGAAGAAGATGAACGTTTCGAGCGTGCAGAAGTTTCCAAAGAAACTTCAATACCAAGTAAGCCAAGTTCAAGACGTTCGCACTTGAGAGTGGTTAAATGAATTTCTTGAAATCCCTTCTTTTTTTCACACTATGTTTTTATGCTTCTTTGGCTTGGGCAAATGATGCACGCATGACTGTGGCTATTTCCAAACAAGCCCAGCCCAATATTAAACAAGCCATGCAGCAAGCATGGCCAATACTATTAAATCGTTTATTGCCTCGTGAGCTGCGCTCAACTGCCAAACCAGTCATTGTTGGGACTGATTTTATTGTCAGTTTATCCAATAAGAAGAAAAAAACCTATGTTTTCTTTCATGATCAGCGTGTGTCTCAGGCTTTTAAATCAAAAGGGGTGCATTGGTTCCAAAGACCGCCTCGTTTAAATTTAAATATTAAAATGACAAACTTACATGGTCAGCCAATGTCGAAGTCTCGTTTATTTATGACTTCAGCAGCAAAAGAAATTGCTCATGACTGGGGCATTGAATTAAGCGATGCTGGAAAGTCATTGTCTTTGCATTGGCAGTGGCAACAAAAAGGCATGGTTGATTTGCAAGTTGAGTCGCAAGGCGCAACGTATAGCGAAACACGTTATATTGATGGAGAAACATCTGTGCCTCTGATGAAGGCATGGCTAAAAGAACTCATGTTGAAAGCCAGAGATGCACAGTTTGTGCAGTATACAGCTGAACAAATTGATGTGGTTGGCAAAGAGATTAGTGGAGAGAAAACCTTAGTACTCAAGCGCAACATGAACTTAGAAGAAGTGGTGTCATTGGAAAGGGCTTTTCGTTCAGAGGTCAATGTTCGTTCACTCCAAGCTGTGAGTTATAGCAAGCAACGACAAGTTTACCATCTTGAGTTAAGCACCAAAGATGATGCGTGGTTGTTGGCATGGTTTCAAGCTAGAGGCATGACACCTCAGCGTAGTGAACAAGGCTGGATTATTCGTTGAAATCAAGTGTGTTGCTTTGGTGGCTAAACGCGACTTTGTTATGTGGTTGTATTGTTTTTGCTGTTTGGTTATTGGAACCAATCTCAGGTGCATTATTATCCGCATGGTTGATGGCTTATTTATTAGCGCCGTTAGTGACACGTTTGGAGCAATATCCGATGTCGAGAAATCAAGCTTGCTTATTGGTTTATAGCTGTGCTTTGGTTTTGATCTCTACTTTGGTATTGATTTTTCTACCCCCATTGATACGTGAAATATCAGGATTTATTGAGCTGTTGCCTGATGCAGTACAAAGTTTTGAAGTGACGCTATGGCCTCAATTAATGAGTTTCTTTGGTTTTGAATCCATTGCAGAAAATAATAATTTACGAGATTGGCTTAAGGCAGCCATGCAGCACCTTGATATGGAACAAATTAGCCCATGGGCAGCTTGGGGAAGCACAGCAGTGTCTGGTTTTTTTGGCTTTGTTGCGGCCTTACTTAATTTGTTAATGGTACCTTTGGTGGCTTATTATTTATTGCATGATTGGGATAAAGTGACGCATGGCGTTTATCAACGTATTCCCAAGTTTGTGCGTGAAAAGAGTCGTTCTTTGTTTCAAGATATTGGCGCAATGATTAGTTCGTTTTTACGTGGGCAACTTTCAGTATGCTGTTTATTAGCGGTGTTATACGGTGTTGGTTTGGCTTTGCTTGGGCTGCCGAGTGCCTTTGCTATTGGGACTTTGGCGGGCATGCTGGCATTTATTCCTTACCTTGGTTTATTGATTGGCCTTAGTGCGGCGATACTCATTTCTTTTTGGTCTTTTGGTTTGGATTATCACTTGATTTTGATTGTGGTGGTTTTTGCTAGTGTGCAAGTATTAGAGTCTTTTTACTTAACCCCTAAGATATTGGGTGATGCTTTGGGACTAAATCCTGTTGTGATTTTATTGGCTTTGGTCATTGGTGGTGAACACTTTGGTTTCACGGGTATTTTATTGGCCATTCCTGTAACAGCATCTGCATCCATACTGGTGCGCGAACTTGATCTTTACTATCAGCAGCGCATAGGCAACATCTAATGCAACATCTTTTAGATTTAAATATCGAGCCTACCTATCAATATGGTACTTGGATTCAACATGAAGGGGTGCTTAGTGCCAGTGCTGATGTGGCTCAGTGGATGAGTCTGGGTGGACAAGTTTGGTTAAACTCTGAAGAGAGTGCAGGCAAAACACATTTATTGCATACCCTGCAATTGGAGCACCCTAATGCAGCATTATTAGAAATTAGTCACGGTGGCAAAACCTTGGCAGTGATGGAGCAAGTGCAGTATTTTTTAGATGTGCTGGCATTTAAAGATGCTTGGTTGATTGATATTGAAGCAGGTCCTTTGGACTTTTGTTGTGATAGTGCGTTGTTTCATGTGTTATCAAAGGCGATACTAAAACGAACCCCCTTCATTTTAGCTTGGCGTTGTGATCCCTCTGAACTGGCTTTAAGCCAAGTGGCCGTGCATCTACAGCAACTTTTATGTGTGGAAATGCACGCTGCTGAATCTGAAAAAGACAAGCGGGATGTTTTGTTTTCAGTGGCGCAGTCTCGACAATGGTTTCTAAGTGATGCTGTTTTGACTTTACTTTATAAGGAAGGCTTGGGGTCGTTGCCTGAGCTGATTGCTGCGATTGAAGAACTTCATTTGGCCTCATTACAAGAAAAACGCAAAATGAGTGTGCGCTGGATTAAGCAACATTTAAAGACATTAAAAGAATAAGGAACTAAAGTTCCTCAAGGATAAGGACGCTGGATACTCTCTATATCAAAACGTATGGCTGCCAAATGAATGAATATGATTCAAGCAAGATGCTTGAAATCATGCAGGAGGCATATGGCTTAAAACTTGTGGCTTTGCCTCAAGATGCCGATGTTATTTTACTCAATACTTGTTCTGTGCGGGAAAAAGCAGAAGAGAAAGTATTTTCTGAATTAGGCCGTCTCAACAAACACAAGCAAAACAGACCTGGTATGATTATTGGTGTCGGCGGTTGTGTGGGTCAGCAAGAAGGGAAACGTATTCAACAACGTGCTCCTTATGTTGATATTGTATTTGGCCCTCAGACTTATCACCGTTTACCTGAGCTGGTGAAGACAGTCAGGCGTGACCGTGTGAAAGTGGTCGATACGGAGATGCCTGAAATTGAAAAGTTTGATCATTTACCCGCAGTGAGTGGCAAAAAGGGCAGTTCTGCTTTTGTTACTATCATGGAAGGTTGTGATAAATTTTGTACCTTTTGCATTGTCCCTTACACCCGTGGCCCAGAAATATCACGTTCACCTGAAGCTGTTTTAGAGGAATGTCGTGCTTTATTGGCAGCGGGAGTTATTGAAATCACCTTATTGGGTCAAAATGTAAATGCTTACGTCAGTGAGCAAGATAATGTGGAATTTGATTTCACGATGTTATTGCATGCTGTGGCAGAATTAGAAGGCTTAAAACGCTTGCGTTTTACCACCAGCCACCCCATTGAAATGAATGATGACTTGATGGAAGCTTTTGCAATCTTACCTCAACTCATGCCTTCATTGCATTTACCCGTGCAAACAGGCTCGGATGCTATTTTAAAAGCCATGCATCGCGGCCACACACGCCAAGATTACCTCGATCAAATTGCCACACTGCGTGATTTTTGCCCTGATATTGCTTTGTCGTCAGATTTCATTGTGGGTTATCCTGGCGAGACAGATGAAGATTTTGAACAAACTATGAGTTTGATTCGTGAAGTACGCTTTGATTTTTCTTTTAGTTTTAAATACTCACCAAGACCGGGAACGCCTGCGCAAGACATTGTGGATGATGTGCCTGAATTGGTGAAAAGTGCGCGCTTGAAAGAGCTTCAGGATTTGTTACAAGAACAGGTTCGCGAAACGATGAAAGAGCAAATTGGCACCACAAAACAAGTCTTGGTGGAATGTGTGGGTCGTCGAGAAGGGGACATGCAGGGTCGCACCGATGACTTTAGAATTGTTCACTTTCAAGCAAAACCACGTTTGTTAGGTCAGCTTGTTGATGTGCGTATTATCGAAGCTTATGGCCAGTCTTTGCGCGGTGAAATGGTAGTGGTGGATTCATGATGGCACAGGTACAGTTGTCTTTAAGTGTGGAAGAACTTCAACGTTTTTGTGGCCCGCAAAATAAATATTTATTGCGTATTGAAGAGTTCTTTGAAGTAAAATTATCTGGAAAATCTGGTGAGTGGCAGATTGATGGCCAGCAAAGCAAGCAAGCCAAAATCATGATGACAGCTTTGGCTCGCACCGTGAAATTGAAAATGGTTGATGATCTAGAGTTAGAATGTTTGCTCAAAGATTATGATCTTAAGGCACAAGAACAGGCCACTGTTTTGATTGCTGGCCGTAAACATATTCAAGGAAAAACGCCAAAACAGCGCGAGTATGTGGAAACCATTTTAAAGCATGACTTAAGTCTGGCGGTTGGGCCTGCGGGTTCAGGTAAAACGTGGTTAGCGGTGGCTTGTGCTGTGGTGGCTTTGCAAAAACAACAAGTCGAAAAAATCATTTTGACTCGACCTGCTGTAGAGGCGGGTGAAAAACTTGGCTTTCTTCCTGGTGACTTACAACAAAAAGTAGATCCTTATTTGCGTCCTTTATTGGATGCTTTGTCTGATATGTTGGGCAGTGAAAAAATGGCTGCTTTCATGGAGTCAGGTCGTATCGAAGTGGCTCCTTTGGCTTATATGCGAGGCCGAACCTTGAATCGGTCTTTTATTATTTTAGATGAAGCTCAAAATACCACGCCAGCACAAATGAAAATGTTTTTAACACGCTTGGGTTTTGATTCCAAGATGGTGGTGACAGGTGATGTCTCGCAAATGGATTTACCCAACCATCAACAAAGTGGTTTGCTGCATGTGTTGCCTATTTTGGATAACGTCAAAGGTGTGGGTGTGACCCGTCTGACCAGTTTGGACGTGGTTCGGCATCCGTTGGTTGAACGCATTGTGAATGCTTATGATGCAGCTGAGTCAGCGCAATGATTGATCTTATTTATGACGAAGGGGTTGAGGTTGATCGTTGTCCCTCCTCTGAGCGAATGACCTCCATGCTCAGGCTTGTTTGTGATGAGTTGGCGTTGTCGCACGATGTTGAAGTATGTCTGCGTTTTGCCAGTGATGAAGCTGTTTTGGCTTTGAACACACAGTGGCGTGATAAACCCTCTTGTACCGATGTGTTGTCTTTTCCTCAGCAAGATGGGCCTGATTTTAATGTAGACGAACCATTAGGCGATATTGTCCTGGCCGTGGGCTTTGTTGAACAAGAAGCCTTGCGTTTAGCACTGCCCTTTCAAGATCATGTGTGTCATTTGGTTATTCATGGCTTGTTGCACTTATTGGCTTACGATCATGAAGAAGATGATGAGGCACAAGTGATGCAAGCGTTGGAAACACTGTTGATGGCCAAGGCTGGTTTACATTGCCCTTACCCTGAGTCAACCGATGCGTGATCATATACCTGAACGTTGGCGTGCGAAGTTATTGCATTATTTTCGACCGGGTAAAACAGAAATTGAGTTGTTAGATGTGATTCAACGCGCTGAAGCGATTCAATCAGATGTTCACCGTGATATGTTGGGTAATTTATTGTGTTTTAGCCATACGCGCGTGAGAGAACTGATGGTGCCGCGTTTAGATATGCATGCCTTAAATATAGACTTAGCTTTTACTGACGCTGTTCAAACGGTGGCATCGGGTGGCTTTACACGTTGGCCTGTTTTTAAAGGAGACTTAGATCATGTGCAAGGCATGGTGCATGCGTGGGATATGTTTTCAGCTCAATCATTGGGCAAATCACCACCTTTAGAAACCATTATAAAAGAATGCATTCAAGTACCTGAATTTCAGTTGATTCCGGGCTTGCTCATGAAAATGAAAAAAACTGGCTGCCACCTTGCCGTGGTGGTTGATGAGTATGGCGGTACTGCGGGCTTGGTCACAATGGCCGATATCTTATCTGAAATTGTGGGTTCTATTGTTGAATCAGATGATTCTCATGTGGAATGGGAACGCCAGTTAGATGGTAGTTATATTGTGTATGCACGGATGGGTGTGGATGAGCTTTCAGAAGAGTTAGGTTTGCGTTTTCCTGCGGGTGATTATGATTCTATTGGTGGTATGTTGACCTTTTATTGTCAGCGTATTCCTTGTGTGGGCGAAGAGGTTGATATTGAAAACCTGCGTTTTAAAGTTTTAGAAGCATCTGCAAGGCGTATTATTAGATTGCAGATTTTTAAACATGTTAGTCATTAAATACCGTCATTCTTTTCAGGTGCGGTTGGTGTTGGCTTTATTGTGTGGTACAGCCATGCCTTTTGCTTTTTCGCCTTATGATTTTAAATGGATTGCATCAATTGCCTTGGCTATTTGGTTGGCAACGTTATTGCGTGGCCAAGCTTTTTGGATGGGTTTGGCCTTTGGCTTTGGTTGGTTTGGTTTAGGGTCATGGTGGTTGGCAGATACACTGCATACCTTTGCACCCATGCCTTATGGATTGGCTTTAATGGTCATGTTGCCGATGGGTTTTGTGATGGGCTGCTTTCCTGCCATATGGGCTTGGTTGTGTGTGCGTTTTCAGCATCGTATACCCATTTTGTATCTTTTCCCTGCATTGGCTGTGTTGATTGAATGGTTGCGAGGCTTTGTTTTTACAGGTTTGCCTTGGACCAGTTTAGGCACGCTTATTTTAGATACACCTGCTGTGGGTTGGGCATTGTGGGTGGGTGTCTATGGAGCTGCCTTTATTCCTGCATTATTAGCATGTTGTGTGTATTTTTTAGTGATGTGGTTTCAACGTGGTGGTAAAAAATGGCGCGTGGAAGCATGCTGTGTGCTTGCCTTTTCTTGTGTGGTCTTGATTGGATCACCTGATGCGCATAAGCCAGAAGGTGAACGCTATCGTGTGGCCTTGGTTCAGCCCAATATTGCCCAAGATCAAAAATGGGATGCGACTTTTTTAGAACAAAGTTTACAGCGTTTAATTTCATTGTCCGCAGAATATGTTGCAGATGTTGATCTGGTGGTGTGGCCTGAATCAGCGGTGCCTTTTTATCCCAAAGAAGCATTATCATGGGATGCTTGGTTGCGTTCTGAAATGGAGCCTTGGCAGAAGCCTGTTATTTTTGGTGGTCTTAGCCAAGTGGGTACCATTTCATATAATGGTGCTTATCTACAAAAACCAGATGTGCCTGTGCGCGATTTTGTCGGCAAGCAGCACTTGGTTCCTTTTGGCGAATATGTACCTGATTGGGTGCCTTTCTTGAAAAAAATGGTACAAACCATTGGTAATTTTCAACCGTATGAAGGCTCGGTGACCTTTCAATATAAAGATGTGTTGTATGGTCCGCTTATTTGTTATGAATCATTGTTTCCTGAGTTAACGCGTAAGCGGGTGTTAGCTGGCGCTCAAGTCTTGGTGAATGTGACTAATGATGCGTGGTATGGTGATTCGCCTGCGGCATGGCAGCATTTACAAGCGATACGCATGCGGGCTGTTGAGTCTGGTCGTTATGTGTTGCGCGCTGCCAATACTGGGGTGACTGGTATTATTTCACCAGATGGTTCAATGAATCATATCCCATGGTTTACAGCCGGTGTGTTTGTGGGTGAATTTCAATTATCTGATCGCATCACGCCTTATCAACGGTTCGGGAATTGGTTGTTGCTGTTGCTACTTATTCCGATATTTTGGTTTATGTTTTATGCTTTCCGACAACATGATGCGTGAGGTGAAGGTGTGAGCAAACAAGCGATTACAGTATTGGGTGCAGGCTCATGGGGAACCGCCTTGGCGATTTCACTATCGCGTTTTGGGCGTGATGTTTATTTATTTGAATACATACCAAGCACTGCCGAGGCGATGCAGCAAGCGCGTGAAAATAAGAAGTTTCTACCAGATGTCAGTTTTCCTGATTCTTTGCATGTGAGTTCGGATTGGGCGTGGGTGATGCAAGATAATCGCCCTGTGGTGATTGCCTTTCCTTGTCATGTTGTGTTGGATTATTTACCACGTATTGCCAAGGCTGAGCCTCTTTTATTGATTGCTGCCTGCAAAGGATTACATCCAGAGACATTGCAACGTGTGGATCAATGGTTAGCCACTTCTTTTGATATTGAACGTGTGGCTCTTTTATCAGGTCCTTCTTTTGCGGCTGAAGTCGCACAAGGCCAACCCACAGCAACCACGATGGCTGCGCATGGTATGAGCACCGCATTGGCAGCAGCAGAGCTTTTTGATGATACGAATTTTCGCTTATACCTCAGTGATGACATGATCGGTGTGAGCTTGGGTGGCGCGCTTAAAAATGTATATGCGATTGCTGCGGGCATTGCCTCAGGCATGGGTTTGGGTCACAACAGTGTTTCTGCGTTGATTACCCGTGGTGTGTATGAGATGAATGGGATGATTCAAGCTTGCGGTGGTCGCAGCGAAACGGTGTATGGTTTATCTGGCATGGGCGATATGGTGCTGACATGTACGGGTGGTTTATCACGCAATCGACGTTTTGGATTTGCTTTGGCCGAAGGCTTGACGATTGATGCGGCCAAGAAACAAGTCGGTCAAGTGGTGGAAGGTGTGCGAACCGTGCAAGCAGCTTATCAACTGGCGCGTCAGCACGAATTAGAAACACCCATGATTGATGCTGTATATCAAATTATTAATCATGGTATGACCCCACAACTTGCCTTAGAACAATTGTTGTCTCGGCCTGTTCGTCAGGAGCATTAAGGCGTGAGTGATGATTCTTTTTTAGCTGCCATGTCGGATGTGGTCCGATTAAAGAAAAAAGCTCGTAACGAAAAGAAACAAAAGAAAAAAATAGATATTCATGAAAAACAGCATGCGCCGCAACGTCGCAGCTCTAAAGTTTCAGTGCATCGTTTTGAAAGTGAATTTCAATTTCAAGAAAAAGGTGTTTCTAGTCGAGAAATGCAGCGGGTATCCAATAGCACAGACATTGAAGCAACCTTGGATTTGCATGGTTTGTATGTTCAGACCTCGTTGAATGCCTGTGTGGTTTTTCTAAAAAATGCGTTAAGAAGCCACTACCGCGTGGTGCGCATCATCCACGGTCGTGGTTTGCATTCACCCGAAGGTAAAGCAGTGTTAAAAGAAGAAGTTTTTCGCTGGTTAAAAGAAGGGCCTTATTCCAAAGATATTTTAGCCGTGAAGCCAGTGCAAGCGGGTGGTGCATCCTTGATTTATTTGCGCCGCAAACGTGGGTGATGGTTTTTTGTATGTAATTTTCAGTCGTTGTTTTTTTGAGTCTTTGTCAAAAACTTTAGGCTGCTAGGATGAGTCTTGAAGACTTTACCTTAGTGGTCGTGATGGTAAGGAATCAGTTTGAAGGTACCTATTTATCAAGCTAAGTTTCGATTAATTAGCTTTTAACACAATTCTGTCAATAAATATGGTGTTATTAGATACTCTTCCAACACCGATAGCCCAATTTTTATATTTATTGGCTACGTAACTCTGGAGCATTTTTTTTTCTTTATTGGATGTTTTTTTCCAAGCATCAATAGGAAGCTACAGAACCATATTAGTTCCAAATATCTGAGGTTCATGGTGAAACTCATCTAGCCCAAAATCTTTATTGATTTTGATGATCAATTCTTTTCCTTTAGCTGCTAACTGACTTTGTTTCTTGTTTTGTGTTTTTGCTGTTGGGGTGAGAGCAATATTTTCTTGTGTTTCAAAGTGATTGCGCATTGCTTGCATTTCGATACGGCCGTCCAGACTAATAGTATTCCACGGCTTTGCCGCTGTGTACCAATGTGGTGCAGTTGACATTGCCACATTTTTGTTAAAATTAGCTTCAGAAATCACGTCACAAAACATAACAATTTTTCTTACAAAAATAACTCGGCGATATTTTTTGTCGAGAGTATGATAATAGGTGAAATATCCTGTTTGATCACTTAGGAAATTTAACTTTATCCCATTGATCATCAATAAGCCTTGTATTACACATGCAAAAAACCTCACAAAGGTGAAGTCTAAACAAATTAATGCCTCAAGCTCACTGTCCAAATGTCAACAGAGCCTAAGATGATATAATTATCTTTATTTCCTCTAAAAACTTTTAAAAAACAGATAAAACATGTATTTAATATAGTGCGAAAACATTTAGAAAAATCAATAATAACACAGCATTTATTATACGTATTTACAGCGCGATTTGAAAACAATTTAACTCTAAGAATAAAATATCATGCTAAACATGAAAATATATTGCAATTAAATTTAATTACTTTGAGTTTTTCATACGCTTGCACAGTGCATGTTTAACATCAACAAATACCATCAGAACAGTATGGTAAACAGCTACTAAAAGTCTAAAATGAAAAAATCATATACAAGAACTATCAACATAGCTGTAAGTTCAGCCTACAGATTATCATTTCTTAAATGACTCAACAAAGCATCACACTGTTCATGCATGTGTGAGTAGCCATCATTATCAATGATAAAGTCAGCAGCTTGAATGCGTTGTTCATCTTGACACTGGTGTTTTAAGATAGCTTCAAAAGCTGTTTCATCTTGAAAGCCACGGGCTAGCACACGTTGCCTTCTTGTCTTTAAATTAGCTATGACCATGACCACTTGATCGACTCGATACAGACTATTGGATTCGATCAGTAGTGGTATTTCAAATAAGACCCAATCACCTTTCTGTTGCTCTTGCCATGCATGCGATGCTTCCCAGATCAACGGATGTAGGATGCCGTTGAGCGTTGCAGTATGCATAGGGGATGCAAAACACAGTTTGGCCAATGCTTTGCGATCAAGCTCGTGATGAGAGGTGAGTATTGCTGAGCCAAAGGTTGCAGTGAGCTGTTGCAAACCGTAGCTACCAACTTGAGTGACTTGGCGTGACACTTGATCCATATCTAAGTGAGCTAGGCCTTGCTTGGCAAGGTAGCTGGCCACGGTGCTTTTACCGCTACCAATGCCACCGCTGATGGCTAAAATGCGATTAGACTTTGGCAAGATCAAGGTACCACTGCCAGATTTGAGGTCCCCACAACAACCAGACGATACCCGCTGCTGCGAGAAAAGGACCAAAACGAATGCGTGTTTGGCTACCTTTACGACTGATAATCAAATAAATCACGCTAATCACTGTGCCTGATAACGAAGCAAATAAAATAATAAGCGGTAAAGACTGCCAACCCAAAAAAGCGCCGAGCATCGCCAGTAGTTTAAAGTCACCGCCACCCATCCCGTGTTTCTTGGTCAGCATGAAAAACACTGTCGCGACAGACCAAAACACAAAATAACCTGCAAAAGCACCAATGAGACTGCTATAAATATCACCTGCCCATAGGTTGTAGAGAAGACCAAGCGCAATACCGGGAAAGGTCAGTGTATTGGGTAATAACTCTGTTTCCAAATCAATAATGGATAAAACCAACAAAAGGCTAACCAATACAATGGCCATCACAGTTGTGGGTGATAAACCATAATGCCAGACAAGTGCTGACCAACATAAACCCATACTTATCTCTAATAGCGGGTAACGCATGGCAATATGTTGCTGACAGTGTCGGCATTTTGCGCGTAAAATGAGATAAGATAACACAGGAATATTATCATACCATGCGATATCGGCATGACATTTAGGGCAGTTGCTGGATGGAAAGACAACCGATTCTCGACGCGGCAAACGGTGTACTAGCACATTGGAGAAACTTCCAAAAACCATGCCAAACAAACCAATCGTAATAATCCAAAATTCAATCATGCTGACGCTCTCTCACACTTTTTTTTCAAGACGATACCTTAAAGATCGACTACTCATACCAAGGACGGTTGCCGCCTTGGCGGTATTGCCATCACTAGCTGACAAAGCTTGCTCAATCAGTGCTTGTTCAATGTGATGTAGCCATTGATCAAGATTCATTTGAGATTCCTGTAATGCTGCCAATGAGCATAAAGCTTGCTCAGTATCATGTTGTGCTGCTTCGACTTGACCATCATCAAGAAAACTTTCATCCAAGACACCATCTTCCGACATCGCCAATAGATTTTGCAACTTATTTTCTAACTCGCGCACATTACCCAATAAAGGTGAATTACTAAGGTGCTCAATACATGCTGGACTAATTGAAATATCATCATCTTCATGCTGTTGCCACTTGGCAATAATATGGTGAATCAACGGTTCAATGTCTTCACGACGTTGGCGTAATGGCGCAAGATAGATAGGAATCACATTTAAGCGATAAAACAAATCTTCACGAAACCTTGCTTCTTCAACTTCCTTTACTAAATCTCGATTGGTCGCTGCCACAACTTGAATATCAATATCATGCTCTAAATCATCGCCGACACGTCGCACTTTGCGTTCTTGCAATACACGCAGCAACTTCACTTGGGCAGGCAAAGGCATTTCACCAATCTCATCCAAAAAGAGGATACCACCATTGGCACTTTCGATGAGACCTTTTCGATCTTGATCTGCACCTGTAAAAGAACCTTTTTTATGGCCAAAAAGTTCAGATTCAAAAAGCTCAGATGGAATAGCACCACAGTGCACAGGAATAAAAGGGCCGTGTTGACGTTTAGAATATTGATGCAAGGTTCGTGCAGCAAGCTCCTTGCCTGTGCCTGATTCTCCAGAAATAAGCACCGTAAAATGTCGTTTAGCAGCACGGTATAAGCGTTGACGCACACGCTGCATGATCACGGAATCACCAATGAGGTCATGGGTTGCAACATTTTCTTTTTGCTCTTTTTGATCATCACGATCACTGAGGGCAGCTTCCACTGCCATCGCCAAATCATCACCTGAAATAGGCTTGGTCATATAGTCAAAGGCACCTTCTTTGATCGCTATCACCGCTGTTTCAGCACTGGCATAAGCGGTCATGAGTAAAACCTTGGCTTCAGGTTGTAATTGCTTACTACTGCGCACGACGGCTAAACCTGAGTCTGCATTTTTCATGCGTAAATCTGTCAAGATAATATCAAACTTCTCAACCTGCATGGCTGACTTTGCTTCAAATTCATCCGCCGCACTGCTCACCTGATGACCTTTCATTTGTAGACCAAGAGAAAGAACACGGCGTGCATTTGCCTCATCTTCCACGAGTAGTATTCTAGCCATTCTCGTTCTCCAAAAACCCTTCAATGGTAAAGCATGTACCTTCTTTTGATGTTTCAAATGACACATGCCAAGTATTGGCCTGACACACTTGCCATACGGTAGCTAAACCCAAACCAATGCCTGATTGACTAATGAAAGGCTCAAATAAACGTGCTTGAATAGGCTCAGGGATACCCGAACCTTGATCATAAACCTTGAGAAACCACTTTTCCTTTTTATGAAAACATTTAATGTGAATGCTATTTTCTTTTGCACTGGCACGAATAGCGTTATGCAATAAGTTATCAAGCACAAGGCGCGCATGATCTTGATCAATCAACAATTCTTTTAACTTACATTTATAACGTAAGCCCAATTTGTTCTTTATATCAATTTTATGCAATGAGGATTCAATCAGGCTACCCATGTCTGTGCGGACTGGCTTAGGTTGAAAAGGCTGCACATAACCCAAAATATCATTGATCAATCTCTTTAGACGCTCAATTTCTTCTTGCATAATTTGCTGCATCTCTTGATCTTGAGAAGACTTTGCTGGCTGCATGATGTCTGCAGCTTGAGAAATCGTTTGCAATGGATTGCGAATTTCATGGGCAAGAATAGAAGCCATGCGACCCAATGTGGCCAATTTATCTTGATGCGCCATTTGTTGTTCTAACTTGAAATTTTCACTCACATCAACCATCGTCAATAACCACATTGACTCCTTTTCATACGATAAACGGATGACATTGAGTAGACAGTGCTTTTCATCAATCAGCCATTCACATTGGAAACATGCATTCGTATTGGCCTGAAAAAAATGCTGCAAGCCAAGAGGCAGTTTCACAAATGTCGGCAAAGGCTGATGTTGCTGCTTTTTTTTATAAGCCAAAAGCTTTTGAGCTGCTTGATTGCTATCTTGAATGCGCAAGTTTGCGTCCAAGACAAGGACACCTTCCTGCATGGATGCAATCAGCTGACTGTGTAAGGCTTGAAGGTTGCGGTGCTTATTAATCACAACATGGGTTTCTTCTTCCAAAGAAAGCTGCCGTTTGGCAATGCTGGCCATCATGCCGCCAATCAATAATAACGCCGATGTTTGCAAAAGCATACTCAGGGTATCTTCCACAAAAAGTCGGCTATTCCATTGCCATGCATACAAATAAACCGCGCACACATAAGCACTACAAGCTGTTAGGGTTGTGATTAAAATGTATAAAATACTGGGCTGACTACCTGCAACCACAATCACCAACACAAAGGCAAAAACAAAAGGACTTTCAATGCCACCTGTGATAAAAACAAAGGCAGCAATAAAAAAAATATCCAGTAAGAAAGGAATATAAAATTGAAAAATAAAAGCAACTTGATGCTGAAAAAACCATTGTAAAACAAAAAGAAGTAAGGAGCTACCCACAACCGTTAAAAAAAGAGATTGCTCTAAATTAGAAAACTGCTCAAAATAAAAGTAAGCAATAATCAATAATAACGTGCTAAAATAAAATAACCGACACCAAAAAACTAAAAAGAGATTCTGCCGAACAGCACTAAAGTATTGCACTGACTGTTTATAAACCCGATGCCATTTGGAAAATAGGCAGGTACATCGCGATCACCAAACCACCGATGACAATACCCAAAAAGGCCATAATCACAGGTTCAATTAACTGACTTAAACCATCCACAGCTGTTTCAACTTCTTCTTCATAGAAATCAGCAATTTTTGCCATCATATCTTCCATAGAACCTGTCGCCTCACCAATAGAAATCATTTGAGTCACCATGAGTGGAAACACACCACTTTTTTCTAAAGGTTCGGAGAGCGTATGCCCTTCCATGATGGATTCCTTCGCATTGATAATGACCCTTTCTAGCACCACATTGCCTGATATTTGAGACACGGTATCCAATGTTTCAAGGATAGGTACACCTGCTGAAGATAGCGTGGAAAAAGTACTGCAAAAACGAGCCACCGCGCCTTTTCTTAAAATATCACCAAAGATAGGTAAGTTGAGCTGTAAGTTATCCAATTGATACTGACCTTGAGGCGTGCGGTAAATCGCTTTGATTGTTGAAACAACCGCAAAGGGCAATGCCAATACAATATACCAATAATCCACAAAACCATTCGACAGTGTTAACACAATCTGAGTCGGTAAAGGCAGTGCTTGACCCATACTAGAAAACATCTCTGCAAACATTGGAATCACAAAAATCATTAGGATTGATGTCACAATAAATGAAATCGCAATGATGGCAATCGGATAAGTCATCGCAGATTTAATCTTTGCTTGCAATGCTAATGATTTTTCTTTGTAGCCACACAAGCGCAATAAGATGGTATCGAGGATACCACCTTGCTCACCCGCTTCCACCAGTGCACAACTCAAGGTATCAAACTCTTGAGGAAACTGACGCAAGGTTCCACCTAAGGATCCACCTGCCTCTAAACCTTCACGAATCTTGGTCAACAAGGTTCCCATCGATTTCTTTTCAGTCCCTTTCTCTGCCAGTTCAAAACATTGAACCAAAGGCAAGCCTGCATTGAGCATGGTGGAAAGTTGGCGCAAAAAGATACTAATATCCTTTGGTGTCACTTTTTCAGCGAATAACTCCATATCAAAACTCGTTTTTTTAGAGACCTTGATATCCACATATCGCTGCCGACGCAATGAGGCAAGCACAACCCCTTTGTCGCGCGCCTCTTGTGAACCTTCTTTGGCCTCACCTTGGCGTGTTTTTGCCTTCCATGTAAAGGTATGAAGTTTCGTTTTGGGTGCATCTGCCATTATTCATCACCTACGGTTACACGCAAACACTCCTCTAAAGAGAGCTTGCCTTCTTTGACTTTTCCGAGCGCAGCCATTCTTAATGTTTGAACACCACACTTAACGGCTATTTTTGTAATTTCATCAGAATTTTTTCCTGCATACACAGCTTCACGGATCTCTGGAAAAATAGGCATCACTTGATACAAGCCCGTACGTCCTTTGTAGCCTGTATCATTACAAGTCGAACAGCCGACACCGTGCATCGTTTTATAAGAGGAGGCTTCTTCTGGTGCAGCACCTGCTTCGATAAGAGCTTCTATAGGAATGACTTCAGGCTCCGTACAATTCTTGCAATTGGTACGAGCCAAGCGCTGTGCGGTCACAATCTCAACTGCCGACCCCACTAAAAAGGATTCAATGCCCATATTGATAAGGCGCGTCATGGTCGAGGGGGCATCATTGGTGTGCAGTGTGGCAAGAACCAAATGGCCTGTTAAGGCAGCCTTAATACCAATTTCAGCGGTTTCTTGATCACGAATCTCACCAATTAGGACAATATCAGGGTCTTGACGTAAAAACGAACGCAACGCAATTGGAAAAGTTAAACCAATGCCCACATTGATATTAACCTGATTAATGCCCATAAAGTTAAACTCCACTGGGTCTTCAGCAGTACAAATATTAACATCTGGTTTATTCATTTCAGCAATAGCAGAATACAAGCTGACGGTTTTACCCGAACCCGTTGGCCCCGTCACAAGCACCATGCCATAAGGTTGATGTATCTTCTCTCTAAACCATTTCAACTCTTGAGGTGCGTAACCAAGATCAGCCATGTTAAGCTGCAAATTAGAAGCATCCAAAAGACGCATAACCACTTTTTCACCAAATAATGTGGGTAAAATAGACACACGAAAATCGATGGTTTTGGTCTTGGATATTTTGAGTTTAATACGTCCATCTTGGGGTAAGCGACGTTCAGAAATATCGAGTGTAGCAAGGACTTTAATACGAGAAACAATCGCGTTTTGTTTGCTTTTGGATTGTTGCATGATTTCCTGCAACACACCATCGATGCGATAACGCACACGCAGGATTTTTTCATAAGGTTCAATGTGAATATCTGAAGCACCGCGCTTCACCGCACCCAAGAAGATTAAGTTCACCAACTTCACAATCGGCGCTTCTTCGGCTTTAACCAGAGAAGTCGCGTCATCCGTCTCTTCACGGGTATCAATCACTTCAGGATCATCGGCCTCAAGATCGGCCATCGCAGCTTTTAACTTTTCTTCAGTGCCATCAATACGTTCAAAAGCACGCATCAGCTGTGACTCGGTCACAATCTTAACTTCTGCCTGACAGCCACTAATAAAAGCCATCTCATCCAGTGCAGCAATATCATAAGGGTCGACCACTGCTATTGTAAGTGAACTACCTCTGCGTTGAATGGGTATCGCCATATTGGTACGCATGATAGCAATGGAAAGCTTGGTGATATTCCTCGGAATATCGACCTTATCTAAATCAATGAGTGGGCGGCCAGACGACTTACTAATAAATTGTGCTAGCTCTTTATCATCGAAAATTTTCTTATGCACCAGTTGATGAATCAACGTATCGCCCGATAAGCGCATATCACGTAAAATATCAGTTTGCTGGTCTGGGGTTATTTTTTTTGATTTTAATAGAATATCACTTAATCGAGATACTTTCATAATGTTCCCTTCCACCGAAAAATCTGAGATCGTGCTAGTTTAGATTCAAGCCATGCAAGCGTACGAATCCAGTCTGGCTTTCTGCCATGCCAATGCGAAAAAGAAGCTGCACCTTGAGCAAGTAGCATGGGAAGACCATCAACTGCTTCACGTCCACAAGCCATCGCTGAACACCTAAAGGCTGTTTTTCCCGATGGGCGATACACCACATCAAGTGCGTAACCTTCGCCTACCAACGCAAAAGGAAATGTATCACCTTCCTTAAGGCCTTGCGTGGTTGCATTAATGAGTAAGCTCGTGCTTAACATCGTGGCTTGTAACTTTTTATCATCCCAATCCACCAGTTCAATATTGAGGTCTGGGTATTGTTCTTTCGCATGTTGTTGTAATTGTTGAGCGCGTTCAGCTGTTCTGTTGGTAATGTATAATGTTTTAATATTTAATAAATTCAAAGCGTGGACGATGGCTCTGGCTGTACCACCAGCACCAAATAATAAAACATCCTTGCCTTCAACTGGCCACTGCTTTTGTTGAATCACATCATAGATACCTTGCCAGTCCGTGTTGGTCGAAGACCACCCCCCTTCACCTCTATATAAAGTGTTCACAGCACCAATGCGCTGAGCATCTTCATCGGGTGAACTGTGTTGAAAAGCCATTTCTTTGTAAGGCACAGTAATATTCAGACCTTGCACACCCGCATGCCATAAGCCTTGCAAACTGACATCCACGCTCTCTTGATCCGCCACTAAAAAAGGTACATAAGTAGCATTGATCTGATGTTCTTCTAAAAAAGAGTGCTGAAACATTGGCGATAAGGAATGACAAACAGGCTTACCTACGATACCATAAACTTTTGTTTCACCATTGATGTTTGGCATATTTATTTCTCACTTTTGGTCGGACGTTTCCAATGCCTTATATATTGAACCTCTGAGCGTTTTGATAAGGTAAGACCATCCTCATCCACACTCTCAGTAATGACACTTCCTGCACCAATCGTTGCACCATCAGCAACACGAACAGGCGCAATAAATTTGGTGCCAGAGCCAACAAAAACACCGTCACCAATGTTCGTTTGATGCTTATTTGCCCCATCGTAATTACAAGTAATACTGCCAGCTCCAATATTACAGTTCTTACCCATCTGCGTATCACCGATATAACTGAGGTGGTTGGCTTTGCTTCCTTGACCAATAATTGAATTTTTAATTTCCACAAAATTACCGATATGGGTTGCTTCATCGAGTTCAGTTCCTGCTCTTAAACGACCAAAAGGACCAATAGAGCTATGGTTACCCACGCTGGCTTGATCAAGGTGACTAAAAGCTTCAATCGTAATGTGATCATTGATCCAGCTGTCACTAATCACAGCATAAGGACCAACACAACAGTCATCACCAATATGGGTCGAGCCGTAAAGCTGGCTCCCCGCACGAATCGTCGTATCTTGACCAATTCTAACACTGGCTTCGATGCGAACGGTTTGTGGGTTCTCAATACTCACCCCTTTGCTTTGCCAGTGTTGAATAATATTTTGCTGCATGTGTTGTTCAACGCGACTGAGTTGAATACGATTATTGATACCTTGAATCTCATATTCATCGGCAACAGGAATAGCTTGAACACTTAAGTTTTGGGTGAGAGCCAATTGAACCACATCAGGTAAATAGTATTCTTGCTGCATGTTGTTATTTTCAACTTGATGAAGAAGTTCAAATAACCACTGACGCTGAATGCAGAAAATACCGCTACTCACTTCAGAAATCGCACGTTGTTCGATATTGGTGTCTTTATCTTCCACCACGGCAAGAAACTCACCCATCACATCACGAACAATGCGACCATAACCATCAGGTTGATCTAATTCAGCTGACAACACACTCACACATGCTTCTTGGCGAAGGTGCTCATCAATAAAAGTCGCTAGTGTTTCAGACTGAAGCATCGGTGTATCACCGCACACAATCAGCACATTATCAACCTGTGAGATACTTTCTTCTGTCGCAAGCACGGCATGACCTGTGCCCAGAAGTTCACGCTGTTCAACCCATTGAAGGCCGCGAGGCTGCCCTATATTTTTTTGAACATTCTCAGCATCGTGACCACACACGACAATAATTTCCTTGGGTGTTAATTCCTCAACACTATGCAACACATGTTCAATCATACTTTTACCTAACAATGGCATCAGTACTTTTGCACGGGAAGAGCACATACGGGTGCCTTTTCCTGCTGCTAAGACGATAATGGCAAGTTCAGAGTATTGTAAAGATTGGCTCATCGAGTTCTCCATCCACATTCAATTCAACGCTAAAGGCTACCTTTTTATAGAACCTTTGAAAAATAGTGACTTATCGCATGGCATTTATATTTTAAAATATTTCAAGTTTAAATGAGTGCAACTTCATATTGATCAGGAGCCAAGGCTTCGTCACTCTTAAGCATAATTTCTTTTTGTAAAAAAGATTCTATATTACCAATACGCATGCTTTCTTCACCCAATAAAAGATCAATCACGTCAGGATGAGCAATCACCATGAGTTTTTGACAAGGGTAAGCGCGCGCTTCAGAAACCACTTCACGAAAAATTTGATAACAAATAGTGATCATGCTTTTCACATAACCTGTGCCAGTACAATGTGTGCATGGACACAAGAGGGTGCGACCCAAAGATTCACGCGTCCGTTTTCGCGTCATTTCAACCAAACCAAGTTGTGAATATTGCACAATTTGTGTTTTGGACTTATCTCGACGCAAGGCTTCATCCAGCACCTCAAGTAAACGCTGGCGATTGTCTTCTTCTTGCATATCAATGAAATCCAAGACAATGATGCCACCAAGGTTACGCAGACGTAACTGGTGAACAATTTCATGCACAGCTTCAAGGTTGGTTTTAAAACTGGTTTCTTCAAGATTTCGAGAGTGAACAAAAGAGCCTGAGTTCACATCAACCGCCGTTAAAGCTTCGTTTTGATCAATAATCAGGTAGCCACCAGATTTTAAAGATACACGTTGTTGCAAGGCTTGATTTATTTCATGCTCAACAGCGTACACATCAAAAATCGGTCGTTCACCCGGGTAATAATAAAGACGATCTGCCACCTCTGGCATAAAGCGTTGGGCAAAATTTTTCATGCGCTCATAAGCTTCATGCGAATCTACATGAATCTTTTCAACGGCATCATCCACAAAATCACGCATGACACGCAAGTATAGATTCAACTCGGTATGCAGCATATTAGCAGGTTTACTATTGTTCGTGCGACTATCAATATCTTTCCAGAGCCTTTGAAGAAATTTTAAGTCTTGCTCCAACTCTTCTTTGGCATGGCCTTCAGCCACGGTTCTGATAATCAAGCCGCCTTCATTGTTTGAAATACTATGACCAATTTCTAAAAGACGTTCGCGCTCTGCCTTATCCTCAATACGCCGTGCAATGCCCACATGATGATGATGTGGCAAGAAAACCAAGTAACGCCCCGGCAAACTTAACAAGGTCGTGATACGAGCACCTTTAGAAGCAATAGGTTCTTTGGTCACTTGGACAATGACCTCTTGTCCTTCTTTAATCAGCTCATTAATAGGAATCTGCGCCCTAGACAAAGAAGTCGTTGTATCTTCAACACGATCATCACTATCGTCCGGCTCAGCACTATTTTGCACATCATGAGAGGGGTGAGAGATATCACCAGCATAAAGGAAGCCAGCTCTTTCCATGCCTAAATCAACAAAAGCAGCTTGAATACCAGGCAAAACCCGTTGGACTCTTCCTTTGTAAATATTTCCCCGTAAACCTCGTTCTCTTTCTCGCTCAATATAAACTTCTTCAACGCGTCCATTCTCAATACGTGCAATACGTGTTTCAAAAGGAGCGACATTTACAAGTAATTCAGCAGCCATCTGTCACCTCGTGCGATTCATGTCAGCTGTTAACCCTAAGCAGTGACATGGGTTCTTTTTATTTAGGGTACAGATCTTCACTGCGCCTTTTTAAACTTTTCGATGACCACCCACAAGACCTTTTCAACAAAGACATTTTTCAAGAAATAATGTTTTTCTTCATTGCTTACGATGACTCTATCATTTGTCATAATAGAGTTCATCTGGGCGTACTTATAAAAGGTCATTTGCCAGAACTCTGGTTATTCCTCTTGACGAACGCAATTACCTTTTTACGATGCCGTTTGTGGAAAAGTTGAAAAACAACCCTTTACAGCAAGCTTTTACCTTATGCCAAGCGCAAATGGATGAGCTAAATCAAGGCATCATTGCACAATTAGATTCTGATGTTGGCATGATACCTGCCATTGGTCACTACATTGTCAAAAGTGGTGGGAAACGCATGCGCCCGCTTTTGTGCATGCTAACATCTCGCTTATTTGGGCATCAAGGCCAAAATCACATCATGTTGGCGATGGTAATTGAATTTATACACACGGCATCTTTATTGCATGATGACGTGGTTGATGCATCGGACCAGAGACGCGGCACACCCTCTGTGAATCATGTGTGGGGAAACCAAGCCAGTGTTTTGGTTGGTGATTTTTTATTTTCAAGAGCCTTTGAATTAAGTGTGGAAAGCCAAGATATGGCAATATTAGGTTTGTTAGCACGTGTCACCAACCTGTTGGCAGAGGGCGAAGTCCTACAATTATCCCGCTCTTTTCACCTTGAGATGACCGAAGCTCAATCTTTGGAAGTGATCGAACGCAAAACAGCGGTGCTTTTTTCAGCAGCAACAGAAATTGGCGCACGTATTTCAGGCCAATCCGAGGAAGTGATACAACACATGCATGAATATGGCATGTGCTTGGGTGTTGCCTTTCAACTGATTGATGATGCCTTGGACTATAGCGCCAGCAGTGAAGCCGTCGGCAAACCTGTGGGTCATGACCTTGAAGAGGGAAAAATCACCTTTCCTTTGATTTACGCCATGCAACAACATGAACCGTTACAAGTATTAGTAAGCGCCATCACCGAACATGGTTCGTATCAACATGACGAGCGTCACCAAGTCAGAAGCATGGTTGAAACACATGGTGGTGTTGATCACTGTGTGGCACAGGCAAAGGTATATGCCAATCGAGCAAAAGAGGCACTAGAAAAAATCGATCATTCTGATCAAAAAGAAGTTTACCAACTGATGCTAAACTTAGCAGACTTTGCTGCACAGCGACCCTTTTAAAGAGCTTATGATGGTGGATATAAAGCAGTTTCTTGATCAAATCATTAGATGAATAATTAAGCGCAGAGTAGCCCGATAAGCCGGGTTTTGTACTGCCGAGGCAGCAATGGTCATTCATCTAGACCTATGATTGCTCATAGGTTCGTGCAGCCTACCCGAAAACGCATGCGAGCCGCACCCTATGTTTCCCTATTTGGCCTTGCTACGGGTGGGGTTTACCATGCCACTGCCCGTTACCGTGCAGCGCGGTGCGCTCTTACCGCACCTTTTCACCCTGACCAAAACATTGCTATTCTGGCGGTCTATTTTCTGTGGCACTTTCCTTGAAGTCACCTTCTCCAGACGTTATCTGGCACCCTGCTCTATGTAGCCCGGACTTTCCTCATGCCTCACGACATGCGACCATTTGTGCTACTCTGCGCACGGCATAATAGGTATCTTTTTAGGAATAGCAATGTGACTTTTTAGGATCAGTTTTATTCATGTCATTAATCACGAATAAAAATCAGAAAACGTTCGACTTCCTTGGCAAAAATAGGAGACGATTTAATTTCCTCTTCAATTTTTCGGATCGCATAGAGAACAGTGGTATGATCACGGTTACCAAAAGCAGCACCAATATCAGCCATAGAAACATTACTGAGTTTTCGGGCAGCATACATGCCCACTTGACGAGGAAAAGCAATTGATTTTTGTCTTCTTTTAGAGACTAAATTTTCAAAACTGACCCCATAAAAAGAAACCAGTCTCTTTTGAATCACTTGTATTGAAATATTTTCAACTTCTTCAACAATAAGCCCTTGTAACACTTTTTTTGCAAAATCAAGGTTGATTTCCTTACCTGTCAGACTCGCATGCGCATTCAGGCGTGTTAGCGCACCTTCTAATTCTCGCACATTCCTTGTCACTTTAGAGCTAATATAGAGAGCCACATCATCTTGGAGTTCAACACCTGCAATTTCTGCTTTATCCACTAAAATAGCTTGCCGTGTTTCCAAGTCAGGTGGCTGAATATCTGCCACAAGCCCCCATGCAAAACGAGATCGTACCCGCTCTTCGAGATGACCTATCTCTGAAGGTAAACGGTCAGATGTCATGATAATTTGTTTTCGTTCTTCATACAGGCAATTAAAGGTATGAAAGAACTCTTCTTGCGTGCTGCGTTTTTTTGCCCAAAACTGAACATCATCAATGATTAAAATATCTGCTTTGCGATAACGTTGACGAAAGGCCTCAGTGCCTCCCTTACGAATAGCTGCAATGAGTTCATTGGTGAATTGTTCGCTGGTTCGGTAGGCAATATGTGCGTTATTGCCTTGGTGCAAAGCATTGGCAATGGCATGAATCAGGTGTGTTTTTCCTAAGCCCACACCGCCATGGATAAACAAAGGATTATAGACTTGGCCTGGCGCATCTAAGATGGCCTGACAAGCGGCATGGCAAAACTCATTGCTTTTCCCCACAATAAAGTTTTCAAAGGTAAACCTTGGGTCAATGAAACCATCAATGTTTTTTTTGTTATGAACCTTGTTGGGTAGAGCTGCGATGTTGGATGGCACAACCGTTTTTTCTGGCTCAGGTGAAGCCAATAAATATTTATCTAGTTCAAAGCTAATATTGATGTCTGAGGTTGAGAACTGACGTGCTAAACTTTTAACCTGCTCTGCATAGCGAGACTTAAACGCATCTAAAAAAAAGCGATTAGGCACAAATATTTGTAATTGATATTGATCTTCTTTTATTTTTAAAGGTCGTACCCAAGCATCAAATTGGGCAGATGGAATTTCATCAGAAAGCTGTTGTTGAATCTTTGACCACAATGAGTCTTCTTGTTTGAGCATGATCAGAAACCTAGCCACTTGATTTCATGAGAGCACGGACTTCACCCTCTATACCGTGAAACCATCTTTTTTCAAAAGACTTTTTATTACTTGGTAGAGAGGCGTTGACGCACACGCAAAATACTATGTGGACTCATGGATAAATGAGTAATTCCCAGATCCATAAGGATTTGCGTCCAAGCTGGATCTCCTGCTATTTCACCACAAATAGACAGCTCTGTATTTTTAGATTTTGCCTTCTTAACGGTAATCTTTAACATTTCTAAGATCGCAGGGTGTTGATCGGTGTAACTATTTGCCATATATTCGTTGTTGCGATCTGTGGCTAAAGTATACTGAATAAGGTCATTCGTACCGATAGAAAGAAAATCACATATATCAGCGAGTTGATCCGCAATCATGACAGCAGCAGGAATCTCAATCACCACACCCAATGGAATATCAATGTGAATATTTAGCTCATTTTGGCATAATACCAAAGCTTCACGCACAGCAATCACCTCTTCGCAACGATGAACCATCGGAATCACAATGCGCACAGATCCTTCTTTTGCGGCCATTAAAATCGCTTTGATTTGCGTATAAAGCAGCGGCATATTTTCTAATAGCAAACGAATGCCACGCATACCCATGAGTGGGTTCATACCTTTAGGGGCTCGATGCAATAGGCGTTGAAATAAGGTCGGTTTATCACCACCAATATCCATCAAACGAAAGGTGACATCTTTCCCCTGCATGGCACGTACTGCTTGCACATAATAACGGTACTGTTGCTCTAAGGTCGGGATTTGACTGGCGTTGGCAAAAATAAACTCTGTGCGAAACAAGCCAATACCATCCACCTCAAGTTCTTTGACCAGTTCCAGCTCTTCGATCAGCTCAACATTCACCATTAAAGATGGCGACTTGGTCGTGCTGGGTAGACGATGAATATAATGTTGAAGCCTACTTTGCTCTAAGTTTGTTGCATTGAACTCTTGACGGTACACATCTAATTCAGATTCTGAAGGGTTTAACGACCAGTACCCTAGCTCCGCATTTAAGACCAGTAAATCACCATCAGAAGCCATATCAATTAAATGATCGACACCCATGAGAGCAGGCAAACCAATGCTTCGGGCAATAATCATTGCATGGCTATTGGTGCCACCTTGTTTTGAAACAATGCCCTTCATATGCTTGCGCCACAATTGAATCACATCGGCAGGGTGAAAGTTCTGAGCGATAAAAATGAGTGGTTCTTTTGTACTCAGAACCGTTTTAACATGAATTTGGCTGGCAAGATGACGTAAAATACGATCACCGGCTTGCTCTATATCTAGTTTTTTATTCTTAAAATGGCTATTTTGAAGCTGGTTAAAAAAAGTTAAAAGCTCATTTATTTTTTGAAACAAAGCCCACTCAGCATTGATGCATTGCTTCTCTATTTTGTCTCGAATGTCATTTAACCAATCATTATCTTGCAATAACATGCGATGTATATCCAGCACATGTAATGATTCTGCATGTTGATTCTGACAAAGATAAGCTTGCTCTTTATCCAACTCTTCCAGTGCTGCATTAATGCTCATATCAAAACGCTCTAGCTGCTCACAAACTTGAGTCGCATCGACATGCTGATGAGGCGTATTCTGGTGTGTATAATTGAGTTTTTGCACACGCCCAATCACCATGCCTTGACTCCATGCACCAGCTCGCCCTTGGCACGGTTCCTTTTCAGTCACCGTTCTTCTCCAAAGCGTTGACTCACCAACTCACACAGAGCATCAAGTGCGTCGATCTCATCTTGTCCTTGCGTGATAATACAAAGATCACAACCTTGGGATGCTGCAAGCATCATTAAACCCATGATACTCTTACCATTGACCTCAAGGTCATTACAGCGCAGTGACACATCACATTCAAACTGCTTAGCCAATGCAGCAAAGCGAGCTGAAGGGCGTGCATGCATGCCAAAGTGATTGCATATCTCAATATGCTTAGACGGCATCATAACACGCATTTAAGGAGATAAAACGTAAATGGAACATGATATTGAGGACTTTATCGTTTTATGGGAAGATCATCAATTGATCCTTTGTTTATTGATCATAATCTCATGCAAAGAAGCTGTTCAGGATAGGCGATATTTATAATCGTCATAAGAGAATTGACGTAAAATATTCATGTGGCCATCAAGGTCTTGAATCGCCAAAGCAGGAAGCTGTATCCCATTAAAGGTATTGTTTTTAACAAAAGTATAGTGAATCATATCTTCAAAAATAATACTTTGACCAACCTCTAAAGGCTGAGCAAAGGAATAATCACCCATCACATCACCAGCGAGGCAACTTGCACCACCTAGGCGGTAATCATGTGCTAAAACACCGACCTCTTTGGCACCGCGCACATCAGGTCGATACGGCATTTCCAAGCAATCAGGCATATGAGCTGCCGCCGACGTATCCAAAATCGCAATATCAACATCATTGTGTACAACATCTAAAACAGTGGATGTCAGGTAGCCCGTTTGCCAACCCACCGCTTCACCGGGTTCAAGGTATAATTGCACTTGATGTTTTTGTGAAAAGGCATTTAGTAGTTGAATCAGATGCGCCACATCATAGCCTTGGCGAGTGATATGGTGCCCACCGCCAAGGTTCAGCCATTTAATGTGCGGTAGCCAGTGTGAAAACTTTTCTTCGATAGCCTGCAATAAGCGCGCCAAGGCTTGATCGTCTGAACCACACAACGCATGCACATGAAAACCTTCGATCTCTTCAATACTTTCAGGCATTTGATCGGCAACAATGCCCAAACGAGACCCACGCGCACAAGGATTGTATAATGCGGTGCTCACTTCAGAAATTTCAGGGTTGATGCGTAGAGCACAGGCAGTGTATTTAGATGACTGGGCAATGTCTTGTTGAAAGCGTTGCCAATTAGACACTGAGTTAAACGTGATATGATCAGCCAATGCCATCAGCTGTGAAAATTCACTTTCTTTATACGCAGGCGCGTAAACATGAACTTCACGACCAAACTCTTTGGCCAACATGGCTTCGTGCAAAGAACTGGCTGTGGCACCATGCAAATAAGGTCGCATGAGATCAAAGGCACCCCACATCGCAAAGCCTTTGAGGGCAAGAATGATTTTGCAACCTGTGTTATGCTGAATATGCTCAAATACTTTTAAATTATCTAAAAGTTTTGATGCCTCCAACACATAGCAAGGACTAGGAAGCTTAAGCACCTACCTTGCCTTTAAAGAGAGTATCTTGCCACGGTAAACCATGAACAGTCAGTGCGGCCATAAAAGGATCAGGATCGAGCTGTTCAATATTCCAAACACCGGGCTTCAACCATGTTTCATTCATCATCAGCATCGCACCAATCATCGCTGGCACACCTGTGGTGTAAGAAACGGCTTGGGCATTCACTTCTTTAAAGCAACTTTGATGATCACTCACATTGTAGATATAACGCGAACTTTTTTTGCCATCTTTTTCACCATTGATCACACAACCAATGCATGTTTTACCTTTGGTGCTGGCACCCAGAGAAGCTGGATCTGGCAACAATGCTTTTAAAAACTGTAATGGCACGATTTCTTGGCCTTGATAAAGAATAGGTTCAATGCTTGTCATGCCAATATTCTTCAACACGTCTAAATGCTGCAAATAACTATCAGAAAAAGTCATCCAAAAGCGCATGCGTTCGATTTCTGGCAGATGTCTTGCCATCGACTCCATTTCTTCATGATACATTAAATAAGCTTTTTTCTCTCCTATTTCAGGAAAATCAAAGCGAGTGGAAATCGCAAGGGGGTCTGTTTCAATCCATTTACCGTGCTGATAAAATCGACCATTGGCCGAGACTTCACGAATATTAATTTCAGGGTTAAAGTTTGTGGCAAAAGGATGACCATGATCACCTGCATTGGCATCTAAAATATCAATGCTATGGATGCGATCAAAGTGATGCTTGGCCGCATGAGCACAAAAGACATTGGTGACACCGGGATCAAACCCAGAACCCAACAAAGCCATCAAACCTGCTTCTTTAAAACGTTCTTGATATGCCCACTGCCATTTATATTCAAACTTGGCTTCATCCAGTGGTTCATAGTTGGCCGTATCTAAATAATGAACCCCTGTTGCCAAGCAAGCATCCATGATGGTCAAATCTTGATAAGGTAAGGCGACATTGATCACCATTTTAGGCTTCACGCGTTCAATTAAGGTCATCAGTTCTGGCACATTGTCAGCATCAACTTGTGCGGTATGAATCGGATGATCACGGCCAATTTCAGCGGCAATGGCATCACACTTAGAGAGAGTTCGGCTAGCCAACCAAATATTTGTAAAAACTTTAGGAAGTTGAGCGCATTTATGTGCCACAACACGCCCCACACCGCCAGCGCCGATCATTAAAACAGTTCCCATAAGCTTTCTCCTTATAAAGAAAAAAAGCACCGAAAACGAGTTCCGATGCTTGGTAGTGGTGGACCCACCAGGACTCGAACCTGGAACCGACCGGTTATGAGCCGGTGGCTCTAACCAATTGAGCTATGGGTCCGTGCGAAATGCGCAGCGCAAACTAATCTACATTACCAATACAGGCAATACGCACATCATCAATATAGGCAATATCTATCCTTACCTTAATATCTAATTTGAAAATAAGCATTGAAATATATAGTGTTTTTAAAACTAATCGAGGTTCATGCATGTTGCATATTTTACAATTAACGGACTTACACCTGAGCTCTAAAGCTCCTCAAGACCCTTTCGATTTAAATCCATCAACCTGTTTAACACATGTTTTAAAAAATAGTTTAGCATCAACACCAGAAGCCACGCTCATGTTGTTAACAGGTGACCTTGTGCATGATGATGTGCTCGCCTATCAACAAGTTATTGATAATTTCAACCATGTGAGCATACCCATTTTACATGTTTCTGGTAACCATGATTTAGAGCATGAACGGCAAAAGCAATTGTGTCACTTTCCTTTTTTATCTCAAAAGGTTTGGCGTAACGAGCATTGGCAAGTGATCATGGTAAAGTCTTCGATAGATGGCATCGTGAATGGTGAAATCTCAGCACAAGAGATGGCTTTTGTGACACAACAACTCAAAGCCTGCCCGCAGCTCTTCACATTGATCGCAACCCACCATCACCCCCTTGACGTGGGCAGTGCTTGGCTAGATAAAATAGGCATCACCAATGGTCATGACTTTATTGAAACGCTATCAATATTCCCCAAAGTAAAAGGCATCACGTTTGGGCATGTCCATCAAGCTGTTGATCAGGAAATAGATGGCATCAGGTTTTTAGGCTGCCCGTCCACAAACCGCCAGTTCAAACCAAACTCAGATGAATTTAGCCTTGATGACCGACCCTTGGCATACCGTCAAATTCACTTGCATGATGATGGTAGCATTGAGAGTCATGTGGTGTGGGTGGAGCTTGAAAAAAAACAATGTAAAAACATCGTCTTCTTCCCTTGATAAGTCTTGTAAAATCTTTATGGTTTAGAGCCTGCTTTCTGGGGAGACTATATGTCAAAGTATGCTGCACATATATCAGAATCTAAACAGCTTCACTTACTTGAAGATCACCTCTTAAAAGTAGCCAAGCGTGCAACAGAAAACAGCATTCCTTTTCACTCAGGTCAATGGGCTGAGCTGGCTGGCCGATGGCATGATCTGGGTAAGTATTCCGCGACATTCCAAAAAATGATTTATGAGGCCAATGGTATGGATGCGCATATTGAGCCTGAAGGCATACAGCGCAGAAACCATTCAACAGCAGGTGCTTTGTATGCAGTGAAACAACTTGGCATAGCAGGGCATGTCCTAGCTTATTTAATTGCAGGGCATCATGCGGGGTTACCCGATTGGTATAAAACCGATGCACCCGGTGGCGCACTATCAGAACGATTAGCAGACCACGATTTTCTTGAAGATGCCTTAAAAGAAACCATTCCAGATGAAATTTTAGCAGGATCAATGCCCGATCAAGCCTTTGTGGGTGGTTCTGATGGTTTTGCATTATGGGTACGCATGCTTTTTTCATCACTCGTGGATGCTGACTTTCTTGATACCGAATCTTTTTATGATCAAAAACAATCAAATAAGCGCAGTCATTACCCTTTAATCCCTGAACTCAAAAAACAATTTGATCAGTATATGCAAACGATGTTGACGAAAGCTGAAAATACAACCGTCAATCGTATTCGCCGCTCTATCCTTGATGACTGTCGTCGTGCTGCCCGAAGAGATAGCGGTATTTTTTCCTTAACTGTGCCCACAGGGGGTGGAAAAACCCTTTCTTCGATGGCTTTTGCTTTAGATCATGCGATAAAGCATCAAAAATCACGCATTATTTATGCCATACCCTATACCAGTATTATTGAGCAAACAGCCGATACCTTTAGAGAAATATTTGCTGACGGTGTGATTGAGCATCACAGTAGTCTTGACCCTGATAAAGAAACCCATCAATCACGTTTGGCTTCTGAAAACTGGGATGCACCCATTGTGGTCACAACCAATGTGCAGTTTTTTGAATCGTTATTTGCAGCCCGCACCAGTCGTTGCCGAAAATTACATCACATTGCCAATAGCATTGTGATTCTTGATGAAGCACAACTTTTACCTCCTGAGTTTCTACAGCCCATTTTGAAGGTGATGAATCTTCTCTCCCAACATTACAATGTGAGCTTTGTTCTTTCTACAGCCACTCAACCTGCATTGAACAACGATATCAAAGATCCTTTTGGAAGAGTAAAATTAAAAGGTTTACAAAATGTTGGTGAAATCATTTCTGATCCTGACACTTTATATCGTCAACTAGAACGTGTGCATGTGACATTGCCACAAGATTTTCACCAGCCAAATACATGGGATGACATCGCAGATGAGATCATGGTTCATGATTCAGCTTTAGTCATCGTCAATAGTCGAAAAGATGCACGCGCCCTATTCAAGCTCATCCCTGAAAGCATTCATTTATCCGCCCTTATGTGTGGTGAGCATCGTTCTCAAGTGATTTCTGAGATTAAACAAAAACTCAAAGATGGCATACCTATTCGTGTGGTAAGCACACAACTTGTTGAAGCAGGCGTTGACCTTGATTTTCCCGTGGTCTACCGAGCTTTGGCTGGTTTAGATTCCATCGCACAAGCGGCAGGACGCTGCAACCGTGAAGGAGAGTTACCCAAAAAAGGTGAAGTCGTGGTCTTTGTACCACCAAATCCACCCCCCGCAGGTCATTTACTGCGCGCTGCACAAAAAACTGTTTCGCTTCTTTATGACAATCAATCTGATCCTTTAGCGCGTGAAAACTTCACAAAATTCTTTACGTCTTTTTATTATGAGAGTTGCTTAGATAAGGCTGATATTGAAGGACTTCTTCAACCCGAGCGTGATTTAAGCAATGTGCAGTTTCGCACCGCAGCGATGAAAATGAAACTCATTGATGATACAGGTCAAACGGTTTTTGTACGCTACAACGAAACCAGTGAAAATCTTTTAGATGATTTAAAAAAGTGGGGGCCAAATCGTGAAATGATGCGAAAATTACAACGCTATACGGTCACGGTGCCTGAATATGCATTGAAGCAACTATTGGCTTGCGGGGATATACAAGAAACAGGTTCAAATCTTTACGTCCAAGTTTGCGCTGAATTGTACCACCCTGATTTAGGCTTATTACTCAAAGGAGAAAGCATGGCTGTAGAAAACACAATATGGTGAGGGAAATATGAAATATATTTGCATAGAAGTCTCAGGTGACTTCGCTTGTTTTACCCGACCTGAAATGAAAGTAGAGCGTGTGTCTTATGATGTGATCACACCGTCATCCGCACGCGCCATTTTTGAAGCTATTCTTTGGAAACCTGCGATTCGCTGGCACATTGATAAAATTGAGGTGTTACGGCCGATCAAGTGGATGAACTTGCGACGAAACGAAGTGGGAAAAGTCATGGCAAAAGTGACTCCCAAAAGCCTGATGAAAAGCGGTAAAGTGTTAGGAATCAACATCGAAGATGCACGCCAACAGCGTGCGGGCTTGTTTCTCCGTGATGTTCGATACCGTTTGCATGCCCACTTTGAGATGACAGACAAAGCAGGTGAAGGTGATTCACTTACAAAATTTTCTCAGATGTTTGAACGTCGTGCGAAAAAAGGTCAGTGTTTTAATCAGCCTTACTTGGGATGCCGTGAATTTTCAGCTGCCTTTACATGGGTGAATCTCAATGAGGATCAACCCACACCTATTAATGAAAGTCGTGATCTAGGTTGGATGCTTTACGATATGGATTATCGTAATCCTAAGGAGCCTAATCCCATGTTTTTTAGAGCCACATTAGAAAAAGGGACGGTGCATATTCCAGCTCACGATAGTGAGGGGGTGCGCGGATGATTCTTCAAGCTCTCAATGCGTATTATGACCGAAAATCAAAGAGTTCTCCCAATGAGCTTGCCCCGATTGGCTTTGAGTTAAAAGAAATCCCCTTTATTTTTGAGATCAATCAAGATGGCGATCTGATTCAAATTGAAGATACCCGTGAAGGTTCTGGAAAAAAGAAACGAGCAAGAGCTTATTTGGTTCCTCAAGGTGTGAAAAAAACATCGGGTATTGCTGCTAACTTGTTATGGGACAATGCAGAATACGTGCTTGGTATTGATACCAAGAGTGAACATTTTCCTTTTTATGGTTGTTTTTGCGATGCATGTGATCTCATTAGAAAAGATCTTTCCAAACGGCAAATGCGGGTGGATGATCAACACATCTTTTTTTGGGATAAAGCAGCGAACGAGCTTGGACACCTCAACAACGACTGTGGTTTAGAGGCAGTCCAAGCTTTTTTTGAAAAGCTTGATCTTAAACAGTTATCCGAGTTTCTACATTGGAAAGAGATCAAAAAAACAAACCCAAATATTAGTTTTCGCTTGCATGGTCAACATGATTTAGTCTGCCAAAGCCACCAAGTCATCGCAGCCGTTCAAGAAAAATCTTTAGAAGGTGGTGGTGAAAAGCAACATTGCCTTATCACAGGTGATCACCATGAGGTTGAGCGTTTACATCCATCCATTAAGGGTGTTTGGGGTGCTCAGTCTTCTGGGGCAAACATTGTTTCCTTTAATTTGGATGCTTCAGAATCGTTTGGGAAAAAACAAGGTGGCAATGCACCCATATCCAAACAAGCTGTGTTTGCCTATACCACAGCCCTAAACCATTTATTGCGGCAAGATTCACCCCAGCGCATGCAAATCGGTGATACATCGACAATCTTCTGGGCTGAAGAAATGACAGACTTTGAGCAAGCCTTGCCCAATATGTTTGGCGAACCGAATCAGGATGACCCAGATCGTAACTTTCGGGCTGTTGAACAGTTGTTTAAATCCATCCACAACGGCCGTTACACAGGTGATGATAAAAACAATCGTTTTTATGTGCTTGGTTTAGCTCCCAATGCTGCACGTATTGCGATTCGCTTTTGGTCAGTCTCGACGGTTGCTGAATTGGCAGAACACATTGCCAAACATTTTGATGACACCAAAATCGTTCATAGTCCAAAAGAAATGGCATATTTACCCTTGTTTCGGCTATTGGTTTCTACAGCCAGCTTAGGAAAAGCCGAAAACATTCCACCCAACTTAGCAGGCGAAACCATGCGGGCTATTTTAGCAGGTGAGCCTTACCCCCAAACACTGCTGGGTGCAGCGGTTCGGCGGATTAAAGCTGAGCAGCATATTAGTTATCCGCGTGTTGCACTCATTAAAGCTTGTTTAAACCGTCAAAAAGAATCCACAGAGGAGGATATTCACGTGTCTCTTGATGAAAATAATACCAATACAGCGTATCAACTTGGGCGTTTTTTTGCTGTATTAGAAAAAATACAAGAAGAAGCCAACCCGGGGTTGAACGCCACCATTCGAGATCGTTATTATGGCTCGGCATCGAGTTCACCTGTAACTGTTTTTTCAACACTCATTAAATTAAGCAAACATCACCTTGCCAAGTTATCTAAAGGACGAGCCATCAACATAGAACGGCTCATAGGCGAAATCATGACATCCATTCAAGATTTTCCCGCTCACTTAACCATTGCTGATCAAGGTCGTTTTGCCATTGGCTATTACCATCAACGCCAAGAGTTATTTACAAAAAAAGAGAATAAGGACGTAAGCAATGACTAACTCAATTCAGAACAGATATGACTTTGTACTTCTTTTTGATGTGCAAGATGGCAATCCCAATGGTGACCCTGATGCAGGAAACCTACCAAGGGTCGATGCTGAAACAGGCAAAGGCTTGGTCACCGACGTGTGTTTGAAACGTAAAATTAGAAACTATGTTGGCCTAAAGCATGGTGAAAACCCACCTTATGAAATTTATGTCAAAGAAAAAGCCATTTTAAATCAACAACATGAACGTGCTTATGTGGGTATCGGTGAAGAAGCGTTATTAAAGAATGATAAAAAGAGGAAAGGTGGGGCAAAAGTAGAAGAAGCACGGCAATGGATGTGCAAAAACTTTTACGATGTACGTACCTTTGGTGCGGTGATGTCTACAGGCGTGAATTGTGGGCAAGTGCGTGGCCCCGTTCAAATCACTTTTGCACGTAGCCTAGATCCTGTTGTCACGCTGGAACACTCAATCACTCGCATGGCTGTTACCACAGAAAAAGAAGCTGAAAAACAAGATGGTGATAATCGCACCATGGGGCGTAAGTTCACCATTCCCTATGGCCTATACCAAGCACATGGTTTTATCTCTGCACCGCTTGCCAATCAAGTTGGTTTTTCTGAAGAAGACCTCGCCTTACTTTTGGAATCGTTGCAAAACATGTTTGAGCATGATCGTTCTGCGGCACGCGGGTTGATGGCAACACGAAAACTTGTTGTTTTTAAACATGATTCAAACATGGGGAATGCACCTGCCCACGCGTTATTTGAACGTGTCCAAGTCACATTAAATGAAGGCGTGACTGCACCAAGGTCTTTTTCGGACTACAGCATTCAAGTGAATACTGCTGAGCTGCCAAACGGCGTATCCATCCTTTAGTATGTCTGAAGCAATCTCAATATCTGCACTCCAACATTATATTTATTGTCCACGTCAATGTGCTTTGATTCATGTTGCGCAAGCGTGGAGTGAAAACCTTCACACCCAAAAAGGCCAACGAGAACATGAGCGTGTGGATGTGGCTGAATATGAAATGAAAGATGGGGTGCGTATTGAGCGCGCCTTGCCTGTTTGGTCGGATAGCTTAGCCATCACAGGCAAGTGCGATGTGGTGGAGTTTCATCCGAAAAATATGGTTTTTCCTGTGGAATACAAACATGGCCCACGTAAAGCAGGCTTGCATGATGATGTGCAGCTTTGCGCTCAGGCACTTTGTTTGGAAGAAATGTTGGACTGTTCGATCAGCATCGGAGCCATCTACCATGTTAAAAGTCGGCGCAGGCGTGAAGTTCAACTTGATCATGGTTTGCGTCAAACCACCTTGGAAACAGTCGCAGCCGTTCACAACATGGTGAAAAAACAACGTGTTATTTTATCACCTTATGGCAAACACTGCAAACAATGTTCGCTGCTTGAAATGTGTATGCCTGACGTAAAAGTCTCTCAACAAACGATTTTTCAACCTATTGCGGAGGATTCATGCGGAAAATTTTAAATACCATGTATGTGATGAGCCAAGGAAGTTATCTACACTTAGAACGTGAAACACTGAAACTGGATATCGAAAAAAAAACGGTCAGTCGTATCCCCATGCATCACATTGGTGATGTGGTTTTATTTGGCAATGTCATGGTAAGTCCTTTTATGTTGCATCGCTGTGCTGAAGATGGGCGAAGTGTGATCTTTTTAAGTGAATACGGTCGTTTTAAAGCGCGCCTCATCGGGCCACAGTCAGGCAATGTCTTTTTGCGCCGTGCTCAACACCTGCTCTTGGATGAAGACCGCTCACTTGATTTGGTGAAAGCTTTATTGGCAGGTAAAATTCAAAACACACGAAGCCTTGTCCTACGCAGTGCGCGTGAAGCGAAAAATGAACAAGATCAAAGCATGCTCAAAGAAATCGCCAAAAGCTTAGCCCGTTCATTGCTTGATCTACCCAGTGCAACGGACTTGGATCAACTACGCGGTATCGAAGGTTATGCAGCAAAGACTTACTTTCATGGCTTTAGCTCAATGATTAGAAAAAATCGTGATGATTTTTTGATGAATGGGCGCAGCCGTCGTCCACCCAAAGATAGAATCAATGCATTGCTGTCTTTTTTATATGCGATGCTCAGCAATGATTGCTCTTCCGCACTAGAATCTGTTGGCCTTGATCCACAAGTGGGTTATTTACACGCCCTTCGTTCGGGTCGCCCTGCTTTAGCTTTAGATTTAATGGAAGAGTTTCGCCCTATTTTTGCAGACCGTTTGGCTTTAACATTGGTCAACCGCCAGCAATTAAAAGGCAGTGACTTCACAGAACGAACAGGTGGCGCATGGGAAATGAGTGATGGTGCTCGAAAAATCATTTTAACCGCTGTGCAAAATAGAAAACAAGAAGAAATCATGCACCCTGAATTAAAAGAAAAAATCCCTTTGGGTTTAGCTATTTTGATTCAAGCAAGACTGATGGCTCGCTTTATTCGAGGCGAGTCTAGCGAGTATATTCCCTTTATGCCGAGGTAATTATGGATGTTTTATTGACCTATGATGTCAACACAGAAACAAAGGCTGGGCGTAGACGTTTGCGCCATATCGCAAAACTATGTTTGGACTATGGCCAGCGTGTGCAGTGGTCTGTTTTTGAATGTAGTGTTGATGCCATGCAATTTGATCAACTATGCAATCAAGCACGATCTATTATTAATCATGATTTAGATAGTATTCGCATTTATCGTTTGCATGGTGGTCATCACAAGGCTGTCCAAGTTTTTGGTAAAGATTCGTATGTGGACTTTACTGCACCCTTGATTCTCTGAAGTTGCTCTTTACAATTTGGCCTTATGCGGAAAAGCATGGCAGCGCGAACCTAAAGTGATGCCTGATTTCCCGTAGTTTTCGCGCTTTATCTAAGGTGTTAATATATATGAATATATATTTATTATATTTTGAAAACATACTGCTGTAGATGCGATGCAACATAGCTTCGCGTTAAACAGTGTTTTTTTCGTTTTATATTGAGATCTTAAATGAAGTGCTATATCTCCCAGTCTCAGTGCTGGGAGCGGATTGAAAC
>JAUZRG010000059.1 GCA_030950585.1 Mariprofundaceae bacterium | reverse complement strand
AATAAAACGACTTGACCTTTCCATGATAACTACCGTCCAACCTTCGGAGTGGCTCGCCTTTGTTCGCTTGTTAACAATGGTGTAAAGCTCATCTCCTTCAAAAGTTAGGCTGATAAATTGATGGCACATGGCGTAAAGCATTAAAGGTTGCTTTTGTTTAGAAAACTTCGTTTCCCATATTGACACTGTTCCTTTATGGATACCAAAAATACGCCCTGTGGCTCGCAAACCCAAACCCTCACTTCCGTACACGAATAACACCTGCAACCTTGCTCAATGGGCTGTTCAGCTGCGCCATCGGAGTATTCCTTGTTTCGGAGAAGATGCTTTTGCAGCTTAAACACTTATAAAGATGGCGAATACCATTGTGTTTCGTCGTATAAACTTTGTGTGTTTTAAGCTTGGATCCTAAGCAGTATGGGCAACTTACTTGTTGGGAAGATGACATGGCCACACTCTAACAAAAATGACCCTGTCGAGAATACTGGGAATCGCTGAAGCCCAGTACCCTCGAGAAGGTGTTATATCTTGCTACACGCTTAAGGATATTATCGCTGGAGCACCTAGTTTTGAGTATGACCTTGAACCGTTACAGAAAGAGAAGGTCGAGGCATGACCATTTTCATCGTTCATACGTGGAAATGCATAACAAGTTCATTATACGAATAATGTCTTACAACTTTCCACCACGCCACAATTAAAATAGTAGGGGTGCTCCTTGTGGGTACCCTTTTTACGAATGGATACATACCCCATTTGTCGTTTTTTATCATCAGATCTTGGGGCTAAAACAGGGTACCCACAAGGGGCACCCTTACGGTGTTTCTAAATGAACTTCATGTTGTGGAAAAACAATCAGCTCCACCCCTTCATTTGACCTCTTTTATGTCTTCAGGCTCAGCATAGTAGCCTTTCACCACATGACCATCATCATCAATATAAGAGGGTACATATATTTTTTCTGGGGTTGAAGCCACATGACCCACATCATGATCATCGCTCATTTGCACCCAAGCATAAGCAAAAATAGCCAATGAAACACAAATGGATAGAATCACGAAATAGTTTGAGCTTTTATCAATTGGGGTCACATCCAAGATTTTGGGTTCAGGATGTTCACAGCGAAGCTTAAGCCAAGCACGCCACAATAAAAAACCATTCCGCACCGCAAAGATCAACACCATCGGTCCCACAAAGAACAAGAGCGTCATAAAAAATAATCTCATGCTCTTAACAAAGCTTGTAAACGCTGCTGATATACCAACACATCAGGCTCACCACCCTTTTGCTGTGCATGAAAAACTGTCTCAGCTAAGATTTCTAGCAACACATGTAAGCCATCATGCCGATTCAAACCTTTGCGCTGCATGAGATGAACCAACACATTGGCGGCTTCGGCAGGTTGATGGGTCGCCACTTGCTCTTCCAAGGCCAAATGCAATGAAAGGTGAAGATAAGGATTCATGCCATCATTGGTGCTAAAATCACGGTCTAAGAAACTTTCCTCATCATCAAATAAAGGATGGTATTCAGGATGCTCATGAATCACCCGCACAATACGCACTTGTAAGGCATCCAAAATCTCAGAATTTAATTCTCGCTGCCACGCACCCCAAAAAATCTGACGATGCGCACGTAATTGTTCACGACTCGCTTTCAAACCAACCTCCGATGTTGCCCTACAGGCAATGTTTGACGAATATGAGCAAGGTGTTTCTCATCCATATCCGCCATAACCAAACCCAAACCTTTTTCTTTTTCATCTAACACCTGACCCCAAGGGTCAATGATCATGCTGTGTCCCCATGTCTGACGACCATCCGCATGCTTGCCCCACTGCCCTGCTGCCAACACATAGCATTGATTTTCAATCGCACGGCTACGCAATAAGGGTTCCCAGTGTGCCAAACCTGTCACCGAAGTGAAAGCCGCAGGCACACACAAGACATGACAGCCCACAGAAGCATAATGACGGTATAACTCAGGAAAGCGCAGGTCATAACAAATGCTTAAACCTAATTTCCATGCAGCAACATCAACCGTTTCAGGCTCAACACCTGCGTGAAATAAGTCTGATTCGCGGTATATTTCTTCACCTACCACAGCATCAAACAAATGAATTTTATCATAGACACGCAACAGCTGACCTTGATCTGAGAAAACAAGGCTGCGATTGATAAAACGACCTTCTAAGGGTGCTATCAAAGAGCCTACAATCACATGCATGTGATGCATGATGGCAAGCTTGGAAAAACGCGCCACAATCTTTGAGTACGATTGTGCCAAGGCTTCCTTTTGTTCTGTGCTTGAACCCATCAAAAGGACGTTTTCAGGGAACAACAACAGCTGCACACCCGCATCAGCCGCTTGTTGCATCATCTCAGCAACGATCCGTAGGTTTTGCTGCCAATCATCCGAGCTTTGCATTTGCACACAAGCCACACGCATTATTTTTTCTCCAAAATTAATTCTTTAGATTGCTTACTAATGGTGATGTTATATGCTTTTAAGAAACTCATGCCCAATAAGCCTGTGTTGGGAATACCAATGTTTTGCACTGCGGCTTCAATGTTTTTTTGTGCTAAGAAACCAAGCTTTACTTCGGCAAGGGTGACGGCTGGCGCGTTTACCTTACCACTCGCTGTCTGCAATAAAATACGCTGATTCAAATCAATTTTCACACCTGTACGCTGTGCCACGGATGGCGGAATAATCACCAGACTAGCCCCTGTATCCAACACAAAGTCCAATGACACACCGTTCACTTCACCTTTGATAATCATGGCCTCACCCATCTGACGAAAAGCAATGCGATACACACTATCAGCTTGTCTTTTTGAGTAATTCCCCACCACATTCAATTTTCTTTTTGCTTTAAACTCATGTGCAGAGGCACTTTCCTTTTTGTCTGAAAAATGCACATGTCCTTTTGCATCCTTCCACTTCCAAATCACTCTCTGGGCTGGCTCTTCTGCAACTGCATCTGCTTCTTTGGACTGATCATCTTTTTGAATAGGCTTCTTTTCTGGAAGCGGGTCATCATCAAAACGAACATTGGTAATATTGCCATCAGCATCCCTTACCCAACTGCTTTTTGCATATGCAGGTAAGGACATCAGCAAAATTAGCCCAAATAAAGCAGCTTTTTTCACTTTTTGTAGCGACCAATACTTAAGCGTTGTCCCATATTGGCAGTATCATCTAGCACAGGCACAAGCTTAGCATCCAAGGCACTCATCAACGTCATCATACCTGGGCCATGCCCACCCAGTGGTGAGTCAGAGTGAATCACCATACCAATGGTGATGGCGTTTTTGCGATAGGTTCGTCCATAACAATTGTCGTGATCTAACACGGCCACAAAATCACCAAAACGCAATTTATCAAGGTTATATTTTTCAACCGTTTCAGTATCATGACACAAAATATCATAATCCCCTGTGGTCATCGACAACGCCCCGATGCCTGAACCCATCGCATAACTTGGCACAATCACCGATACAGGGACTTCAATGCAGCCATCTTCACGCTCTTTCAAACACCACGCGGCCAGTAAGTCAGGCGCGAGATTATAGATGAAGACTTCAGGGTGATCGATAAACGTCATGCCTTGACCATAGCCACGGATCAAAAACTTATCATCATAGGTCAGTTTATCTAAAATCTCATCATCAAAGTCCAACATGAGATGTTCCACACCACCATGATGACCGAGGACTGTGCCGATAGAACCTTTGCCTTCACCAGAAATCACTTTCACTTGATTACCACAGCACGCCATAAACTGATAACCCGCCTCAGCTTTTTTATTGGCATGCGTAAACTGTGAAGACACACCCGGCTCAATGTGCTCACCCGCCCAGCCAAACACAGAGTCACCAACTTTAACGTTATAGGTGATGCCTCCTGTGGAAGGCCATGAAAAGATTTCACCCGATGCGCCAACTTCAAAAGGAGCCCATTGATGTGCAGGTGCCACCCCGCCTTGTACAGCCGTCATCACCAGTTGTTTTTGATTGATTTCTAAACTCATGTATTTGCCCCTACTTTACGATAACGCAAGAACTGGCTGATACGCTCAGCTTTCATTCCCCGTTCTTCAAATTTAGTCACAATACGCCCTTCTGGCCGAGGTACAAAACCACCTTTACCTGCTTCATTCACCAAGTCAGGCACTTCATCCAAAATATCACGCATCCATATGGCCAATTCATCGATATCACTGGCCAACGATAAAATACCACCAAGTTTTAAGCGTGAAGCCAAAACATTGGCAAATTCTTTTTGAATAATACGCCGATGATGATGTTTTTTCTTTGGCCAAGGGTCAGGGTGGTTCACATGAATCATATCCACACTATTTGGCTCTACTTGCTGCGCCAACACATATTGCGCTGGCAATTGCGACACCCGCACCCGCTCAATGTTATCACAGGCATCAAGACGTGATATGGCCTTGGCAATGCCGGGTAAATAAATCTCAACACCCACAAAGTAATATTCAGGGTATTGCTGAGTCAGTTCAGCAAGAAACTCACCATTGCCAAAACCAATCTCCACCCCCAAAAGCACATCCCTAGGAATCTTGTCCTGAACCCGATCTTCTCGGTGCAATGAAATCTTTGGTAACCACTTATCTAGTCGCTCCGCTTGCCCTTTTGTAACATAGCCATTTTTTCGGCCATGACTCCGCTGCTCATGTTGCAACCAAGTATCTCTAACTTCTCTTGTTAAACGCATGATCCCAAACCTATGATGTCCACTTAACAGTGACCAGTCATAAGCGCGTTATCCCTTGTAAAGAGAAAAGACATTCTGCAAGCTTGCAGCATTTTAAAATATGATTTTGGAGGGTGTTTTTTATGAAAAAAGTCATTGCGATTGCAATATGTAGCCTACTCATCGGCTGTGGTTCCTACATAAAAACGTCAAACCAAGGCGAAAAAGTTCGTCTATTAGACAAAGGTGAAGTCAGCACCTGCAAGCACTTGGGTCAAACCACTGTTTCTGTTTTGGATAAAGTGGCTTTTATTGAACGTGAAAAAGACAGTGTCGAAGAAAACTTACAAATTCTCGCCCGCAACTCAGCCGCAGAGATGCATGGTGACACCATTGTGACAGCCAGTCTCGTCAATGATGGCAAACAAACATACGATATTTATAAGTGTGTGAATCCAAACGGAAAGTAAAACATCTGAAGCATGTGTTCTTTCAACACATGCTTCGTGGCTTAACGAGATATTTCTTTCCAAGCCACTTTTAAGTATTCAAACGCAGACCACATGGTCAACACAGCAGCAATCCACAATAAGATCAAACCTAGCATATGCATATTCACGCCCAACACATCAATGTGCCAAAGCAAACCACCAATGGCGAGCATCTGAAACGCAGTCTTCCACTTGGCTAGTTGAGAGACGTGTACCACCGTCGCACGTTGTGCCAACCACTCCCGGAGGGCACTCACCATAATCTCACGACCAATGATCACCACAGCCAAGAAAGCAGGCACACGCTGATCTTCGACCAACAGCACTAAAGTCGTAATCACCAGTAATTTATCAGCAACAGGGTCTAAAAAACGACCAAACTCACTGGTTTCATTCCATTTTCGGGCGAGATAGCCATCAAACCAATCGGTAATTGAGGCAATGAAAAAACACAGCGTAGCCAAGATATAGCCCCAATAATCAGGGATATAAAACACAAAGGCCAGTACAGGGATTAAGAGAACACGAAAAACAGTTAATTGGTTAGGAATATTCCACTTCATGGCGGGAGTTATCGCCCAAAAGGCAAATCAAGTAAAGTGAATTTTCAATAAAAGGGTGTTTTTAACTTTTTCTTGAATCCCCTCTCCAGCGGGAGAGGGGTGAAAAATCAACGCCCAGCTGAAAACTGATAACGGTATTGATAACTGTATGCCGCCGCCTTTTTGGGGCGCAACATCACGGCAAAGTGCTCTGTCTGAGCAGGCACTTCAAACACCAAGGGCATAGCCTCGCCCAAACTACTTTGCATATTCATTAAGGTGAAAAACAACTTGATGTGCATCGTGCGGTCGGTGCCATTGCGAATAAAAAATAAAGTCGTTTTGTCTTTCTTTTCCTCACGCATGGTCACTTCACCCGTATAGGCCACTTCTTTGGCATAATCGGCATAATCCGCTTGCGCAATATCGCGGCCAAGCTCAACGTCAAAATCAGCTTGTCCTTCGTGCATGGCGTAATAAAATAAACTCTCTTGAACTTGAATGGCATCATGCTGATGATCTAAAAATCGTGTGGGCACTGTTTTGGGTTTTCCATCTGCGCTCACGACATGCACCGCAAAATGTAGATGAGGGCCTGAGCTTTGGCCTGTGTTGCCACTATAACCCAAGAGTTGACCCACTCTGACCCGCTCACCACGTGCCACGGCCACTCCACCTTGGCGCAAATGCACATAAGATGCGATACTGCCATCCTCGTGATAGACCTTCACATAATTACTATAATCTTTAAAAGATTCACCCACACCTGCCACATCATAGCTGCTTTCTGTGCTAGCCACGATGCCCTCACGTGCTGCCAACACAGGTGTGCCCACGTCCATATCAAAATCCAAGGCATATTGGCTCTGATGGGTAAACGAACCCAAGTAACCTTGCACCAACTGGTGTTTGGTTCCGTGTCCAAAAGGAAAGGTATACACATAAGCATCATCGTGCTGGGCATTGGGCAAGCCTGCCATATCTCGTGTTCGGTACGAATAACCATAAGCTTTGCGTGGTGCGATCACCGATAACTGAAGAAACAACATTTTTTCAGTCTGAGCAGGAATGATGAATTGAAAGGGTGCAGCTTGATTGGCTTCTAAGTTTTGCAGTTTTTTAAATGTTAAGGTCAAAGCATGGGGAATCACATCACGATTACTCACATAAAAATCATAACCTCCGCCCACACGTTCCACATCCGAAACTTTCACATACTTTTCTTCTTCGGCGTATGCCATCGTTGTGACCAAACACAAAAACACAACACACAAAATTCGACTAAACATCATTAACCACCTTATTTCTTTTATCATTTTTTGAACAAAAAACCATTAGTTTTTACTCCCTCATCCTAACCTTCTCTCAGAGGGCGAAGGGACTCAAACAAGGCTAATTCATCGCTTTCTTACCCAAAAGGAACACTTAGAATTTTTCATCCACAATCCATGCTGAAAACCTTTGATTTAAACGAGGGTCAGACTATATTTTCCAGCGTTTAAAGGCTGCAAAAGGTGAGCTATTATGCAAATGCAGGTTCAAGGCTTCTTGATGTGAGACACTTTCATCTTCGACAGCATTTTTAAGGCAAGAAAGAAAAAGCCCCCACTCTATGCTTAGCTTTTGGCGCAAATTCTGCGACTCCAACTTTTTCAAGTGTGTCTTTCCAACATAAACATCCAACAACAGCTGCACGGTGTTGTCGATTTCAACACCCTTCTCTTCTGCACTAATGGCAATAGTGATCGATGGATACGGCACAACATCATAACGAATGCAGCGATCCACCGCTGCTTGTGTGCAATCCAACATCGGCTGATAACGGTTTGACTTGGTATTATTGCAATGCCTACAAGACCAAAATAAATTTTCCCAATCATATTTTAAAGCACGGTCACCTTGATGAGGTCTCAAGTGCTCTACCTCAGCTGCCGTTATATATTTTTCTTCACAAATATAACATTTAGTGAAAAAGTCCTGTTGCAAACGATCTAAGACATCACCACACTTATAATCACCAGATTTCTTGGTGGCCTCGTTTGCTAAACATGTGGGTGCAGGATACGAGCGTTTAATCGGAACCATGATTTAAGACCCGTTGAATCTCTAATTCTTTAAACTGAAGTTGCACTTCTTGAGCAAGCGGTGCATTCACCTTTTCACGCAAGCTATGCTGTAACTGAGCCATTTCTTGTTGCTGCACATCATTCAAATTCTTTTGTGTAACGAGTGTGGCATAAGCTTGAACTTGATCTTTCAACACCTCTGAATACTTATCTTGATCAAAATAGCTTTCCACCAAGGCATCGTAACTATAAGCCGATAAATCATGCACCCTTTCTCGATAATCAAGATCATAAACCACGGCATCAGCAATGGAGTTCAGCACAAAGGGTGAATGTGTGCTGACAATAAATTGAATATTGGGAAACAACGCCGTTAAAAAAGGTAACACTTGTTTTTGCAATGCCAGATGAAGGTGCGTTTCAATTTCATCAATCAAGACAATACCTTCAACCTCATAAATGGGTTGATCACCGGTATGCATGCGCATCATCAATTCCGTCACAATATCCATGATCGCCGCATAGCCATCGGATAAGGTAGAAAAACCAAAGGGTTCATGGCCGTCTTGCTCAAAATAGAAATTATAATTTTTACGATCAAAAACCAAACGTAAACTAGGATCTGAAAACAACTGACGCAATTGTGCTTCAAAATGTTCAAACCATGCATCAATGCTTGTCACAGTCGCTAAGTCATCATCATCGCGAGCAAAGGAGCGTTCTGTTTTTAAGTTCACAAGGTATTGCATGAAATTCATATTGGCGTGGTGATCAAATCTATGTACGTCGGCGACAGTTATCTTTTTAGGCCCATCGACCCTAGCAAGGTGACTGCTGCGCCTTGCTTTAAAAAAACATAAAATAAACTCACCTTGCATGTATTGTTGATGAGTACGTTGAATTTGTGAAACAGATAAGCTCAAACTCTCTAAACGGTCTCCATTAAATAAAACATACTCAACCCTTGGGCGAGCATTCGATGCTACAGATCCTGATCTTTCTATACATATTAAAGCCTTCTGAATCTCCGTCAATACCGAAGTTTTACCACTGCCATTTTTACCCGTTAAAATCAGGTGTTTCTTCGTTTCTAAATCAAGCTCAATATCCAAATCATTTAAATGATGAATATGCTTAATATGAATGTTTTGAATAAAGGACATGCTACTTCCCGACACACAGATTTGTGCTCAAGCGTAAGTCATTTCATTATTTTTGCCAATTGGCCATCACAAGTAGGCAACATCCAAAAGCAAAACATGCCTTCATGCTTGCCTTCTGGCAGCTTGCGCCTCACGGAGATCGTCATGCAGCAAGCTTTGAACATTCTAAAAAACACCTTTGGTTACAGTGATTTTCGTTTATCACAAGCCGAGATTATTCAAAGCCTTTGCCAAGGCCAAGATGCTTTGGTGATCATGCCTACAGGTGGCGGTAAATCCCTGTGTTACCAAGTGCCCGCCTTGGTGATGGACGGCGTGGCGGTGGTCATTTCACCCTTAATTGCCTTGATGCAAGACCAAGTACATGCGCTGCATCAGTTGGGTGTCTCGGCAGCCTATTTGAATTCAACCTTATCGTCTTTGGAAGTGCGTGAAGTTGAAGATCAACTCAGAAATCAAGAACTGGATTTGCTCTATATCGCGCCTGAACGCTTGCTGACCAACCAAAGTTTGCAGCTCTTGCAACAAACCAAGATTTGCCTTTTTGCCATTGACGAAGCGCACTGTGTGTCGCAGTGGGGTCATGATTTTCGCCCTGAATACATGCAGTTATCAGCTCTTGCCCAACAATTTCCCAATATTCCACGCATTGCCCTCACCGCCACAGCAGATGAGCGCACCCGCAAAGAGATCAAACACAACCTTTGCCTTGACCACGCACAATCCTTTGTCAGTGGTTTTGATCGCCCCAATATTTGTTATCGCGTCGTACAGCAGGACAATGAACGCCAGCAGCTATTGCAATTCATCCAAGAAGAACATCAAGGGGATGCAGGCATTGTCTATTGCCTATCGCGCAAAAAAACCGAGGCCATTGCCAAATGGCTCAGTGGCCAAGGCATGCAAGCCTTGCCCTACCACGCAGGTTTACCCGCAGCCCAACGTCAACAACATCAATCCCGCTTTTTGCAAGACGATGGCATCATCATGGTGGCCACCATCGCTTTTGGCATGGGCATTGATAAACCCGATGTGCGTTTTGTGGCGCATTTAAGCCTACCCAAAAGCATCGAAGCTTATTACCAAGAAACAGGTCGTGCTGGCCGTGATGGTCAACCCGCCGATGCATGGATGTGTTATGGCCTACAAGATGTGGTGACCTTGCGCCAAATGATGCAAAAGTCCGATGCCGATGCGCAGCACCAACGCATTGAACAACAAAAACTCAATGCGATTCTCGGTTTTTGTGAGCTCACCAGCTGCCGCCGCCAAATGTTATTGCAGTATTTTGATGATGAATTAAAAGAACCTTGTGGTAATTGTGATACTTGCCTCAATCCCGTCGAAACATGGGATGCCACCGTGGCAGCACAAAAAGCCTTATCCTGTGTGTATCGCACCGGCCAACGCTTTGGCGTGCGTCATCTTGTCGATGTGTTGCGTGGCAAAGATAGCGAGCGCATCCGCAACTTAGGCCATCACCAAGTCAGTACTTATGGTATTGGTGAGGATATGGAGGAAGCCCAATGGCAATCGGTGTACCGTCAACTTGTCGCTCGCAACTTTTTGGCCGTTGACGAAGAAGCTTATGGCTCTTTGCACCTCACTCAAGCCGCCGATGCCATTCTGCGTGGTAAACAAACCTTGTTGTTACGCAAAGACAAAAAACGTGAGAAAAAAGCCAAACGACAACGCCAAGACGGCCAAGCACGCCAAGGCCTTTTTTGGGATGCCCTACGCGAATTACGGCGCAAGCTGGCCGTGGAACAAGATATTCCACCCTACATGGTTTTTCACGATAGCAGCCTTGAAGCCATGCTTTCTTTATCCAATATCACACTGCAAGGGTTGGGAGAGCTTTCAGGTATCGGTAAAGCCAAATTAGAACACTATGGTGAAGCCTTTTTGGCCGTCATCGCACAGCATCAAAGTTATGCCCGTGCAGGTTTAAGCGACACCGCCCTCTTCAGTGTGCAAAAGCGGCAAGAAGGCTTAGAGATCGACGACATCGCCAAAGAACGCGGACTCAATGCCAGCACCATCTACGGCCACCTCAGCCAAGCCATCGAGAACCATGTGCTCAGCCTGCAAGATGTCCTCACCCTAGATGCCAAAGAATTGGAACTGATCGAAAGCACCTTTGAAAAACACAAAAAAGAAGAAAAACTCTCCATCGTTTTTGAAGCTTTAGGTAAGGTGTATAGCTATGACATCTTGCGCTGTGTGCGGGCTGGGATGGTCGAGCCGACACCCATTCACCATGATGATCAACAAGAATCATCATGATTGAACACATCATAAATGTGAAGCAAGGTTTATCCCATGCCTAAGCCACCCAGTATCAACAAAAACACACAACCCTTGCTTGGTGATATTCGCCAATTGATTGATGCAGCCAAACAACGGGCGGCTGTCGCCGTCAATGCCGAAGTTAGTTTGCTCTATTGGCAGGTAGGACAACGCATTCACCAATCCATCTTACAAGGGGAACGGGCAGAATATGGAAAGCAGGTGGTTGCGAGTTTATCCAAGCAGTTAACAGCAGCCTATGGCAAAGGGTGGAGCACCCAACAGTTGCGGCATTGCTTGCGTGTGGCAGAAGCTTTTACCGAAAAAAAAATAGTCTACACACAGTGTAGAGAATTGAGAATATAGCTTATGTCTAACTATTATCCTCCCTTCACAATCACCCCCCAAATCATCAACCTCGTTAGTCAAATTAGTGAGCAGCTTGGTCGTTTAACTCATTTATCCGATGAACTGAATTTAAACCTACGGCGCATCAACCGCATTCGTACCATTCATGGTTCATTGGCTATTGAAGGAAACACCTTAAGTGAACAACAAATCACTGCCGTGTTGGATGGCAAACATGTGATTGCACCCCCACGAGAAATACAAGAAGTGCGTAACGCGATGCTTGCTTATGATGGGCTCAAGCGATGGCAACCCGCAAATGAACAACATTTATTAGAAGCACATCAGATTTTAATGACTGGCCTGATTGATGAATGCGGTACTTATCGCCAAAGTGGTGTGGGTGTGATGTCGGGAAAAACAGTGGTTCACATGGCTCCACCAGCAAAGCGTGTGCCTATATTGATGGATGACCTGTTGCAATGGGTAAAAAGCAGCGACCATCACCCACTCATTCTTGGTGCTGTCTTTCACTATGAGTTTGAATTCATTCACCCTTTTGCTGACGGTAATGGACGCATGGGGCGTTTATGGCAAAGTTTAATTTTAAAACAATGGCATCCGCTCTTTGCAGACCTTCCCATTGAGAGCTTAATCCACAAAGAACAAAAGAATTATTACCAAGCCTTACAAAATGCGACAAATCAATCTGATTCGGCATGCTTCATTGAATTTATTCTCACACTCATTCACCACGCATGTGATGGCGGTATAAGTGGCGGTATAAGTGGCGGTATAAATTTATCCGAAATCGAACAGTCTATTTTATCAGAAATAAAGCATAATCCACAGATTACACACGCAGCCTTAGCAAAGAAAACACACAAGTCACTACGCACCGTTGAGCGACATATCAAAAAGCTACGCGACAAAAAAATCATTCAACGCGAAGGCTCCAACAAAACAGGTTTTTGGTGTATCAAAGAAACAGCGGATTGATCACCATCATTTTTAGAGTATTCAACAAGGTTTGTCGCTATGATGTGTTGCGCTGTGTAGGACTTAAGTAATAGCTAAAACCATATAAGATATTTAGGGGGTAAGCACATGAGTATGAATAAATTTTCCAAGGGTTCCTTATGGCGAAAGTGGGATTTGCATGTGCATACTAAAGATACAAAAAAAAATGATCAGTTTACCAGTAAAACATTTGATGAGTTTTGCATTACAATGTTTCAAAAAGCATTAACAAAGAATATATCCGCAATAGGGATCACAGATTACTTCAATTTAGAGAACTATAAAAGAGTAAAAGAATTTGTAACCAAAATTGATAAAAATTCATCATTTAACTCTTTAGAACAAGAAAATATTAAAAACATTTTTCTTCTACCTAATGTTGAACTACGTATTTTACCCGCCACAGATAAAGGGACATTAATCAACATCCATTGTTTATTTAACCCCGATGAAGACTTTCTTTCAACTTTAGAGAATAACTTTTTTAGTTCATTAGAGACCTCTAGTGGTTATAAAATGAATCGAAGTGGCATTATAGATTTAGGAAAAAGCAGTAGACCAGAGAACTGTGATGAAAACACATGCTATCAAAAAGGAATTAATCTTTTTCATTTATCCCCTGAACAGTTAAAAAACATTTTTAAAAAACATTCATCTCTAAGAGATAATTGTATTATATCTGTATCCAACTCAAGCTCTGATGGTAACTCCAGTTTGCAAAAACACTATGATTTATTTGAACATGAAGAAGGGTCACTAGATGATGTTCGCAGTAATATTTACAAAATATCGCAAGCTATTTTCTCTGGAAATCCAAAGGACAGACTTTTTTTTCTGGGGCAAAAAAAAGGTGTCGATAAAAAAAGCATTCTTGATAATTGTGGATCGTTAAAAGCATGTATTCACGGTTCTGACGCACATTCTGAAGAAGAGCTCTTTACTCCTAAAAAAGATAGATTTTGCTGGATAAAATCAGACCTTACCTTTGAAGGTCTGAAGCAAATCATTTATGAACCAGAAGAACGAGTTTACATAGGAGAAAAGCCGCCCATTTTAAGTAAAGTTGAAAACAATAAAACGAGATACTTAAAGACATTAATAATTGAACAGGTAAATACAACACACTCTGGTGATATTTGGTTTAATAAAATTTCCATAGACTTTAACAAAGAACTTGTCGCTATTATTGGGAACAAAGGAAGTGGAAAAAGCGGTATTGCAGACATCCTAGGCTTAGTAGGAGATACGCATACCGACAAAAAATATTTTTCTTTTTTACATAAGAAAAAATTTCTTCAAGGAAAACTTGCTGATAAATTTCATGCTCACATCACATGGGAAAGTGGAGGAAAGTCTGATAAAATATTATTAAGTGCAAAGCCAAACACTGACAAGCCAGAATCCGTACGATTTATTCCACAAAATTATTTTGAAGAACTAACGAATAAAATAGACGTATCTGAGTTTCAACGTGTATTAGAAAAAATAATTTTTGGGTATATCTCGGATGATGAAAAATTCGATAAATCAAGCTTTCAGGAACTCGAAAAATATAAAACTGAGAATGTTAACAAAGATATTCAAATTCAAAAAAACAGCATCCAAAGTATAAACAATGAGATTATTGAATTAGAAAAGAAAAAACACCCCGATTACATCAGAAAAATAAATGGTTTTATCGACAAAAAAGAAACAGACATTCAAGAACAGAAAAAACAATTAGAAGACTTACCCAAAATATTGAATCCAAATACAGGTGATAAAGATTCAGGTCAAAAAAACAATATTATTGAGCAGCACAACCTTCAGTTGGAGGCACTAAAGAAACAGCTGAAGGAAAAAGAAACCGAGAAATCAAAAGTCATCAGCAAGATTGAGTCAATCACACAATTCAAAATAACAATAGAGCAACAAAAACAATCACTCGATGAGTTTCTACAAAAAAACTCAGAAAAGGCTATAAAGTTCGACTTAGATATTGGAAACATATTAAAAGTTGAGGCTGATTATTCCTCTATTGATAGATTACTTCAGGAGAGTTATTCAAAACTAAAGAAGGTGAAAGTTTCTTTTGAAACATTTGAGTCAATTAAAGAAAGAAGTGCTGAGGGTAATAATGAAAGTCTAATATATAAAATAAAATTTGAGACTGAGCAACTCAAGGTTGAAACAGACAAGTTAACAGGTGAGGCAAGAGCTTTTCAAAAAAATGAACAGCGAAAAAAAGAAATAGAAGAAACAATACAAAAGTTGACTGGAGATGTCGAAAACCCAGCAATAAATACATTAAGCTTTTATAGAACAGAAAAAGCTTTTATAGAAAATAAGTTAGCTGATCAATTAAATATGGAGAGAAACCACAGGATCGAAAAATCCTTAGACATTTTTAAAAAGAAAAATGAAATCATTGCATTGTATAACGCTTTCAAAAGATCAGTTGATGACAAAATTACCCAAAACAAGGACTTACTTCAGGATTATGATATAAAAATTGACTCTTCGTTTAATTTAAATACAGGGTTTTATCGTGATTTTCTTGGACATATCAATAAAGGCAGAAAAGGTTGCTTTTATGGATCTGATAATAGTGAAGATAAAATAAAAGCTATTATTGAAGACAGTGGCTTTAGCAATGAAGATCAAATAAAGGCATTGCTGAGAACTATAATTCATACTCTTGAAGAAAATGATGCCATAATCAGTGAACAAGTAAACAAGGAAAAATTGAGCTCTTTTTATGACTACCTATTTTCTCTAGATTATATAGAATCTAAATACGAATTAAAGTTAGGTGGAAAAGTACTTAGTCAGTTATCACCTGGGGAAAGAGGTGCATTACTTCTAATATTCTATCTAATTATTGATGAGGAAGAAATTCCCCTCGTTATTGATCAACCTGAAGATAACCTTGATAATGAAAGTGTTTACAGCATGTTAAGCTGCTTTATCAAAAAAGCTAAAAAGAAAAGACAGATCATCATGGTAACACACAACCCTAATTTAGCAGTCGGTGCCGATGCCGAGCAAATTATTCATGTTCACATAAACAAACAGAATAAAAACGAATTTACATTTACTTCAGGTTCAATAGAAAACCCTGAAATCAATCAAAAAATAATTCAGATATTAGAAGGTACAAAACCTGCTTTTGATAAACGTAAGTTAAAGTATCAAGAAAAAAAATGAGTTTTCCAGAGAAACATGCTGTGGCGGCATAAGTCACCCACCCTTAAAGCCGCCTTTTTTTATAAACACCTTACTCCGCCAAAAAAAGGATTCAACCCATGATACCAACCCAAGCCATCATCTTGGCCGCAGGCTTTGGCACACGCCTGAAGTGGATGCGCCAAGACAAACCCAAAGCCTTGGTCGAAGTTGCAGGCATTCCCTTGATTGTGCATGTCTTGCGCCGTTTGCAGCGGCAAGGCATTGCTTATGTGGTGATCAATACCCACTACCAATCGGAGAAACTCAAAGCGGTGGTCGGTGATGGCTCGGCCTTTGGCATGCATATTCGCATCAGTGAAGAAGAAACTATTTTGGATGCTGGCGGTGGGGTTTGCCAAGCTTTGCAGGTCTTACCGAGTGCTGATCCTGTGTTGGTTCACAATGTGGATGTGTGGTCTGATATTCGTTTGCAAGACTTTGACTGCCCACCTGCTGGTGCGTGCTTGGCACTGACCGCCAACCCTGCCCACAATCCAGAGGGTGATTTCTCTTTGCAGCACACACAGGTGATGCCCAAACACACCGATCAAGCCAGCTGGACCTTTTGCGGTGTCGCGGTATTTGATCCCCAAGTCTTCACTGCCTACAGTGCAGGCCAATCGTTTTCGATGATGCGGGTTTTTTTAGATCTGATGCAGCAACAACGCCTACATGGTTATGTGCATCAAGGGGAATGGTTTGACCTTGGCCGACCCCGCGACATTATCCAAACCAATTTAAGGAGATTTTATGCAAGATAAGATCGAAAGTAATTTAATATGGCTGATGTTGATTGCCATTGTTCTGGGCGGCTTTTGTGGTTATGTCTGGGGCGAAAAAATGCACATGGTGGCATGGATCGGTGATTTGTTTTTGACGACCCTGAAAATGCTGATTGTTCCCCTTGTGGTGGCCAGTATTATCACAGGCGTGAGTGGGCTTGGCGATGTGCGTAAGTTGGGTCGTTTGGGTGGTATCAGTGTGGCTTATTATGCTAGCACAACCCTTTTGGCGGTAACCATCGGTTTGATCATGGCCAACTTGTGGCAACCCGGTGTGGGTGTTCCCATTGGTGATATTGCAGAAGTTTCTCGCCCTGGTGAAATCTCCTTCTCCGATATTATTTTATCGTTTGTGCATCCCAATATTGTTGCTGCTGCTGCCGATATGAAGTTATTACCGATCATCTTATTTTGTATTGCCTTTGCCGCTGCCCTCACAACTTTAGGTGAAACAGGAAAACCTGTGATTCGCTTTTTTGAAGGTTTGAACGAAGCCATGATGAAAATCGTCACATGGGTGATGCTCTTTGCTCCTATTGGTGTCTTTGCCTTGATTGCTGCCAACTTAGGCAAAGCAGGCGGTGGTGAAGCCTTTATGGCACAGCTCAGTGGTCTTGCTGCTTATGCTGCAACCGTGATTTCAGCCTTACTCACACATTCTATCTTGCTGTGTTTGATCTTGTTGTTTGTGGCACGCCGTGCGATTTTACCTTATTTAAAACATCTGGCATCGGCCTTATTGACCGCTTTTTCAACCGCATCATCCAGTGCAACCTTACCTTTGACCATGCAGTCGGTGAAACAAGCTGGTGTGGATGAAAAAGCCACCCGCTTTGTTCTACCCCTTGGCGCAACGGTGAATATGGATGGAACGGCTTTGTATGAAGCTGTCGCCGTTTTATTTATTGCCCAAGCTTATGGCATTGATTTAAGTATGAGTGAGCAAATCATTGTCTTAGTCACGGCAACCTTGGCTGCTATTGGTGCAGCGGGTATTCCTGAAGCTGGCCTTGTCACGATGGTGATTGTACTTGAAGCTGTTGGTCTACCGCTTGAAGGTATTGGCTTATTATTGGCCATTGATTGGTTCTTGGATCGTTGCCGTACCACAGTGAATGTTCTCGGTGATTCAGTCGGTGCTGCTGTGGTTGGTAAATTAACAGAAATCAATAAGACTTCTGGTTAACGCCTTATTGATTGGGTTCACCCTGTTTTTTAGCTCAACTGGGTGAATCCTTCTTTCTGTCTTCAGGCTTTCTGTCTTCAGGCTTTCTGTCTTCAGGCTTTCTGTCTTCAGGCTTTCTGTCTTCAGGCTTTCTGTCTTCAGGCTTTCTGTCTTCAGGCTTTCTCTCTTCAGGCTTTTTATCTTCAGGCTTTCTGTCTTCAGGCTTTCTGTCTTCAGGCTTTCTGTCTTCAGGCTTTCTCTCTTCAGGCTTTCTGTCTTCAGGCTTTCTGTCTTCAGGCTTTCTGTCTTCAGGCTTTCTCTCTTCA